>NZ_JAFGYJ010000024.1:0-103670 GCF_017490805.1 Pseudomonas sp. 43(2021)
ACGATGCATCGCCGATGGTAGTGTGGGGTTTCCCCATGTGAGAGTAGGTCATCGTCAAGATTCATTTCGCAAAACCCCTATCTGCGCCTGCAGGTAGGGGTTTTGTCTTTGTGGCGCAAAAACTCCCCGGCATACGCGCCCCCTGTGGGAGCGGGTTCACCCACGAACACCGGCAAAGCCGGTGCCATCCACCGCGTCGCCAGTTTCGCGTGCTCGCCCACAACCTCCACAACTCCCACAATTCGAGCCAGAACACTAGAATAGGCCCACGCACCTACCCAGAAGCGCTATATGCCCAATCCTGTCGAACCTGAAACCCTGGCCCAGTTGCCGCTGGACGAGCTTGTCGCTTGCCATGAATGCGACCTGCTGCTGCGCAAGCCCGTGCTCCAGCATGATGAGAAGGCCCAATGCCCGCGCTGCGGCTACGAGCTCTACGCCCATCGGCACAATGTGGTCAATCGCAGCCTGGCCTTGGTACTCACCGCCTTGCTGCTGTTTGTGCCAGCCAATTTTCTGCCAATCATGCAGCTGCACCTGCTTGGCCAGACATCGGACGATACCGTCTGGAGTGGCGTGCTGGGCCTGTACAACTCGGAAATGCGCGGTGTGGCCGTGGTGGTCTTCCTCTGCAGCATGGCCATACCCCTGGCAAAACTGCTCTGCCAGTTGTTCGTTCTATTGAGCATCCGCCTGAACGTGGGGCGTAACTTTGGCCTGCTGTTCTACCGCATCTATCACCACTTGCGTGACTGGGGCATGCTCGAGGTCTATTTCATGGGCGTGCTGGTGGCCATCGTCAAACTGGTGGACCTGGCCGAACTGACCGTGGGCCTGGGGCTGTTCTGCTTCATCAGCCTGTTATTGATCCAGGTGTGGCTCGAAGTGGTGATGTCACCGCACCAGATCTGGAGTGCGCTATCAGGGGAGGACCTGCATGCGGGCGATTGATGCAGGCATTCTTGTCTGCAATGAATGTCACGAGCTGAACAGGCAACAGCCAGACAGCACTTCACAAACCTGTACACGCTGCGGCGCCATCGTGCATGCCCGTCGGCCGAACAGCATCGCGCGTACCTGGGCGCTGCTGATCGCCGCTTCGATCCTGTACATCCCGGCCAACATGCTGCCGATCATGACCGTGAGCACCCTGGGCCAAGGCAGCCCCGACACGATCATGTCCGGCGTCATCACCTTGCTCAAGCATGGCATGGTGCCGATTGCTGCCGTGGTGTTCATTGCCAGTATCCTGGTGCCCACGTTCAAGCTGGTGGGCATTGGCTTGCTGTTGTACTCCGTTCAGCGTCGGCAACCGCTTTCGGCGCGCCAACGGATATTGATGTACCGCTTCATCGAATTCATTGGGCGCTGGTCCATGCTCGATATCTTCGTCATTGCCATTCTGGTGGCGGTGGTGAATTTCGGCCGAATAGCCAGTGTCGAAGCCAATCTGGGCGCTGTCGCCTTTGCAACTGTGGTGATCCTGACAATGCTTGCCGCTTTAACTTTCGATCCCCGACTGATTTGGGATAACACGGAGTCGGATGACGACCATGAGTGACCTGCCAACGGCTAAAACCCGCCCAGCCTCGAACTGGTCGGCCATCTGGATCCTGCCTTTGATCGCCTTGATGATTGGTGGCTGGCTTGCGTGGCAGGCTTACCGTGATGCCGGTGTGGAAATTGAAGTCCGCTTCGAGTCGGGCGAGGGTATCGTCGCCAACAAGACCGAGGTTATCTACAAGGGCATGCCGGTTGGCAAGGTCGTAAGCCTGGTGCTCGACGCCAAGGGTGAGAACCAGGGGGTGATCGCCACCATCGAGATGAACAAGGCTGCCGAGCCTCATCTGACCAAAGGTACGCGTTTCTGGCTGGTGAAGCCGAGCGTCAGCCTGGCGGGTATTTCCGGCCTTGAGACACTGGTGTCAGGCAACTACATCGCCGTCAGCCCGGGGGAAGGGGAGCGCACCAAGCGCTTTACCGCCTTGAAAGTGGCGCCGCCGCTGTCGGACACCGAGCCGGGCCTGCACCTGACCCTCAAAGCCGAGCGGCTGGGCTCGCTCAACCGTGACAGCCCCGTGTTCTACAAGCAGATCCAGGTTGGCCGGGTTAAAAGCTACCGCCTGTCCGAGGACCAGAGCACCGTCGAGATCAAAGTCTTCATCGAGCCGGCCTATGCCAGCCTGGTGCGCAAGCACACGCGTTTCTGGAACGCCAGCGGCGTCAGCATCGATGCCTCGCTTTCGGGCGTGAAAGTGCGTAGCGAGTCGCTGTCGAGCATTGTCGCCGGTGGTATCGCCTTTGCCACGCCGGAGCACCGCAAGGACAGCCCACCCACCGACTCGAACCTGCCGTTCCGTCTGTATGAGGACTTCGATGCGGCCCAGGCCGGTATTCGGGTAAAGGTGAAGCTGAGCGACTACGAGGGCCTGCAGGCCGGCCGTACACCAGTCATGTACAAGGGTATCCAGGTGGGCTCGCTGAAAGCCCTGACGATGGCTGACAACCTGGCCAGTGCATCGGCCGAGCTGACGCTGGACCCGTTGGCCGAGGACTATCTGGTCGAGGGCACGCAGTTCTGGGTGGTCAAGCCGTCTATTTCCCTGGCGGGTATCACCGGCCTGGAAGCGCTGGTCAAAGGTAACTACATCGCCATTCGCCCCGGTGAGAAGGGGGCGCGGCCCGAGCGTGAGTTCGAGGCCCGCGCCAAGGCGCCACCGCTCGACCTCAAGGCACCGGGCCTGCACATGGTGTTGTTCGCCGACACCCTGGGCTCGCTGGAGGTCGGTAGCCCGGTGATGTACCGCCAGGTGAAGGTGGGTAGCGTGCAGAGTTACCAGTTCGCCCGCCACAGCAACCGCATCCTGATCGGTGTGCATATCGAGAAGGAATACGAAAAACTGGTCAATGGTTCGTCGCGCTTCTGGAACGTCAGTGGTATCACCCTGACGGGCGGCCTGTCGGGCATCAAGATCAAGAGTGAATCACTGCAGACCTTGATGGCAGGTGGTATCGCATTCGACACGCCGCGGCCCGATGTGCAGCTCAAACGCCACATTCCACGCTTCCGCCTGCATGACAGCCAGGAGGCGGCCAACCGTGCAGGGACGTTGATCACCATTCGTGTGGACCGGGCCGATGGCCTCAAGCCGGGCACGGCGATTCGCTTCCGTGGCCTGGATGTGGGCAGCATCGAGAGCGTCGACCTGACCGACGACCTGCAGGCGGTGCTGCTGCGGGCGCGCATTACCGAAGCGGCGGACCGTATCGCCCGCGTCGGTACGCAGTTCTGGGTGGTCAAGCCAGCCTTTGGCCTGGTGCGCACGCAGAACCTCGATACCCTGGTGGGTGGGCAGTACCTGGAAGTGCAGCCGGCAGCCAAGGACCGCGGCCCGCAGCGCGATTTCATCGCCTTGGCCGACGCCCCGCAGGTGGCCGGGCCGGAAGTCGGCCTGCCGTTGACGCTAAGCGCCCCGCGCCGTGGCTCGATCAAGCCGGGTGTGCCGGTGACCTACCGTGAGGTTGCGGTGGGCAAGGTGACGGGCTTCGAGTTGGGCCAGAGCGCTGACCGTGTGCTGATCCATATCCTGATCGAGCCGCGCTACGCAGCCTTGGTGCGCAGCGGCAGCCGCTTCTGGAACAGCAGCGGCTTTGGTTTCGACTGGGGACTGTTCAAGGGGGCTACGGTGCGTACCGAGTCGGTGGAGACCCTGATCGACGGCGGTATCGCCTTCGCCACGCCGGATGGCGAGCAGATGGGCAACCCGGCACGGCCGCAGCAGACCTTTGCCTTGTTCGACAAGGCCGAGGATGAATGGCTGCAGTGGGCGCCGAAGATTCAGATTGCCAAGTAACATAGGGCAGGGCTACCAAACATGGCCCTGCTTTTTTGTGTGGGAGCGGCCTTGTGTCGCGAAAGGGTCGCAAGGCCGCTCCCACAGAAGGCCGCCCCCACCGAGGGGGCGCAAACACAAATCGCAGGCAACAAAAAGCCGACCCTAGGGTCGGCTTTTCGACTAGCGCGTCGCTTAGGCAGCTGCAGCTTCTTTCAGCGCCTTGATGTGGCCATTCAGACGGCCTTTGTGACGAGCAGCCTTGTTCTTGTGGATGATGCCCTTGTCGGCCATACGGTCGATTACAGGCACAGCCAGAACGTAAGCGGCTTGCGCTTTTTCGGCGTCTTTTGCGTCGATGGCTTTGACTACATTCTTGATGTAGGTGCGGACCATGGAACGCAGGCTGGCGTTGTGGCTGCGACGCTTCTCAGCCTGTTTTGCACGTTTCTTGGCGGAAGGTGTGTTGGCCACCGTCGAGCTCCTCGAAAGACTTTAGGTAAATAGCAAACAAAATAGGCCGCGAATCATGCCGATCAGTCGAACGGATGTCAAGGCCACCTGCAAGGTTCCGCCGAGCGGTGCGCCAACAAGAGGGAAATATTCCTTTCTGCTGCGCGACCTGTAAACTCGGGAATTTTTGGCTCCCCTGCGAAGGCGCGGGAGTATCGCACATTCGGATGCTGTCTGGCAGCGTCCTCTGCCCTTGGCGTGAATCTTTTCGATGAACCTGCTCAAATCCCTGGCTGCGGTAAGCTCGATCACCATGATTTCGCGGGTGCTGGGCTTTGTCCGCGACACCATCCTGGCGCGTGTTTTCGGCGCCGGCATCGCCACCGATGCCTTCTTCATTGCCTTCAAGCTGCCCAACCTGCTGCGGCGCATCTTTGCCGAGGGCGCTTTTTCCCAGGCCTTCGTGCCGATCCTGGCCGAATACAAGACCCAGCAAGGCGAGGAGGCGACCCGCACCTTCGTTGCCTATGTCAGCGGTCTGCTGACCCTGGCTCTGGCGCTGGTGACCGCCGTTGGCATCCTGGCGGCGCCGTGGGTGGTGTGGGCGACCGCGCCGGGCTTTGTCGACAGCGCCGAAAAATACGAGCTGACCACCGCCCTGTTGCGGGTGACTTTTCCTTATATATTGCTGATCTCGCTGTCCTCCCTGGCCGGGGCGATCCTCAATACCTGGAACCGTTTCTCGGTGCCGGCCTTTACTCCGACCCTGCTGAACGTGGCGATGATCGCCTTCGCCGTGCTGCTCACGCCGTATTTCGACCCGCCGATCATGGCCCTGGCCTGGGGCGTGCTGGCCGGTGGCCTGGCGCAGTTGCTGTACCAGCTGCCAGCGTTGAAGAAGATCGGCATGCTCGTGCTGCCACGCCTGAACCTGCGCGATGCCGGCGTGTGGCGGGTACTCAAGCAGATGTTGCCGGCGATCCTCGGGGTGTCGGTGAGCCAGATCTCGCTGATCATCAACACCATCTTTGCCTCCTTCCTGGTGGCTGGCTCGGTGTCGTGGATGTACTACGCCGACCGCCTCATGGAGCTGCCTTCCGGCGTGCTGGGCGTTGCCTTGGGTACCATACTGCTGCCGACCCTGGCCAAGACCTACGCCAACAAGGACCGCGAAGAATACTCGCGGATCCTCGACTGGGGCCTGCGCCTGTGCTTCCTGCTGGTGCTGCCCTGCACCCTGGCCCTGGCCATCCTCGCCGAGCCATTGACCGTGGCGCTGTTCCAGTACGGCAAGTTCACCGCCGTCGACGCAGCCATGACCCAGCGGGCGCTGATCGCCTATTCCGTGGGCTTGCTGGCGATCATTCTGGTCAAGGTACTGGCACCCGGCTTCTATGCGCAGCAGAATATCCGTACACCGGTGAAGATCGCGGTATTCACCCTGGTCTGCACCCAACTGTTCAACCTGGCCCTGATCGGTCCGCTCGCGCATGCCGGCCTGGCCCTGGCGATCAGCCTGGGGGCCTGCCTGAACGCCGGCCTGCTGTTCTGGAAGCTGCGCAGCCAGCAGCTGTTCCAGCCGCAGCCAGGCTGGGCGATGTTCCTGCTCAAGCTGGTGCTGGCGGTGGGGCTGATGTCGGCGGTATTGCTGGCCGGCATGCATTTCCTGCCGGCCTGGGAGCAGGGCAACATGCTCGAGCGCCTGGTGCGTCTGGGGGCTCTGGTGCTGGCGGGCGTCGTGACCTATTTCGGCTGCCTGTACCTGTGCGGCTTCCGGCCCCGGCATTTCGCCCGCAAGGCCTTGCACTGAGGCATCGGGCGGGTCAGGCGTCGGTTTTTCGCATTCCACGCCGCCCTTGGGCGCTGCTGCCTGTCACCGGCGCCCGGGTGTGGTTATAATCGGCCACTTTATGAGCAAGAAGCGCGTTATGCAGCTGGTTCGAGGTCTTCACAACCTGCGCCCCGAGCACCGGGGCTGTGTCGCCACCATTGGCAACTTCGACGGGGTTCACCGCGGCCACCAGGCGATCCTGGCGCGCCTGCGCGAGCGCGGCCAGGCCTTGGGCCTGCCGACCTGCGTGGTGATCTTCGAACCGCAACCACGCGAGTACTTCGCCCCCGACACCGCACCGGCCCGCCTGGCCCGCCTGCGCGACAAGATCGAGCTGCTGGCGGCCGAAGGCATCGACCGGGTACTGTGCCTGGCATTCAACCAGCGCCTGAGCAAACTCAGCGCCGACGCCTTCGTCAAGGCCATCCTGGTCGACGGCCTGGGTGTACGCCACCTCGAAGTGGGCGATGACTTTCGCTTCGGCTGCGACCGCGCCGGCGACTTCGCCTTCCTGGTTGGCGCCGGCGAGCAGTACGGTTTCACCGTCGAGGCCGCCAACACGGTGATCCAGGATGGCCTGCGGGTCAGCAGCACCGAAGTGCGCAAGGCCCTGTCCGAAGGCAACTTCGAGCTGGCCGAGCACCTGTTGGGCCGCCCGTACCGCATCACCGGCCGCGTGCTGCATGGCCAGAAGCTGGCCCGCCAGCTCGGCACACCTACCGCCAACATCCAGCTCAAGCGCCGCCGCGTGCCGCTGTCCGGGGTCTACCTTGCCAGCATCGAAATCGACGGCAAGGCCTGGCCGGGTGTCGGCAATATCGGCGTGCGTCCCACCGTGACCGGTGACGGGCGCCCGCACCTGGAAATTCATCTGCTGGACTATGCCGGCGACCTGTATGGCCGGCGCCTGACGGTGGAGTTCCACCACAAGCTGCGTGAAGAGCAGCGATTCGCCTCCCTGGAGGCGCTGAAGTCGGCGATCGATGCGGATATCGCCGCCGCACGTGCACATTGGCACGCTCAACCGCTAACGAAGAGCCTGAAATGACCGACTACAAAGCCACGCTTAACCTTCCGGACACCGCCTTCCCCATGAAGGCCGGCCTGCCTCAGCGCGAACCGCAGATCCTGCAGCGCTGGGACAGCATTGGCCTGTACCAGAAGCTGCGCGAAATTGGCAAGGATCGTCCCAAGTTCGTCCTGCACGACGGCCCGCCCTATGCCAACGGCAAGATTCATATCGGTCATGCGCTGAACAAGATCCTCAAGGACATGATCGTCCGTTCCAAGACCCTGGCCGGCTTCGATGCACCGTATGTGCCGGGCTGGGACTGCCATGGCCTGCCGATCGAGCACAAGGTCGAGGTCACCCACGGCAAGCACCTGTCCGCCGACCGCACCCGCGAGCTGTGCCGCGAGTACGCCGCCGAGCAGATCGAAGGGCAGAAGACCGAGTTCATCCGCCTGGGCGTGCTGGGTGACTGGGACAACCCGTACAAGACCATGAACTTCGCCAACGAGGCCGGCGAAATCCGCGCCCTGGCCGAAATGGTCAAGCAAGGCTTCGTGTTCAAGGGCCTGAAGCCGGTGAACTGGTGCTTCGATTGCGGTTCGGCCCTGGCCGAGGCCGAAGTCGAGTACGCCGACAAGAAATCGCAGACCATCGACGTTGCCTTCCCGGTTGCCGATGAGGCCAAGCTGGCCGCAGCCTTCGGCCTGGCTTCGCTGGCCAAGCCGGCCGCCATCGTGATCTGGACCACCACCCCGTGGACCATCCCGGCCAACCAGGCGCTGAACATCCACCCGGAGTTCAAGTACGCCCTGGTCGACACCGGCGAGCGCCTGCTGGTACTGGCCGAAGAGCTGGTCGAGTCGTGCCTCAAGCGCTACAGCCTGGAAGGCTCGGTCGTCGCAACCGCCCAGGGCTCGGCGCTGGAACTGATCAACTTCCGCCACCCGTTCTACGACCGCCTGTCGCCAGTCTACCTGGCCGACTACGTCGAACTGGGCGCCGGTACCGGCGTGGTGCACTCCTCGCCAGCCTACGGTGAAGACGACTTCGTCACCTGCAAGCGCTACGGCATGGTCAACGACGAGATCCTCACCCCGGTGCAGAGCAACGGCGTGTATGTCGAGTCGCTGCCCTTCTTCGGCGGCCAGTTCATCTGGAAGGCCAACCCGGCCATCGTCGAGAAGCTGAGCGAAGTCGGCGCGCTGATGCACACCGAAACCATCAGCCACAGCTACATGCACTGCTGGCGCCACAAGACCCCGCTGATCTACCGCGCTACCGCGCAGTGGTTCGTGGGCATGGACAAGCAGCCGACCACTGGCGAGCCGCTGCGTGAGCGCGCGCTGAAAGCCATCGAGGACACCAAGTTCGTCCCGGCCTGGGGCCAGGCGCGCCTGCATTCGATGATCGCCAACCGCCCGGACTGGTGCATCTCGCGTCAGCGCAACTGGGGCGTGCCGATCCCGTTCTTCCTGCACAAGCAGACCGGCGAGCTGCACCCGCGCACCGTCGAACTGATGGAAGCCGTGGCCAAGCGCGTCGAACAGGAAGGCATCGAGGCCTGGTTCAAGCTGGACGCCGCCGAACTGCTGGGCGCTGAAGCCGAGCAGTACGACAAGATCACCGACACCCTGGACGTGTGGTTCGACTCGGGTACCACCCACTGGCACGTGCTGCGTGGTTCGCACGACATCGGCCACGCCACCGGCCCGCGTGCCGACCTGTACCTGGAAGGTTCCGACCAGCACCGCGGCTGGTTCCACTCGTCCTTGCTGACCGGTTGCGCCATCGACGGCCACGCGCCGTACCGCGAGCTGCTGACCCACGGCTTCACCGTGGACGAGAACGGCCGCAAGATGTCCAAGTCGCTGGGTAACACCATCGAGCCGGAAAAGGTCAACAACACCCTGGGTGCCGACATCCTGCGCCTGTGGGTAGCCGCCACCGACTACTCCGGTGAAATGGCCGTTTCCGAGCAGATCCTGCAGCGCAGCGCCGATGCCTACCGCCGTATCCGCAACACCGCGCGCTTCCTGCTCTCCAACCTGTCCGGCTTCAACCCGGCCAGCGACCTGCTCAAGCCGGAAGAGATGATCGCCCTGGACCGCTGGGCGGTGGACCGTACCCTGCTGCTGCAGCGCGAGCTGGAAGAGCACTACGGCGAATACCGCTTCTGGAACGTCTACTCGAAGATCCACAACTTCTGCGTGCAGGAGCTGGGTGGCTTCTACCTCGACATCATCAAGGACCGCCAGTACACCACCGGCGCCAACAGTGTCGCCCGCCGTTCCTGCCAGACCGCGCTGTACCACATCAGCGAGGCACTGGTGCGCTGGATCGCGCCGATTCTGGCGTTCACCGCCGATGAAATCTGGCAGTACCTGCCGGGCGAGCGCAACGAGTCGGTGATGCTCAACGGCTGGTACCAGGGCCTGACCGAGCTGCCGGAAGGTACCGAGCTGGACCGCGCCTACTGGGACCGCGTGATGGCCGTCAAAGCCGCGGTCAACAAGGAGCTGGAAAACCAGCGTACCGCCAAGGTCATCGGCGGCAACCTGCAGGCCGAAGTCACCCTGTACGCCGACGAAGGCCTGAGCGCCGACCTGGGCAAGCTGGGCGACGAACTGCGTTTCGTGCTGATCACCTCGGCCGCCAGCGTAGTGCCATTCGCACAGGCACCGGCCGAAGCCGTGGCCACCGAAGTCGAAGGCCTCAAGCTGCAAGTGGTCAAGTCCGGTCACGCCAAGTGCGGCCGCTGCTGGCACTTCCGCGCCGACGTCGGCAGCCACCCGGAGCACCCGGAAATCTGCGGTCGTTGTGTCGACAACCTGAGCGGTTCCGGCGAGGTGCGCCACTATGCCTAACCCTGCAGCGGGGCGCTTCGGGCGCCTTGCATGGCTTTGGCTGAGCCTGGTGGTACTGGTCCTCGACCAGGCCACCAAGCTGTATTTCAACAACGCCCTGACCATGTACCAGCAGATTGTCGTGATCCCTGACTACTTCAGCTGGACCCTGGCCTACAACACGGGCGCGGCCTTCAGCTTCCTGGCGGAAAGCTCCGGCTGGCAGCGCTGGCTGTTTGCCCTGATCGCCGTGGTGGTCAGTGCCGTGCTGGTGGTGTGGCTCAAGCGCCTGGGGCGCAACGAAACCTGGCTGGCCGTGGCGCTGGCGCTGGTGCTGGGTGGCGCGATCGGCAACCTGTACGACCGCGTCGTGCTTGGCCATGTGGTCGACTTCATCCTGGTGCACTGGCAGAACCGCCATTACTTCCCGGCCTTCAACCTGGCCGACAGCGCCATCACCGTTGGTGCGGTGATGCTGGCGCTGGATATGTTCAAGAGCAAGAAGTCCGAGGATCAGGTCCATGACTGACACCCGTATCGGCCAGAACACCGAAGTCACCCTGCACTTCGCGCTGCACCTGGAAAACGGCGACACCGTCGACAGCACGTTCGACAAGGCCCCAGCCACCTTCAAGGTCGGCGATGGCAACCTGCTGCCAGGTTTCGAGAACGCCCTGTTCGGCTTCAAGGGCGGTGACAAGCGCACCGTCGTGGTGGCCCCGGAGAACGCCTTCGGCCAGCCCAACCCGCAGAACGTGCAAGTCATGCCGCGGTCCCAGTTCCAGGGCATGGAGTTGTCCGAAGGGCTGTTGATCATCTTCAACGACGCCGCCAACACCGAGCTGCCGGGTGTGGTCAAAGCGTTCGATGACGACCAGGTGACCATCGACTTCAATCACCCACTGGCTGGCAAGACCCTGACCTTCGAGGTGGAGATCCTCGAGGTGAAGGCCCTGTAAGCCTGGAGCCGAGCATGCAAATCAAACTCGCCAACCCTCGCGGCTTCTGCGCGGGGGTCGACCGGGCGATCGAGATCGTCAACCGCGCGCTGGAAGTCTTCGGCCCGCCGATCTATGTGCGTCACGAAGTGGTGCACAACAAGTTCGTGGTGGAAGACCTGCGCAACCGTGGTGCCATCTTCGTCGAAGAGCTGGACCAGGTGCCGGACGATGTCATCGTCATTTTCAGTGCCCACGGCGTTTCCCAGGCCGTGCGCCAGGAAGCCGCTGGCCGTGGCCTGAAAGTGTTCGATGCCACCTGCCCGCTGGTGACCAAGGTGCACATCGAAGTGGCCAAATACAGCCGCGACGGCCGTGAGTGCATCCTCATCGGCCACGAGGGGCACCCGGAAGTCGAAGGCACCATGGGCCAGTATGACGCCAGCAACGGCGGCGCCATCTACCTCGTCGAAGACGAGGAGGATGTTGCCAACCTGCAGGTGAAAGACCCGGACCACCTGGCATTCGTCACCCAGACCACGCTGTCGATGGACGACACCAGCCGCGTCATCGACGCCCTGCGTGCACGCTTCCCGAACATTGGCGGCCCGCGCAAGGACGACATCTGCTACGCCACCCAGAACCGCCAGGACGCGGTCAAGCAACTGGCGGACGAGTGCGACGTGGTACTGGTGGTCGGCAGCCCGAACAGCTCCAACTCCAACCGCCTGCGCGAGCTGGCCGAGCGCATGGGCACCCCGGCTTACCTGATCGACGGTGCCGAAGACCTGCAACGTGGCTGGTTCGACCAGGCGGCGCGGATCGGCATCACCGCCGGTGCTTCGGCCCCCGAAGTGCTGGTGCGTGGCGTGATCGAGCAGCTCAAGGCCTGGGGCGCCAGCGGCGCTGAAGAGCTGGATGGGCGGGAAGAGAACATCACCTTCTCCATGCCCAAAGAGCTGCGGGTTCGGTCGCTGATCTGACACGGCCCGCACCTGGGGGCTGTTTTATGTGGGAGCGGCCTTGTGTCGCGAAGGGGCCGCTCCCACAGCGACCGCGCATGCTAGCTGGAAGTGCATTGGGAGTTTTTTGGCTCTCCCGTGAGTACCCTGACCCTGCCAGTGGATGCCATCACCACTTGATACTGGCTGGTTGCAGTCAAGCGCTCGCAAACCTCCATCGTTGAAGCAAGCCAATTTTGGTTTTTCCCCAGCGGCACCCCTTGCGCACTGAATTTCAGCTGCACACCGCGATTACTCGTGATCTTCAGCGGCCGTGAAAGACGCTGCTCGCGCAGCACCTGCTGGTTATGCTCCAGCACCACCCGCCAACCATTCCCCCAATTACCGTCCAATGCCTGCACCAGTACCGGCTGGCTTTGCAGCACGGCATGGCTGCGCGCACTGCGCAGCGCCTGCGCCAGGTCACGGGCGGCCGCCGCCCTGTGCAGGTCATCGCTCAACCTGGCATAGGCCGGCATGCCGAGCTGCGTCAGCAACATGGCCACCGCCAAGGCCGACAACATTTGAATCAGTGTTACACCTCGTTGCTTCACCGTGCATTCCTCCCTGGAAGTGCTTGGCTGTAGCTTCACGGTCGTTGGACCAGCGGTCCAGTCGCCCGGGTTCAATGCAATTGCGGGAAAAGTCGCAGGAGGTGCAGTGATGCGCGCAAGGCAATGGGGCATGACGCTGCTGGAGGTGCTGTTGGCAATGGTGGTCGTGGCCGTGGGCGGGTTTGCAGCGGCAGGGCTGCAACTGCAGGCATTGCAGGCTACCGACAGCGCACACCGCGAAGGGCAGGCGGCGTTGGCAGCGCACAGTGAGCGTGAACGGAGCAGGCGGTGAGGCGCCTCCAGGGTGGTTTCGGCTTGCTCGAGCTGACGCTGGCGCTGTCCATCGGCGTGATGTTGCTGGCGGCGGCCAGCCAGCTCTTTGCCTCTGCTCACCAGGCTTGGCGCCTGCAACGTACGGCAGTGCGCATGCAGGATGAGGCGCGGCTGGCATTGCTGCGCATGGCGCAGGATATCCGCATGGCGGGGATGTTTGGTTGCCTGCGGATCGCGCCAGGTGACTTCAAGGCCGCGAGCGCACAGCAGGCATTCGCCCGCCCGCTGGAAGTTGATACCAGCACCCTGAGCCTGGTGGTGGCGGAGTTGCCGGGACAGGCTGGCAAGAGTGACTGGCTTTTGCAGACGGACTGTATCGAGAAGGTGGTCGTGCAAGCAGAGCGCGATGAGCGATACCCGTTGGCGTACCCCATCAGCAAGTACGTTTATCAGCTTCAGGGCAATGTGCTGAAGTTCAAGCGAGGAACAAGCTTTCAGCCGTTGGTGGAGAATGTGCGAGCGGCGCGTTTCGAACGTGTGCAAACGTCGCAGGGAGAGCGAGTGGATATCGCCCTGACGTTATACGAGCCCACGCTCAGGATCGAACAACGTCATGCACTGAGTGTGGCGTTGCGCAACCCGGTACCGGGGCGATGAAGCGTCAACGCGGTGTCGTGTTGCTGTTGGCGCTGGTGTTGAGCCTGCTGCTAGGTGTGCTGACGGCCTCGGCCCTGCGCGAAGCCGTGGTTGAGACACGCATGGCCGGCGACATGCGCGATGGCCTGCTGGCATTTGAAGAGGCTGAGGCCACCTTGCAGGCAGGGGCGAGCGAGCTTGAGCGGGCACCCCCTGATCCATGCACAGCTTGCCTTCCGCCAACCCGGCCGCATGATCTGCCGGGGCAGTGGCAGCACACGGCATCCGGTTACTTCCATATACAGAACCTGGGACCCAGTACTCGCGCCGCACACATGCCGGAAGGGCAGCAGGTCACCCTGTTCCGGATAACTGCCGTCAGCCGGCAAACCCAGTCACGCCATGTACTGGAAGCCGTCTACGCCGTGGCCGGCGACACAACCCGGCGCATCACCTGGCGGCAAAGATTGCGAGGAGACTGACATGCAGCAAGGCTTGAGCCTGATCGAGTTGTTGATTGTGCTGGCCGTGACCGGCATTCTGGCAGCCATTGCCTACCCCAGTTACAGCGACCAGCTACGGCGAGCCGCGCGCAGCGAAGTGGTTGGCCTGCTGCATGATGCCGCCCTGCGCCTGGAGCGCCACCGCCTGCGCACTGGCCAATACGCCGAGGGCGACCCGGCCTTGCCCGACGGTACCCGCTATTACAGCCTGCAGGCCCGGCGCGACAGCGACACCTTCACGCTGCGCGCCCGGCGGCTGCCGAGCGGGCTGATGGCGCAGGACCGCTGTGGCGATTTCCAGCTCGACCAGGCCGGCGTGCAGCGCAATCCGGGGGCCGTTGCCGGCAGCGAGCACTGCTGGGGAAGCTGAAGGTTGAATGATGCCCGGTGCATCGCGGATTTACTTCAGGTGTTGGATCGACAGATGAGCAAGCAAGTAGTGGTGGTCGGCGGCGGGGTGATCGGCCTGCTGACGGCATTCAACCTGGCGGCCAAGGTCGGGCAGGTGGTGGTGTGTGATCAGGGTGAAGTCGGCCGCGAATCGTCCTGGGCCGGCGGTGGCATCGTCTCGCCGCTGTACCCGTGGCGCTACAGCCCGGCCGTGACCGCCTTGGCACACTGGTCGCAAGACTTTTATCCACAGCTGGGCGAGCGCTTGTTCGCCAGCACCGGCGTCGACCCCGAAGTGCACACCACCGGCCTTTACTGGCTCGACCTGGACGACGAGGCCGAAGCGCTGGCCTGGGCCGAGCGTGAGCAGCGGCCGCTGAGTGCCGTGGATATCTCGGCGGCCTATGACGCGGTGCCGGTGCTGGGCCCGGGCTTCAAGCGGGCCATCTACATGGCTGGCGTGGCCAACGTGCGCAACCCGCGCCTGGTGAAGTCGCTCAAGGCGGCATTGCTGGCGTTGCCCAACGTGACCTTGCGTGAGCACTGCCAGATTACCGGCTTCGTCCAGCAAGGCGGTCGCGTGACCGGTGTGCAGACGGCAGACGGCGTGCTGGCGGCGGATGAGGTGGTGCTCAGTGCCGGTGCCTGGAGTGGCGACCTGCTGCGCACGCTTGGCCTTGAGCTGCCGGTGGAGCCGGTGAAGGGCCAGATGATTTTGTTCAAGTGTGCCGAAGACTTCCTGCCGAGCATGGTGTTGGCCAAGGGGCGCTATGCGATCCCGCGGCGTGACGGGCATATTCTGGTGGGTAGCACGCTGGAGCATGCCGGTTATGACAAGACTCCGACCGAGGAGGCGCTGGAAAGCCTGAAGGCGTCGGCGGTGGAGTTGTTGCCTGAGCTCGAGGGGGCCACGGTGGTGGCGCACTGGGCCGGGCTGCGGCCAGGGTCGCCGGAAGGTATTCCGTACATCGGGCCGGTGCCGGGGCATGCGGGGTTGTGGCTGAACTGCGGGCATTACCGCAACGGGCTGGTGCTGGCGCCGGCTTCGTGTCAGCTGTTTACCGACCTGCTTACCGGGGCAGCGCCGATCATTGACCCGGCGCCGTATGCGCCAGCCGGGCGGCTGGGCTGAGGGCCTCTTCGCGGGTAAACCCGCTCCCACAGGTACATCACAGGTTTCGAAAACTGTGCGATCCCTGTTGGAGCGGGTTTACCCGCGAAAGGGCCGGAGCGGCCAGTAGATATTTCAGCCGGTAATGGGGGCTTGCAAGTGCCGGCTTGGGTAATGCTGCTCATACACCTTGCACACCCGCAGTACCTGCTCATCGGCAAAGCGCCCGGCCACCACCTGCAGCCCCACCGGCAACCCCTCGCGGGTGAACCCGCACGGCACCGAAGCCGCCGGCTGCTGGGTCAGGTTGAAGGGATAGCTGAACGGCGTCCATTCCATCCACTGCGTCATCCCCGACCCCGGCGGCACATTGTGCCCGGCCTCGAATGCCACCAGCGGTAGCATCGGCGATACCAGCACGTCATGTCGCTGGTGGAAGGCATTCATCTTCGCGATCAACTCTGCGCGTGCCTCCAGGGCCTGGGTGTATTCGCCAAGGCTGATTCGCGCACCCTGTTCGGCAATCCAGCGCAGCCCTGGGTCAAGCAGCGCCCGCTGTTCATCGCTGAACGCACTGGCCAACCGCGCCGCCCCGGCAAACCACAGGGTATTGAACGTCTCCAGCGGGTCACTGAACCCTGGGTCGACTTCCTCAACCTGTGCGCCCAGCCGTGCCAGGCGCTGCACGGCCTGGGCCACCAGTGCCTGGACCTGCGGGTCGACCTGCACGTAACCGAAGTTGGCACTGTAGGCGATACGCAGGCCGCTTAGGTCCTGTTCCTGGCCCAGCCACGGCGCCTGCCTGGGTGCGCCGGCCAACCCGTCACGGGCATCGGGGCGGGCTACGCAGTCGAGCATCAGTACCGAATCGTCGACGGTGCGCGTCATCGGCCCCAGATGCGACAGCACGGTCATGGCACTGGCCGGCCATTGCGGTACGTGGCCGAAGGTCGGCTTGATGCCGAAGGTGCCGGTAAAGGCGCAAGGGATGCGAATCGAGCCGCCGGCGTCGCTGCCCTGGTGCAGTACGCCCAGGTTCAACGCGGCTGCCGCCGCAGCGCCACCGGACGAGCCGCCGGCGGTCAGCCGGGTGTCCCAGGGGTTGCGGGTGATGCCGTACAGCGGGTTGTCGGTCACCCCCTTCCAACCGAACTCTGGCGTGGTGGTCTTGCCCACCAACACAGCGCCGGCTTCGCGCATGAAGGCTGTGAAGGGCGCATCGACTGCCCACGGGCCGGCGCCCGAGGTGGTGCGCGAGCCCTTGCGTGTGGGCATGCCACGGGTCAGGGTCAGATCCTTGATCGAGGCGGGTACGCCATCCAGCCGGCCGCAGGGCTCGCCACGCTGCCAGCGCTGTTCGCTGGCGTGGGCGGCGACGCGGGCACCTTCGCCGTCGACATGGCAATAGGCGTTGACTGCCGGGTTGTGTAGGTCGATGCGCGCCAGCACATCGTCGATCACCTCGACCGGTGACAGTTGGCGGCGCTGGTACAACTCGAGCAGTTCGACGGCGGTGAACTCGCCAATCGCGGTTTTCTGGGTCATCTCAACGGGCTCCCGGGTTGGCGGCCTGGAGCATGGCGCGCAGCAGCACGTCGCAGCCATCGGCCAGGTCCTGTGGCGCGGCATTTTCGATTTCGTTGTGGCTGATGCCGCCTTCGCAGGGCACGAAGATCATCCCGGCCGGGCCCAGTTCAGCGAGGAAGATCGCGTCGTGGCCGGCGCCGCTGACGATATCCATGTGGCTCAGGCCCAGCTCCCGCGCGCCTTGGCGCACGGCGTCCACGCACTGCTCGGCGAAGTACAGCGGCGGGAAGTCGGCGGTTGGCGTCAGCTCGTAACTCAACCCGTGCCTTGCCGTGCTGGTTTCAATGGCCGCGCGTACTTCGCTGACCATGGTGGCGAGGTGCTCGGGGTCGAGGTGGCGCAGGTCGATGGTCATCTGCACCTGGCCGGGGATGACATTGCGCGAGCCCGGGTGCAGGTTCAGGCAGCCGACGGTGCCGCAGGCATGCGGCTGGTGGGCGTGGGCCACGCGGTTGACCGCAGCCACCACCTCGGCGGCACCGACCAGGGCATCCTTGCGCAGGTGCATCGGAGTGGGGCCGGCATGGGCCTCGACGCCGGTCAGTACCAGGTCGAACCACTTCTGCCCCAGGCAGCCTTGGACCACGCCAATGGTGGTGCGCTGGTCTTCCAGCACCGGGCCTTGTTCGATATGCGCCTCGAAGTAGGCACCGACGGCATGCCCGGTGGGCACGCGTGGGCCGGCGTAACCGATGCGTTGGAGTTCCGCACCTACCGACAGGCCCTGGTCGTCGACCTTGGCCAAGGTCTCCTGCAGGCCGAACTTACCGGCGAACACCCCCGAGCCCATCATGCACGGCGGGAAGCGCGAGCCTTCCTCGTTGGTCCATACCACCACTTCCAGCGGGGCTTCGGTGGTCAGGTCCAGGTCGTTCAGGGTGCGCAACACCTCGAGGCCGGCCATGACCCCGTAGCAGCCGTCGAACTTGCCACCGGTGGGTTGGGTGTCGATGTGGCTGCCGGTCATCACTGGCGGCAGGGCCGGGTTGCGCCCGGGGCGGCGGGCGAAGATGTTGCCGATGGCGTCGATGCTGACCGTGCAGCCGGCGTCTTCGCACCAGCGCACGAACAGGTCACGGGCCTGGCGGTCGAGGTCGGTCAGGGCCAGGCGGCATACGCCACCTTTGGCGGTGGCGCCGAGCCGTGCCAGGTCCATCAGCGATTGCCAGAGGCGTTCGCGGTTGACCAGCGGGCCCTGGCCGAGCAGGTGCTGCGAGGGAACGATGCGGGTGTTCATGGTTCATCTCTCCTGAAATGACTGGGTTGCTTGTACTGGCCTCTTCGCGGGCTTGCCCGCTCCCACAGGGACATCACTGCCTTCAGGTGTGGGAGCGGGTTTACCCGCGAAGAGGCCAGTACAGGTAAACGAGGCCTGTATCAGGCACTCAGGGCCAGGTAACGGTTCTTGATGCTCGGGTCCTCGCGGAACTGCGCCGCACTGCCCTGGTAGGCGACGCGGCCCTGTTCCAGCACGTAGTGGCGGTCGGCGAGGGCATCGCAGACCATCAGGTTCTGCTCCACCAGCAGAATCGACAGGCCTTCGTCCTTGATCCGCCGCAGAATCCTCACCAGTTCGTCGACGATCACCGGGGCCAGGCCTTCTGTGGGCTCGTCAAGGATCAGCAGCTTGGGGCCGTTGAGCAGGGCGCGGGCGATGGCCAGCATCTGCTGCTCGCCGCCGGACAGGGCGAAACCGCCGTTGCGGCGCCGTTCCTTCAGCCGCGGGAACATGCTGTACACGTCTTCCAGCTGCCAGCGGCTGTCCTTGCGAACGGCAATCCTCAGGTTCTCCTCCACGCTGAGCTGGCGAAAGATGCCGCGGTGCTCCGGCACCAGGGCAATGCCGAGCCGGGCGATATCGAAGATTTCGCGGCCGACCAACTGCTGGCCGTTGAAGCTGATCTGCCCCTGCCGTGGGCGGACGATGCCGAGGATGCTGCGCAGGGTAGTGGTCTTGCCGGCGCCATTGCGCCCCAGCAGGGTCACCAGTTCGCCAGCTTCGACCTTGAGCGAGACGCCTTCGAGCACATGGCTCTTGTCGTAGTAGGAATGGATCGAATCGACGTTGAGCATCAGGCGGCCTCTCCAAGGTAGGCGGTGCGGACACGCTCGTCGTTGCGCACCTGTTCAGGGGTACCCTCGACCAGGATCTGGCCGTGGCTCATCACCGTGATGCGCTGGCTGATCGACATGACGATGCTCATGTTGTGCTCGATCAGCAGCACGGTGTGGTCGCGGCCGAGGTCGCTGATCAGATCGGTCATCACCGGTATGTCGTCGATGCCCATGCCCGAAGTGGGTTCGTCGAGCATCAGCAGGGTGGGTTTGGCGCAGATCGACATACCCACCTCCAGCACCCGTTGCTGGCCGTGCGACAGCTCGCCGGCCAGGGTCTCGGCGCGGGCGGCAAGCTTCAGGCGCTCCAGCACCTGGTCGGCGGTGTCCCAATGGCTGCGCTTGTGCTCGACGCTGCGCCAGAAGTTCAGAGCACCCAGGCCATCGCGGCCCTGGGCGGCCAGGCGCAGGTTCTCGCGCACCGACAGGTTCTGGAACAGGCTGGTGAGCTGGAACGAACGGGCCATGCCCAGCGCCACGCGCCCGTGGGACGGCTTGCGGATGATGTCCTGGCCGTTGAACAGGATCTTGCCCGCAGTGGCCTGGCGCTCGCCGGTCAGGCAGTGGAACAGGCTGGTCTTGCCGGCGCCGTTGGGGCCGATGATGGTGTGGATGGAGCCGGCGCGAACCTTGAGGTCGACACCCGCAACCGCCTTGAACGGCCCGTAGGCCAGCTCGAGCTGGCGGGTTTCCAGGAGGTAGTCGCTCATCACAGGGTCTCCTTGGTCTTGGCCTGGGGTTTGTCATTGGCATTGCGGTTAGCCAGCAGGCGCTTGCCCAGTTCGGCCAGGCCGCCCCACAGGCCGCCACGCATGAACACCACCACCAGGATCAGGATCACCCCCAGCAGCATCAGCCAGCGCGGCCACAGCTCCGACAGCACATCGCCCAGCAGCACGATGGCGCCGGCCCCCAGCAGCGAGCCGAACAGCGAGCCGGTGCCGCCGACGATGGTCATGATCAGGATGTTCTCGCTCATCATCAGGTCGATGTTCGACAGCGGCGCAAAGTGCAGCAGCATGGCGTACAGCGCCCCGGCGATACCGGTGATGGCGCCCGACAGCATGAACACCAGGATCTTGAAGTGGCGGGTGTCGTAGCCGATGGCTGCGGCGCGGGTCTCGTTTTCGCGGATGGCCAGCAGGGTGCTGCCGAATGGCGAGCGGATCACCCGCAGGGCGCCGGCAAAGATCAGCAGGAACAGTACCGCGACGAACACATAGAAGTGCCGTGGGTCGGCCAGGTCGACCAGCACATGGCCGGCGATTTCGATGTTGGGCCGGGGCACATCGAGCAGGCCGTTGTCACCGCCGGTCCAGCCGCTGAGGGTGTAGGCCAGAAAGTAGGCCATCTGGCTGAAGGCCAGGGTCAGCATGACGAAGTAGATACCCGTGCGGCGGATCGCCAGGGCGCCTACCAGCAGCGCCAGGAAGGCACCGAACACGGCTGCGCCAAGCAGCGCGGCGAACATGCCCCACTGCAGGTGGATCATCAGCAGCGCCGCGCCATAGGCGCCTACGCCAAAGAAGATGCCCTGGCCGAACGACAGCAGGCCGGTGTAGCCGAGCAGCAGGTTGCAGGCCAGCGCCGCCAGGGCAAAGATCAGGATCTCGGTGGCCAGGGTGGCCGATGGCAGCAGCAGCGGCAGTGCCACCAGGCTGGCGACCACCAGCAACAGCAGGGCCGGGGCGCGGCCCTTGGCGACCGGCAAAGGGTTTTTCTCACTCATCTCAAGCTCTCCCGAACAGGCCATAGGGGCGGACCAGGATGACTGCGGCCATGGCGCCGTAGATCATCAGGCTGGCGCCTTGCGGCCAGAGGCTGGTCATCATGCTTTGCACCACACCCACCAGCAGGCCGCCGACCAGGGCACCGCCGAACGAGCCCATGCCGCCGATCACCACCACCACGAAGGCGATGCCGAGGATTTCCGGGCCGACGAAGGGCTGGGCGCCACGCAGCGGTGCGAACAGCACGCCCGCCACGCCGGCCAGGCCCACGCCCAGGGCGAAGGTCAGGGAGAACAGGCGGAAGATGTTGGTGCCCAGCAGCGACACGGTTTCGGTGCTTTCGCTGCCGGCCCGCACCAGGGCGCCGAAGCGGGTGCGCTCCAGCAGCAGCCACAGGCCAAGGCCGATCAGCGCGGCGAAACCGATCAGGAACAGCCGGTAGTAGGGGTAGATGAAGTCACCGATGATCAGCACCCCGCGCAACTCCGGCGGCACGGCAATGTTCTTGCCCACCGGGCCCCAGATCAGTACCGAGGCTTCCTGGATGATCAGCGCGATACCGAGGGTGACGAGGATCTGGAAGGTGTGGGGCAGGTGGTAGATGCGCTTGATCAACAGGCGCTCGACCGCCCAGGCCAGCGCCGCCACCACCAGTGGTGCGATCAGCAGGGCCAGCCAGAAGTTGCCGGTAATGGCGACGGCGGTGTAGCACAGGTAGGCGCCCAGCAAGAAGAACGCGCCGTGGGCGAAGTTGACGAAGTTGAGCAGGCCGAAAATGATCGTCAGGCCCACGGCGATGAGGAAGTAGATCATCCCCAGGCCCAGGCCGTTGAGCAGTTGGAACAGGTACAAATCGAGCATGAGCGTGCCCTCGACAGCGCGCGTTGCGGCTGCCTGTACGAGTGTTTGTGACTGACGCCGTGGCTTCAGGCCAGGGCGCAACCGGTGTGGTCGACTTCGACGAACGAACGGCCCGAGCTGATGACTTCGGCCAGGTCGTCCTCGTCGCGCATCTGCCCCTGGGGCTTGCCGCGCAGCAAGTAGTAATCCTTGAGCACCTGGTGGTCGCCCGGGCGGATCAGTTCTTCGCCGGTAGGGCCCTGGAAGCGCATGCCCTGCAACGCCGCGGATACGGCGGCGCCATCAAGGCTGCCGGCCTTGATGATGGCTTCGAGCATGACCTTGGTGCCGATGTAGTCGGCCGCCAGCGGGTAGTTGGGGTTGATGCCATAGGCCTTGCGGGTGGCAGCGACCAGCTGCTTGTTCAGTGGGGTATCGACCTGGTGCCAGTACTGTGCGCCCAGGTACACGCCTTCGAGCACGTCGCTGCCCAGCTCCTGGAACTGGTCGAGGCCGGCGGACCACACAATCAGCACTTTCATGCGCTCCTTGATGCCGAAGTTCACTGCCTGGCGCAGGGCGTTGGACGCCTGGCTGCCGAAGTTGAGCAGCACCAGCACGTCGGGCCTGGCGGCGATGGCGTTGGTCAGGTAGCCGGAAAACTCCTGCTCCTGCAGCGAGTGGTAGCTGTTGCCGATGTGTTCCACGCCGAGCTCGGCGAACACCTTGCGGGCGTTGTCCAGCAGGGCATCGCCGAACACGTATTGCGGGGTGATGGTGTACCAGCGCTTGGCCTGTGGCAGCTGACGGATCATCGGCACCAGCGTTTCGCGGATGGCGCCGTAGGTGGGCACCGACCAGCGGAAGGTCGAGGCATTGCAGTCCTTGCCGGTGATTTCGTCGGCGCCGACCGGGGTCATGAACACGCCACCGGCCTTGTGGATTTCCTTCGACACCGCCAGAGCCGAGGACGACAGCGTGCAGCCCTGGAAGAAGCGGGCGCCATCCTGGCCGATGGCTTCCTGCACCTTGCGCACCGCCTTGCCGGCGTTGCCTTCGGTATCGATGACCTTGTACTTGAGCGGGTGGCCGAGCAGTTGCGGGTATTCGGCGATGGCCAGGCGCGAGCCCATGTCGGCGTACTTGCCGTAGCTGGCGAAGGCGCCAGACATGGACTTGAGCCCATAGAAGGTCAATGGTTGGTCGGCGAATGCCCGGTGCGCCCCCAGGGGGAGGCTCCCTAAGGCACCCAGGGCAAGGCCTGCCTTGAGCAGGGTACGTCTTTGCATGAGTAACTCCTTGGTTGTGGTTATTAGGCAGGAGTGGCAATGACAAAGCGGGTACGGCCGGGCCTGTGTGCAGGCCTCTTTCCAGGCGGATCAGTGGTGGTGTTCGAACTCCAGCAGGAAGTTGCGGGCAACCTCGCCTTCCAGCGCGGTCATGTGGTGTTCGGCGTCGCACATGTGTTCGTGCATCAGCCGGCGTACGGCAGGCTCGTCGCTGGCGCGCAGGGCGATGAGCAATTGCTTGTGGTAGGCGATGTTGGCAGCGGCGAACTGCTGGCGCTTGGGCAGGTATGCCTTTTTCAGCACCACCAGGTCGCGTAGCAGGTCGTTGAGGAACACCGCCATGAAACGCAGCAACGGGTTGGGGCAGCGGTCGGCCAGCAGGGTGTGGAATTCCAGCTCTGCCAGGCGCTGTTCGCGCTGGCCTTCCTCGCTGTCTTCCGGGGCGCTGCAGAAATCGATGTTGGCCTGCAGCGCGGCGTAGTCGGCTTCGCTCAGCTTGCCCATGACCGATACCGCCAGCTCCACCTCGATGACCTTGCGCAGCTGGTAAACCTGTTCGCCGTCCAGGTGCTGGAAATGCAGGTAGTTACGCAGCGCGCGGCTGGCAGGTTCAGTGCCCACTTCATTGAGGTAGGCGCCGCCGCTCGGGCCGGTGCGGGTGCTGACCAGGCCCTCGACCTCCAGGGCCTTGAGCGCTTCGCGGGCGGTACCCTTGGAGCATTCGAAATGTTCCATCAGCTCACGCTCGGTGGGCAGGCGGTCGCCGGGGTGCAGCGCTTCGGTGACGATCGAGCGTTTTACCGATTCGACGATCACATCGGACAGCTTCTGGCGTTTGCGTTTGGGTTTGAGCATTTCGCTATTTTTCATATTTATGCGGATAAATAGGATTTAGCGAGTTTTGCCGAGGTGGGTCAATGCTGGCGGCGGGGGTGGGGTCGCAAATGGTGCGAAAGGGTCGGGGAGGGATAAGTGAAGTCCGGATTCACCACACAACCTGTGGGAGCGGCTTTAGCCGCGAACACCGGCGCAGCCGGTGCCATGCACCGCGTTGGATTCTTCGCGGCTAAAGCCGCTCCCACAGGGTACGCGGGGCCATCTCCCACAGGGTACTGTGTTCAGTTCTGGCGGCCTGGGCCCTGTTGCAGGTGTGCCTGGCTGCAATACCACTCGTTGCCCTGCTGCAGCGCCCGGTCATTGGGCAGGTGCACGCCGCAATGGGCGCAGCGCACCATCTTCAGCGGCGCATCCAGCTTGGCCTCGGGGTGCGACTGTTGGCTGGCTTTGAACTTGCGCCACAGCCAGAACGCGGCGGCGATCAGGGCGATCCAGAAAAGTAGGCGAACCATGGTGTCCAGCTTGTCGGTTGAAGAAGCCGACAGTCTAGGACGCGGCCAATAAAAAAGGGAGGCCCAAGGCCTCCCTTTCATGTACCGCTGCGTATCAGTCGAACAGACCAAAGGTCATGTAGCTGAACCAGGAGCGGTCCTTCTCGGCTTCCTTCGGCCCTTCCGGCACGATCGGGTCACCGTTCTCGTCTGTCGGCAGCAGCTCACGCGGCATCTCGTCGCGTGCGTCCTGGAACTGCTTGACCACGTCCTGGTTGGCGCGGGTTTCGCCCGGCGGCAGCGGGGTGTCGGTTTCGATCAGGCCCAGGGTGGCCTTGGACAGCCAGCCGCGGCCGTCAGACTCGGTCTGCTTGGGCTGGAATTCGCCATCGACCAGGCTCGGGTGGTCCGGGTAGTTGAGCTTGAGGGTTTCCAGGCTGGTGGCGGCCAGTTCGTCCAGGTGCATCTTCTGGTACGCCTCGACCATCACCGCCAGGCCGTCGCCGACCGATGGGGTTTCCTGGAAGTTCTCCACCACGTAACGGCCACGGTTGGCAGCGGCTACATAGGCCTGGCGGCTCAGGTAGTAGTCGGCCACATGGATTTCGTACGAGGCCAGCAGGTTGCGCAGGTAGATCATGCGCTGCTTGGCGTCGGGCGCGTAACGGCTGTTGGGGAAGCGGCTGGTCAGCTGGGCGAACTCGTTGTACGAGTCGCGTGCGGCACCCGGGTCACGCTTGGTCATGTCCAGCGGCAGGAAGCGCGCCACCAGGCCACGGTCCTGGTCGAACGAGGTCAGGCCCTTGAGGTAGTAGGCGTAGTCGACGTTCGGGTGCTGCGGGTGCAGGCGGATGAAGCGCTCGGCGGCCGACTTGGCAGCCTCGGGCTCGGCGTTCTTGTAGTTGGCGTAGATCAGCTCGAGCTGCGCCTGGTCGGCATAGCGGCCGAACGGGTAGCGCGACTCCAGGGCCTTGAGCTTGTTCACGGCACTGGTGTAGCTGGAATTGTCCAGGTCAGCTTGCGCCTGCTGGTACAGCTCGGCCTCGCTGAGGTTCTCGTCAATCACTTCTTTATTGGAGGAACAGGCCGCGGTGAGCCCGAGGATGGCGATCAGCAGCAGGTGTTTCACTTGCATGGCGGCTTGCGTCCCTTTGACGGCCGCTGTCTTGGGCGGTGCCGTCCTGTTATGATGAGCGCCCCGGCCAACCCCGGGACAAAAGAAGTCGTATTTAACCACAAGCTCGCAGCCGAAACCAAAGGCTGTGCGCCCGCCGAATCGAGCATGTCCGAGATCATTCAACTTAGCGCAGAGGTGCCGTCCGAACTGGGCGGTCAACGCCTCGACCAGGTCGCCGCCCAATTGTTCGCCGAGTACTCGCGTTCCCGGCTGACTTCGTGGATCAAAGAAGGCCGCCTGACGGTCGATGGTGCCGTGGTGCGCCCTCGAGACCTCGTCTATGGTGGCTCGCAACTTGTCCTGGAGGCCGAGCAAGAGGCCCAGGGCGAGTGGGTCGCCGAAGATATCGAGCTGGATATCGTCTACGAAGACGACCATATCATGGTGATCAACAAGCCTGCCGGGCTGGTTGTGCACCCGGCCGCCGGGCATGCCAGCGGGACATTGCTCAATGCACTGCTGCACCACGTGCCTGACATCGTCAACGTACCGCGCGCCGGTATCGTCCACCGCCTGGACAAGGACACCACCGGCCTGATGGTAGTGGCCAAGACCTTGCAGGCGCAGACCCGGCTGGTCGAGCAGATGCAGGCGCGCAAGGTCAGCCGCATCTATGAGTGCATCGTGATTGGCGTGGTCACTGCCGGCGGCAAGATCGATGCCCCGATCGGCCGCCACGGCGGCATGCGCCAGCGCATGGCGGTCACTGACGGCGGCAAGCCGGCGGTCAGCCACTACCGTGTGCTCAAGCGCTTCCGCTCGCACACCCACGTGCGGGTCAAGCTGGAAACCGGCCGTACCCACCAGATTCGCGTGCACATGGCTCACGTTGGCTTCCCGTTGGTCGGCGACCAGACCTACGGCGGGCGCTTCCGCATTCCGCCGGCCGCCAGCCCGACCATGGTCGAGGCGGTGAAAACCTTCCCGCGCCAGGCACTGCATGCACGCTTCCTGGCATTGGCCCACCCGATTACCGGTGAGGTCATGAAGTGGGAATCGCCGCTGCCGGATGACTTCGTCTGGTTGCTGTCGCTGCTGAACCAGGACCGCGAGAGCTTTATCGGATGAGTGGCCTGACGCAGTCGCTGCTGTTCCCCGACTGGCCTGCTCCGGCCTCGGTGCGCGCCTGTGTCACCACCCGCCAGGGCGGTATCAGCCTGCCGCCCTATGAAACCTTCAACCTTGGTGACCATGTAGGGGACGACCCTGCCGCGGTGGCCGAGAACCGCCGTCGCCTGAGCGACGAATTCGCCATCCAGCCGGCCTGGCTCAAGCAGGTGCACGGGCTGGTGGTGGCGGATGCCAATCCGGCCGTGGTGGCCGAGGCTGATGCCAGCTGGACCGACCAGCCTGGCATCGCCTGCACCGTGATGACTGCCGATTGCCTGCCTGTGCTGTTCTGCGACCGGGCCGGTACCCGCGTGGCGGCGGCGCATGCTGGCTGGCGTGGGCTGGCCGGTGGTGTGCTGGAAGCCACCCTGGATCGCCTGGCACTGCCGCCCGAAGAGGTACTGGTGTGGTTGGGGCCGGCGATTGGCCCGCAGGCCTTCGAAGTGGGGCTGGAAGTGCGTGACGCCTTTACGGCGGTGCACCCGGAGGCGGGCAGGGCGTTTGTCGATGGTGCCCGGCCGGGCAAGCTGATGGCCGACATCTATGAGCTGGCGCGTATCCGTTTGGCGGCGCGTGGGGTGACTGCTGTTCATGGCGGTGGCTGGTGCACGGTCAGCGATGAGCGGTTCTTCTCCTATCGGCGTACCCCGCAGGGTGGGCGTTTTGCTTCCCTGGTGTGGCTGGAACCGCGCTAGCCCTGTACCGGCCTCTTCGCGGGTAAACCCGCTCCCACAGGCTAATCACAGGCCTTGAGAGCGGTGCAGGACCTGTGGGAGCGGGTTCACCCGCGAATGGCCCGGCGCCAACCCAACAGGTTGACTTCGGTCAACCCCGCTACGCTTGAATCTTCCAGAATCAGCCTTATCTATAAAGTCATCTCAGGCAGGTTTCTTCATAAACAGGCGCTGTCCATCGCTCCGACCTGCCCTTTAAAGGAAGGTACCCCATGCGAATAGACCGTTTGACCAGCAAGCTGCAGCTTGCATTATCCGATGCCCAATCCCTGGCCGTTGGCATGGACCACCCCGCCATCGAGCCCGTGCACCTGTTGCAGGCACTGCTCGAACAGCAGGGCGGTTCGATCAAGCCGCTGCTGATGCAGGTGGGCTTCGACATCAACAGCCTGCGCCAGGCGCTGGTGAAAGAACTCGACCAGCTGCCGAAAATCCAGAACCCCACCGGCGACGTGAACATGTCGCAGGACCTGGCGCGCCTGCTCAACCAGGCCGACCGCCTGGCCCAGCAGAAGGGCGACCAGTTCATTTCCAGCGAGCTGGTGCTGCTGGCCGCCATGGACGAGAACAGCAAGCTCGGCAAGCTGTTGCTGGGCCAGGGCGTGAGCAAGAAAGCCCTGGAAAACGCCATCAACAACCTGCGGGGCGGCGCGGCCGTCAACGACGCCAATGCCGAGGAATCGCGCCAGGCGCTGGACAAGTACACCGTCGACCTGACCAAGCGTGCCGAAGAAGGCAAGCTGGACCCGGTGATCGGCCGTGACGACGAAATCCGCCGTACCGTGCAGGTGCTGCAACGCCGTACCAAGAACAACCCGGTGCTGATCGGTGAGCCAGGCGTAGGTAAAACCGCCATCGCCGAAGGCCTGGCCCAGCGCATCATCAATGGTGAAGTGCCCGACGGCCTGAAGGGCAAGCGCCTGCTGGCGCTGGACATGGGCGCGCTGATTGCCGGTGCCAAGTACCGTGGTGAGTTCGAAGAACGCCTCAAAGGCCTGCTGAACGAGCTGTCCAAGCAGGAAGGGCAGATCATCCTGTTCATCGACGAACTGCACACCATGGTCGGCGCCGGCAAAGGCGAGGGCGCCATGGACGCCGGCAACATGCTCAAGCCGGCCCTGGCCCGTGGCGAGCTGCACTGCGTTGGTGCCACCACGCTGAACGAGTACCGCCAGTTCATCGAGAAGGACGCAGCCCTGGAGCGCCGCTTCCAGAAGGTGCTGGTCGAAGAGCCGAGCGAGGAAGACACCATTGCCATCCTGCGTGGCCTGAAAGAGCGCTATGAAGTGCACCACAAGGTGGCCATCACCGACGGCGCCATCATCGCTGCGGCCAAGCTCAGCCACCGCTACATCACCGACCGCCAGCTGCCGGACAAGGCCATCGACCTGATCGACGAAGCAGCCAGCCGCATCCGCATGGAGATCGACTCCAAGCCGGAAGTGCTCGACCGCCTCGACCGCCGCCTGATCCAGCTGAAGGTGGAATCGCAGGCGCTGAAGAAGGAAGAAGACGAAGCGGCGAAAAAACGCCTGGAGAAGCTGACCGAGGAAATCGAGCGGCTGGAGCGTGAATACGCCGACCTGGAAGAAATCTGGGCCTCCGAGAAGGCCGAGGTGCAAGGCTCGGCGCAGATCCAGCAAAAGATCGAACAGGCCCGCCAGGAGCTGGAAACCGCCCGTCGCAAAGGCGACCTGAGCCGCATGGCCGAGCTGCAGTACGGGGTGATCCCGGACCTGGAGCGCAGCCTGCAGATGGTCGACCAGCACGGCAAGACCGAGAACCAGTTGCTGCGCAACAAGGTCACCGAGGAAGAAATTGCCGAAGTGGTGTCGAAGTGGACCGGTATTCCGGTGGCCAAGATGCTCGAAGGCGAGCGTGAAAAGCTGCTGAAGATGGAAGAGCTGCTGCACCAGCGCGTGATCGGCCAGAGCGAGGCGGTAACCGCCGTGGCCAACGCCGTGCGCCGTTCGCGTGCCGGGCTGTCCGACCCGAACCGGCCGAGTGGTTCGTTCATGTTCCTTGGCCCGACCGGGGTGGGCAAGACCGAGCTGTGCAAGGCGCTGGCCGAGTTCCTGTTCGACACCGAAGAGGCGATGGTGCGCATCGACATGTCCGAGTTCATGGAGAAGCATTCCGTGGCTCGCCTGATCGGCGCCCCACCAGGCTATGTCGGGTATGAAGAGGGCGGTTACCTGACCGAGGCGGTACGGCGCAAGCCATACTCGGTGGTGCTGCTGGACGAGGTGGAGAAGGCCCACCCGGATGTGTTCAACGTGCTGCTGCAGGTGCTGGAAGACGGCCGCCTGACCGACAGCCACGGGCGCACCGTGGACTTCCGCAACACCGTGATCGTGATGACCTCCAACCTGGGCTCGGCGCAGATCCAGGAACTGGTGGGTGACCGCGAGGCACAGCGTGCGGCAGTGATGGATGCGGTGGGTTCGCACTTCCGTCCGGAGTTCATCAACCGTATCGACGAAGTGGTGGTGTTCGAGCCGCTGGGCCGTGAGCAGATTGCCGGCATTACCGAAATCCAGCTGGGCCGCCTGCGCAGCCGCCTGCTGGAGCGCGAACTGTCGCTGAGCCTGAGCCCGGAGGCGTTGGACAAGCTGATTGCCGTGGGTTACGACCCGGTGTACGGCGCACGGCCGCTGAAGCGGGCGATCCAGCGCTGGATCGAAAACCCGCTGGCGCAGTTGATCCTGGCAGGCAAGTTCATGCCGGGGACGGCGATTACCGCCAAGGTGGAAGGCGACGAAATCGTCTTCGGCTGATTTGTTGCACCATGAGCCCCGCATCTGCGGGGCTTTTTTTTGCCTGTGCCGGCCCCTTCGCGGGTAAACCCGCTCCCACAGGATTACCTACCGCTCAAAGGCCTGTGCAGTACCTGTGGGAGCGGGTTTACCCGCGAAGAGGCCGGCACCGCCCCAGCAAATCCGGGTCTTTCCAGCCTTCCTGGATAACCTGCTGAAATTTTTGAAATTTTTGCTTGCATCTAAAAACGAGTGCCCCTAATATACGCCGCGTTGTCAGGCACTAAGCGAATCACCAGCAACACCGGTGACCGCAAAATAACTTACAAATCAGTAAGTTGAATGAAAAAAAGTGGTTGACAAGCAAAACGAAGAATGTAGAATAGCCGGCCTCAGCAGCTGCAACGCGAAAGCGGATAGCCAAAGAGACCGAAGCTAACACAAGCTTCGAAGCTGTAAAGATGTACCGAAGTTCAGTTCCGCGATAGCTCAGTCGGTAGAGCAAATGACTGTTAATCATTGGGTCCCTGGTTCGAGTCCAGGTCGCGGAGCCAATCTCGGGGTGTAGCGCAGTCCGGTAGCGCGCCTGCTTTGGGAGCAGGATGTCAGGAGTTCGAATCCCCTCACCCCGACCATTTTCCGGGTCGTTAGCTCAGTTGGTAGAGCAGTTGGCTTTTAACCAATTGGTCGTAGGTTCGAATCCTACACGACCCACCATGTAAAAAGGGCATCTCAAGCGAGATGCCCTTTTTCTTTAAGTATCACGGGGTGTAGCGCAGTCCGGTAGCGCGCCTGCTTTGGGAGCAGGATGTCAGGAGTTCGAATCCCCTCACCCCGACCATTTCCGGGTCGTTAGCTCAGTTGGTAGAGCAGTTGGCTTTTAACCAATTGGTCGTAGGTTCGAATCCTACACGACCCACCATGAAAAAAAGGGCATCTCGCATGAGATGCCCTTTTTTTTGCGTTGAATTTATCCCACAAGAATGCGCTCTTGGGCCCACACAGTCCTGTGTGGGAGCGGGTTCACCCGCGAATGCGGCAGCAGGTTCACCATCGCATTCGCGGGTAATCCCGCTCCCACAGGGCATGCTGGTGTCTGTCAGTGCAGTTTCAGGCGCGGCTCGGTACCCCGGCCAATCTTGCTACCCAGCATCATCAACGCCGTACGGAAGAACCCGTACAACGCCATCTGGTGCATCCGGTACAGCGACACATAGAACATCCGCGCCAGCCAGCCCTCCAGCTTCACGCTGCCCATCAGGTTACCCATCAGGTTGCCCACCGCCGAGAAGCGCGACAGCGACACCAGCGAACCGTAGTCCTTGTACTCATAGGTCGGCAGCGGCTTGTTCTCCAGCCGCGCCTTCAAACTCTGCGCCAGCATCGAAGCCTGCTGGTGCGCCGCCTGGGCGCGTGGCGGCACGTTGCGGTCGCTACCCGGTTGCGGGCAGGCGGCGCAGTCACCGAAGGCAAAGATGTTGTCGTCGCGGGTGGTCTGCAGGGTAGGGCGCACCACCAGCTGGTTGATGCGGTTGGTTTCCAGGCCATCGATGTCCTTGAGGAAACCCGGCGCACGGATACCTGCCGCCCACACCTTCAGGCTGGCCTGGATCACTTCACCGTCTTTGGTTTTCAGGCCATCCTCGGTCACTTCACTGACGGCGGCGTTGGTCATCACCTTCACCCCGAGTTTTTCCAGGGTCTTGTGCACCGGCACGCTGATGCGCTCTGGCAGCGCCGGCAAAACGCGCGGGCCCGCCTCGATAATGGTGATGTGCATGTCCTTGGGCTGGATGCGGTCCAGGCCATAGGCCGCCAGTTCGTGGGCCGCGTGGTGCAGTTCGGCTGCCAGTTCCACACCGGTGGCACCGGCACCGACGATGGCCACGCTGATTTTCTCGCTGGCCACATCACCGGCATGGGCACGCAGGTAGTGGTTGAGCAACTGCTGGTGGAAACGCTCGGCCTGCTTGCGGGTGTCGAGGAACAGGCAGTGCTGCGCCGCGCCCAGGGTGCCGAAGTCGTTGGTGTTGGAACCCACGGCAATGACCAGCGTGTCGTAGCCCAGGGTGCGCGCAGGCAGCAGCTCGCGGCCCTCTTCATCGAGGGTGGCGGCCAGTTGAATCTGTTTGCCTTCACGGTCCAGGCCGCTCATGCGCCCCAGCTGGAAGTTGAAGTGGTTCCACTTGGCCTGGGCCACGTAGTTCAGTTCGTCTTCCGAGGAGTTCAGCGAGCCGGCGGCCACTTCGTGCAGCAGCGGTTTCCAGATGTGCGTGAGGTTGGCGTCGACCAGGGTGATTTCGGCCTGCTTGCGCTTGCCCAGGCTTTTACCCAGGCGGGTCGCCAGTTCCAGGCCGCCGGCGCCGCCGCCGACAATCACGATGCGATGAGTCATGGGGATATCTCATAAGGTTTACGGAATTCGTGGCCCCGGGGGCCGGCCGCAAACTGCACGAGGGGAGGGCGAGCGCGAAGCAGCTCATAGCACCAGTCCACTGAGCAGGCGGCTGATGAGACCCAACCCGATGGTCACGGCCACCACCAGCACAAGGAGCAACCACGGCCGGAAGGGCCTGCGCTCGACTTGGTGCTGGGGGGCTCGCAGATACTCATCGACACGACGCTGATCTTCCGGATTCAGGCGGCTGGTCATGGTGGGGCCTCGTCAGGTAGACGTTTGTGACTGCGTAAACGCTACAGCGTTCACGCAAGCGCTTGAAACAAATGATAAGGCTTTCTATCTCTGGCGCCGAGTGTACGCCATCGCAAACACTCGCTGCAGTGGATCAAAGACTGATGCCCACATCGAAAACAATGCTGCGGCCCAGGTTGCCACGCAGGAAGTCCGGCGCGTCGGGGTGGGCGAACAGCACCCGGGCAAAGGTCGGCCCCACCAGCGACAGCGAGCGCCAGCCCTGGCGCAGGTATTCAGTGGGCGGCGGGAAGTGGGTGTTGAGGTCGAGTACTTCGCGCTTGAGGCTGGCGAAGGCAATGATGTCCAGCTCGTTCAGCTCCAACCCGCGTTCCCGGTAGTTGTGCGCCTTCTTGCGCAAGGTCGGCGCCAGGCGCCCCAGCAGCTCGGTGGCACTGATGCGCCGCGGGCGCGCTTCGCGGCGTACCAGCTGCGCCAGGGAAAACGCACTGCGCCGACGTTGCAGTTCTTCGCGCCATTCATCGTTGAGCCGGCGGCCCTCGTCGAGCACGAAAAACACCTCGAAAGCCGCGTCGCGGAACAGCACGTCTGGTGGTTCCTGCCCGGCCGGGGTGAAGTCCTCGCTGCGGTAGGGGATGTTCAGCCCCTGCAACAGGCGTTGGCACACCCAACGCTCCCGCTCCCACTTGCGGGCGTTGGAGAGAAAGGCATTGGCTTGCTCCGCCTGGATGGTAAGCAGGCGCAGGTAGTCTGAGTCATCCATGCAGACAAGCTTAGCCGCTAATCGATGACGATAAGATGCTGTTTGTGCGCAGAAATCAGCTCAGCACAGGCCACTGCTGCACCACCCCCAGCAGATGCACCAGGCCAAACCCCAGGCAGATCAGCGAACTGACCACAATGAAACGCCGCGAACGCCCGGTGCCCGCCAGCAACAGGGGCCCCAACAGGCCACGCACCAGGTACACCAAGGTGATCAGGCAGATGGCCGGCAGCAGCAAGGGCAGCCGTCCGATGGCCCCGGCAGCTGACAGCGCATAGGCCGACCAGGCCAGCAGCACGCAGGCGATGGCTGCAGTGATCAGCCCCGGGTACCAGCGGCCCTTTTCGGCGGCCACGGCCATGCGCTCACCGGCGCCGAACAACCGGTACCAGCGCGGCCCGACGGCGATGATGGCCAGGTGAAGTACGCCGATGATGGCGTTGAGGGCTGCTGCCAGCAGCAGGGCGAGGTTGATTCCTTCCGGCATGAGCAATGCTTCCTGCATCGTATGAAGGCGCTAGCCTAGCGCAACCGAATGAAACGGAGAATGGGTGTAGACTCGCGTTATCCACATGGCTGCAAGGGGTATTCGTCAGGTGATCAGCGCGCAGGTGTTGTCCGGCACCACCCTTACGCTTGGCTGGCTGGGTTATGTGCCGTTGCTGGTCTGGGCGGTCAGCCGGGTTGGCTGGGTTGAGCTGTTCACTGACCGGCGCCGCCAGCATCTGCTGTTTGGCACGGTGTTCTGCCTGTTTGCGCTGTGGCTGGTGCGGCGCGATTTCGATACCGGGGTGTCGTACCACTTCATTGGCATGACGGCGGTCACGCTGCTGCTGGACTGGCCACTGGCGGTGCTGGGTGGGTTCATGGCCCAGCTCGGCTTGCTGGTGCTGGGGCGCCAGGACCTGGCGGCGCTGGGGGTGAATGGCTTGTTGCTGGTTGGCCTGCCGGTGCTGATAGCCGAGGCGTGCGCGATAGCGGTCGAGCGCGCCCAGCCGCGAAACCTGTTTGTGTATATCTTCTGTTCAGGGTTCTTCCCGGCGGCACTGACGGTGCTGGCCTGCCTGTCGGTCGGGCTGGGGCTGTTGTGGCTGGACGGGCGCTTCGCCATGCCGGAGTGGCTCAGCGACTTTGTCGGCTACCTGTGGCTGATGATGTTCCCCGAAGCGTTCATCAACGGCACGGTGATCAGTGCGCTGGTGGTGTTTTGCCCGGAGTGGCTGGAAACCTTCAACCGCACGCGGTATCTGCAGGCACCGTGGAAGGAGGATGAGCGGTGATTTTGTGGCGGCTGTACTGGCCCTTTCGCGGGTAAACCCGCTCCCACAGGTGCTGCACCAGCCTTGAAAGCCGTGAGGTCTCTGTGGGAGTGTTTTGCCCGGAGTGGCTGGAAACCTTCAACCGCACGCGGTATCTGCAGGCGCCGTGGAAGAAGGATGAGCGGTGATTTTGTGGCGGCTGTGCTGGCCCTTTCGCGGGTAAACCCGCTCCCACAGGTGCTGCACCAGCCTTGAAAGCCGTGAGGTCTCTGTGGGAGTGTTTTGCCTGGAGTGGCTGGAAACCTTCAACCGCACGCGGTATCTGCAGGCGCCGTGGAAGGAGGATGAGCGGTGATTTTGTGGCGGCTGTACTGGCCCTTTCGCGGGTAAACCCGCTCCCACAGGTGCTGCACCAGCCTTGGAAGCCGTGAGGTCTCTGTGGGAGCGGGTTCACCCGCGAAAGGGCCCTGAAGGGCACCTTGTTATCGGCTCAATGCCGCGGCTCCAGGTCCCCCGAATACAGTTCATCCTCGGAATCTTCCGCCCCCGGAATCTTGTGCTCCTCCGCCGCCCAGGCCCCCAGGTCGATCAGCTTGCAACGGTCCGAACAGAACGGCCGGAACGGGCTTTTCTCGTGCCATTCCACAGGTGCGCCACAGGTCGGGCAATCGACGGTCAATGGCTGGCTCATGGCTGGCCTCCTCGTAAAGTCAGGTAAAAGTGGTGCAGGCGGTCAATCTGCTCATGCAGCGCGGCCAGGTCGCCGTCATTGACCACCACATCATCGGCATGGCGCAGGCGCTCCTCGCGGGCCAGCTGGGCCTTGAGAATGGCCTGCACCTGCTCGGCGCTGGTGTTGTCACGTGCCAGGGTACGCGCCACCTGCAGCTCCTGCGGCGCATCGATCACCAGCACCCGCTGGGTTTTCTGGTGCTGCCCCGACTCGATCAGCAGCGGCGACACATACACCGCATAGGGCGACTGCGCCTTGGCCAGGTAGCTGAAAATTTCCTGCCCGATCAACGGGTGCAGCAATTGCTCCAGCCATTTGCGCTGCGCCGGGTCGGCGAAGATCAGCTGGCGCAGGGCGGCACGATCGAGTTGGCCGTCCGCCTGCAGCACGCCGGCACCGAAGCGCTCGACGATGCTGGCCAGGGCCGGGCGGCCAGGCTCGACCACCCAGCGCGCCGCCTGGTCGGCATCGACCAGGTGCACGCCAAGCTCGACGAAACGCTCGGCAGCGGCGCTCTTGCCGCTACCAATGCCGCCGGTAAGGCCGAGAATCCAGGGGGTAAAGGCCGCAGTGGTCATCAGAATCCAAGCAGTTGTGTGTATGAAGCGTATATTTCATCACCCCAGAGCACGGCAATCCACCCCGCAATCGCCAGATAAGGGCCGAACGGGATCGCCGTGCCCATGGCATGCCGGCGCAGACGCAGCAGGCACAGCCCCGTCAGCGCCCCCACCACCGACGACAGCAGCAGGGTCACCGGCAACACCTGCCAGCCACCCCAGGCCCCGATCAGCGCCATCAGCTTGAAGTCGCCATAGCCCATGCCCTCCTTGCCAGTGACCAGCTTGAACAGCCAGTACACCGTCCACAGGCTGAGGTAACCGGCAACCGCGCCCCACAGCGCACTGGCCAGAGGGACGTAGAGGCCGAAGGCGTTGACGATCAGCCCCAGCCACAGCATTGGCAGCACCAGCACATCCGGCAGCAACTGGTGCTCGGCATCGATCAGGCTCAGGGCCAGCAGGCACCAGGTCAGCGGCAGTGCCAGCAAGGCCTCGGGCGAAGCCCCAAAGCGCCAGGCCACCACCAGCGACAGCAGCGCGCTGGCCACCTCCACCAACGGGTAGCGCGGGCTGATGCGGGTTTTGCAGGCTGAGCAACGCCCGCGCAAGGCCAGGTAGCTGATGACCGGAATGTTCTCCCACGCGCGAATCCGATGCGCGCAATGCGGGCAGTGCGAGGCGGGTAGCCACAGGTCGAAACGCTCGTGTGGCGTGGTCGGCAACCCCAATACCTCTTGGGCCTCACGCTGCCATTGCCGCTCCAGCATGATCGGCAGGCGGTACACCAGCACATTGAGAAAGCTGCCCACCAGCAGGCCGAGCACGCCGGCCAGGGTGAGGAAGTACGCCGGCTGCTCAGCCAGTAAAGTCCATAGAGTCATGTTCAGATCAAGCTACCCAACTGGAAGATCGGCAGGTACATCGCCACCACCAGGCCGCCCACCAGCAGGCCCAGGACCAGCACGATGGCCGGCTCCAGCAGGCTGGTCAACTGGTCCAGCGCCTGGCTGACCTGTTCCTCGTAATGGCTGGCGGCTTTTTCCAGCATCTGGTCCAGCGTGCCACTGGATTCCCCGATGGCCGTCAGTTGCACCAACAGCGGTGGAAACAGCGGCTCAGCGGCCATCGCCTGGTGCAGCCCCTGCCCATTGGCCATGCCCTGGCGCAGCCGCAACACCGCCTGCTCATGCAGGTCGCCGCCACTGACCCTGGCTACCGTGCCCAGCGCATCCAGCAACGGCACCCCGGCGGTGTAGGAGGTTGCCAGGCTGCGCGCAAACCGCGCCAGCGCCGCCTGCCCCAGCAGCGTGCCGAACACCGGCAAACCCAGCACTTGGCGAGATATCCACAGGCGCGCTGGCGCGTGCTGCCGGTAGAGCTGGCGCAAGGCAAAACCCAATGCCACGCCCATCACCAGCAACAGCGGCGCAAACCGGCTCAGCCCTGTGGACAAGTCGATCACCCATTGGGTGAAAGCCGGCAACGCCGCGTCCATGCCAGAGAACATACTCTCGAATTTCGGAATCACCTCCAGCAACAAGATCGCCGACACCCCCAGCCCGGTCAGCAACAACAGCAGCGGGTAGATCATCGCCTTGCGCACCTTCTTGTACAGCACCCGACGCTGCTCCAGCATGCCCGCCAGCTGTTCCAGCTGCCGGTCGAGCGTGCCGGACTGCTCACCCACCCGCACCAGGTTGCAGTACAACGCATCGAACCAACCCGGGTGGCGCTGCAACGCATCCGCCAGCCCCAGGCCCGAGGCCACATCCTGTTTCAATCTCTCCAGCAACACCGCCTGCGCCGCATCGCAGCCACTGCGCCCCATCACCTCGAACGCCTGCAGCAGCGGCACCCCGGCCTTGAGCAAGGTCGCCAGCTGCCGGCTGAACCCCGCCGGGTCGGCCTTCTCCCGCCGTTTCGGCAAACTGCACGTCAGCCCGCCGGCAGGCCGCAAGCCGGCTACCCTGATGCCCTGGCGGATCAGCCCGGCACGCACATAGGCCGGGCTGCGCCCGGGCGTTTGGCCGCTGACCGGCGTGCCGTTGGCGTCGGTGCCGTGCCAGGTGTAGAGGCGTGTGGATGGGGTCATGCAAAGGTCCTTTTCCTGCCCGTGCGACAAGCCTGGAAACAGCTTGCCGCGTCCATGCAAGGGCGCGCGTCCGTGATGCTCACTAGAGTAGTTCAGCGAAGACGACGCCCAAGCGGGCAGGGGTGACAAAAGGTGTCTGTTCAGGCCTACTGCGCCGCTGCCAGCCGGGGTCGAGCCTGACCTCAACGAGTACGCGTATCAAAAAGGAAAACGTTCATGAAAGGGCAACGCGGTATCACCCTGATCGAACTGATGATCGTCGTCGCGATCATCGGCATTCTGGCGACCATCGCCTTACCGATGTACACCAACCACCAGTCACGTTCCAAGGCCGCGGCCGGGTTGCTGGAGATCAGCGCGCTGAAGACGGCGATGGACCTGCGGTTGAATGATGGGAAGGATGTGGCGGATGTGGCCGCGTTGGGTGGCCAGCCGGCGACGGCGCATTGTGCGATCACGGCTAGCGGCAAGGCGGCGGATGGCACTGGGAGCATCGTTTGCACGCTGGTGGATGCGCCGGCCAATGCGCTGGGCAAGGCATTGACCCTGACGCGTTCGGCTAGTGGGTGGGCGTGTACGACCGACATCGAGGAAGACCTGGCGCCGAAGGGGTGCAAGGCGCCTTGAGGGTAGGGCAATAAGTCAGGGGAAACAGGGGTTTGCGTAACGGGTGCGAGCAGTGGTACGTTGCGCTACACGCCGGTGTAGCTCAGTCGGTAGAGCAGCGCACTCGTAACGCGAAGGTCGCAGGTTCGATTCCTGTCTCCGGCACCATGAAATCTCCATGAAACCCTTTAAATCAAGGGTTTGCGGCCTCTAAAGCCCCTCTCGCGTGGTAACCTTTGTGGTAACTACTCGATGAAAGCTAGCTTTGGCCCCCTCCAAGTGAACCTCCGCTATACCTACTCCCGCAAAGGGACGCTGTACTATCAGCGGCCTATTCCGAAAGAACTCCAGCCCCGATACGGCAAAAAGCTCGTGAAGGTTAAGCTCAAGAGCGCGGACGTGCTCCTGGCAAGCCGTGAGGTGGATCGCTTGAACCGGCAGGTTGAGGCGGAGTGGGAACGCCTGCGGGCAGAGCCTACATCCTCCCCACAAGCCCTCAGGGCTCATGCCGTGTCCCTCCTGCGCGATTGGGGGCTGGCCGATCAGTCCGCGAAGAATGATCCCTCCATCGTGGAGGTGTTCTTCGACTTCCTCGATGGCAAGCGGCCAAATCATGCTGTGGAAGATGAAGATCAACGTGCGCAACCAAACCCCGTGGACTACCTTTCACCGACTGAGCGGGAAGCCGCCAAGCTGCTAGCAGGGCGGGTTGAGGCACGGTTGAGCGATGCACTGGAGTTCTACCTGAACACCCACACCAAACGTGACGATGCCAAGTTCTCCGCTGATGCTCGTCGAGTGTTCGATGGACTGATGAATGTGCTTGGTGACAAGTCCTTTGAGTCGGTCTCTCGTGCGGATGCGAGGGCTTATGTTGATGCTGAACTGGCTCGCGGCTCTGCAACCACCAGCGTTCGCCGCAGGCTGTCCACCATCGTTGCGGTGTTCACCCGCTACGCACGGGAGCATGAGCTTTCCAGGCCGAATCCGTTTGCTGAGCTAAAAATCGCGGGCGAGGGCAACGACTCGAAAGAGCGCCGACCATTCACCCCTGAGGAGCTACAGAAGACGGTGGCGAGGTGCAGGGAAATGGACGATGAGCCGCGCTGGATCACGGCGATGCTGGTGGACACTGGGGCCCGTCTGGCGGAGGTGGTAGGTCTGCCTCTCGATGACATCAAGCTGGACGCTGAGGTGCCTCACATCGTCATCCAGGAGCACCCTTGGCGTTCGCTTAAGAGCAAAGACAGCAAGCGTGTGGTGCCACTCGTTGGAGCGTCTCTGTGGGCAGCCGAACGCGCTTTGGCAAGCTCCCTCCCCGGTGCGATTTATGCGTTCCCTAAATACACGTCTGCGCACGGGTGCAATGCCAACAGTGCTTCTGCCACCATCGCCAAGTAGCTAAGGGGACAGGGGGTTCCTCACACCGCTCATGAGCTTCGTCACACTATGGCTGATCGGCTTCGAGAGGTTCAGTGTCCCGAGGACGTGAGGAAGACTATAGGTGGCTGGGCTAGCGCTGACGTAGCGAGCCGATACGGCAACGGTTACTCACTGGCCGTCATGACTAGCTGGTTACAGAAGGTCGTTTCTCAGTAGCGCTGGAGTCGTGCGGGGGCGATAAGGTCCCCGTTGGGTGCGAAGTCGAACTCCCTCAATTTTTCATCAGTAAGAATCCGCACGGGAGAGCCATCCTCATCCAGCACTACCAGACGATGAGTACTGCTATCAGTTATCTGAAAGGTACTCTTATGAATGAGGTATGGAATCTCATACTCAAGTCCATGGATCTGAGCAAGTATCCCATTCGTGAGGACGTAGTGGCCGGGAAGCCAGTAGCAGGCTCGGCAGACATTGTCCTCTCCCCTCGATCCGTGACCTTTTGAAGTGAGTTCGAATATTGATGTGAGCGGTTCCCCATGTGCATCAAAAATCACATCAATCGCCCCGTCAGTATCAATTGAGTTTTCCCCAGGAGGGATGAGGGCTTTCAAGCTGGAGAGGCCTTCTGAGGTCCAGTGAACAACCCAGCGAGCGTCTCCATACAGTGGGATGCAGTGAGTACCGGTGAAGTTAATCGTTTTGACGAAGCCTTGCTCATCGGTGGGGGTGCTCTCCCTTAGGCCGCGTAACAGGATCTCCTTCCCATGAGGCATGGACTTCGAAGCATTTGCATACTGGCGTGCAGGCTTTGTGTAGTCCGTGGCAGACCAGAACACGCCCTTACCTACGTCTGACAGGTCAAGGAGAGCCCCTGCGAGCTTCTGTAGATCCGACCGGCCGACTTTACCTCCTCTGTGGGTGTAGTCCTTGGCCTCACCCATAGTTGTCGACCCTTCTGACTGGTGAAGAACGTCGATCTGGTAATTGCTCCCGGATGCGGCTCCTTTGAGTGCTGCGTCATGAGTAATATTGCCACCCTGGTTTTCTACGAATGTAGCGATGGCGGCGAGCCGCTCAAAGGCTGTGCCTGCCTTATTGGGCGATGATCCAAATATCTCACGATAAAGCTCATCGATAGGGGAGGGCATGGTTCTTCCTGATGATTCTGATGCCATGGATGTGGTTCGGTGACAGTTGATGGTGACGTTAAACAAAGACGCCGCCACAATCCAGCGGCTGATGGCCACAGTTAGAACCAGCCAGTCCTGATTTGCAGCTTTGTCGCGCTCCGCGAGGTGCCCGCCTTTTTCGAACTGTGTGTCCTCGCTGCGTCTGACCATAGAGGAGGCTCAATTCATGCACTGCCCCGCCAAGACAAGCGGTACTAGAAATCCCTCGGTCGTGTACGAGGCTTAGAGGGGGCATTGCCAGCCCTTCCTAAGCGCACTCCATCATGGAAGGAGTACAGATATGTCGACCTTATCTTTAGCAGGAAGCACCCACGCAATCAGCAGGCATGATTTCGAGCAGAATCAGGAGTGGCCCGATACGCCTCAGAACCGCCGATTACTGGCTGCATACGGGGCCGCTTGTGAGCGGTCGTCCACCTCTGCTATCGCTGCACTGAACGCAGAGCGAGGAGGCTGGACTGACGTTGACCAGTACAAGGCTAAAGCTGCGCACTGGGAAACAGTGGCGAACACTCTCGTGGCGGTGTTGGGCATGGAAATCGATAAAGGACGAGAGGAATTACTACTCCCTGATCCTTGGCAGTAGCCAAGAATTGGCCGGGCAGTGGCAGACGATACACCCCAGCCCTCCCGTGGGACCACATTAGGATCACCCAGCCGTGATCCGGGGGCTTCATCACGTTCTTCGTGGTGCCGGACTTGTTCCGGACTGTGGGCATCCTCGCTGCGTCAGATCATGGGCCATCTACCCTTGAGCGACCACTGAGACCACGGACCACCTTCACCACCAGCAATGGGGGGGAGGGGGGCATACTGGGACTCCTGCTGGTCGATCATGGGTAGTGCCCTTAGGGGCATCTCTAAGGTGTTTCTATGGTGGTGGTGCCCATCATCACTCGCTGTTCGCAACCGTGTGGGAAGAAACTCAAACTTTGCCAAGCGCTATCACCTGCGAGCACAGATCATGGCTGACCAGACCTGAGGGCAAGGTCTCCCCCTAATCGCATTGTTCGGAGTAGGCGTTAATTGCATCGTCTTCCGAAAGCATGAAGTCCTCAACCCATGCCTGGGTTTCCGATTCTGTGCGAAGGTTCACCAGCGTCTGCATACCGTATGAGAGAGTCCCCGCAAGCTTATCTCCCTCCATAGGATCATCCCCCCCGTACCACTCCAGGACCGCATACCCTTGAGATGCGGAGACGATGTAGTAGTCACATCCAGACTTGTAGTAAGCCACGACTCCAATTTCAGCATACGCAGCACCGCTACCCAGTAACATTTGGGAAGCAGCAGCAATCCCAGCTATCCAAACCTGTCGCCGCATTCATCAGCCTCCGTGGAAATTTCACTCACCTTAGTCGAGCTTCGTAGGCCCGACAGAGCCCTGCAATCGTTGCTCCCATAGCCGCGCATGTATTCCGGATTGGGTGGTCTCTCGCATAAGTACTGGCATCTGACAGGGAGCCGACGAACGAGATCATGAGCATCCTTGCGAGCCTATATGAATGTGACTATTACTTTAGGTCACCAGCACGGAGGCATGAAGTATGCAACCAAGATTCGTTATCGTTCCAGGCATCCCAAAAGATGAAGAGTCGTTCCGCGTTGGCGTTCGTTTCTGTGCAGCAACCATCTCAGGCGGGTACGACATCTACGATAACCAAGAGAAGGTTCGCATCAAGCGTGGTTTCTCTGACCGGGCCTCAGGTGAAATGGAGTGTGCGAAAATGAACTCCGAATCACGCAATCCAGATGAGCTCTTTCCATTGCTCAGAACAGATTGATCCGCGCCACATGCACGCCCTCATTTAGGTCCTGACTCGTCGGCCAAATAATTTGCCTGAAAAAATTTGAAAGCCCACCTCGAAAGTGCCTGGCTCGCGATACCCCCCATGACCCCCGTGCGCTCCCGCTGAGCTGCACCCGCAACACTCCGCCCCTGAATCTCAGGCGCATCTCACCACCTACCTGACCACTCCCGGTCCGACCAGGCTGCTGGTCATCACTCTCAATCCCAAGCCTCATTGGCAAACCCTCTGGAACCACGCCCAGGCCCCGTAGCGGGGACTTGGTGCTGGGCTGTGGAGGTCGGCCAGAAGGTTTCCCAATAAGGAATCGCCACACCACGAACATCGAACACATCGCCGCAGGCACGACTCTGACCACGATCAGCGGACTGCCTGCTATGTCCTCTCAGGAGATTGCACAGATCACTGGGCGGCAACACAAGAACGTCCTCCGCGACATCCGCAAGATGCTGGACCAGATAGGGATGACGGACATCGGCTCAAATTTGAGCCGCTCTCCCAAGTGGGTTCAAACGCTATTCTCTGATGCCCGTGGAAGGAAGCGGCCCACCATCATCATGGACAAGGAACTGACATTCACGCTGCTGGCAGGCTACAGCTATGCCCTGAGCAACTTGATTGTGAAACGCTGGCTGGAGCTGGAGGGCAGCGGCTTTCTCCGTGTGTCCGTAGCAGAAACCGTGGCTCACCTGGTGGAACGAGAGAAGGATGTCCGCAGGCTTGCCCTGAAAGAGCTTCGAAGGCTGCGCTGATTGAACAGGCAACTCATCGGATTCCGATGTGTTTAAGGCGAGTAGGGAGCGGTTCGAAATAGGTATGGATGACCAGAACCAGCGCAAGCGTGTGGATGATGAGATTCGCCCGTTCCTGACCCAAGCGGATGCCGGTGAACTGGACCAGAAGGGCTTTAATGACTGGGCGCAGAAGAACGAACGGTGGGTCACGGCCAACACCTGGAATGCGATCATCAACCACAGCCAGTCCCAGTTGAATCAGCGGCAGAACAACATTGCTCGGTTCCAGCTTCTCTCCTCGGCACAGCAGTCCACGGCGAATGCTCAGCAGGCGGCACGGGTAGCCATCGACCAAGGCAACCTGGCGTATCTCCAGCCTCAGCAGGTGATGACGCCCGAAGGCAAGATGAAGGCTTTCGAGACTGAGCAGTACGCCCAGCAGTACATGGCAAACCGTGTCCAGCAGGAGCAGATGCCGTTCGACAAGCAGGTGCAGTTCTACTCCACGAACAAGGTGGATAACCCGCAGTGGAAGAGCATTCTCCAGTCGGGTCTCACCAACCTGGCGTCCCTCGGCTGGACCCCGGACGGGAAGCAGCAGGGCCAGCTTAACCAGCAGGGCCAGGGCGCAATCGACACCTTCAACCACATCAACGCGGTGAACCCCGCATACGCCCAGCAGCTTGCCGGTGGGGCATACCAGAAGCTCTCCGACATCCAGTTCCTGATGGAGAAGGGCGGGTTCCCCGATGCCAACTCAGCGGCATCCCTGGTCTATCAGGGCGGCAACTCCGGTGTCACCGAAGCCGATATGGGGGCCATGAAGGCCAACGTGGCGAGCGCTGTGAATGACGTGGTGAACCCTCATTGGTACTCCAGGATGGGCCACTGGATGCAGGGAGTGACGGGCAATGACCAAACGAATTTCACGGCAGTCCAAGCTGACCTGCGGCGGTTGTCGGAGCTGTTGATGAAATCTGGGCAGGTGCCGGACACAGACCATGCGGTCCAGGCCGCGAAGCAGTACCTCAGCGATCCGAACGTCTCCACGAACATCAACAACACCGTGTACCTGAATAAAGACCTGCCACAAGTCCCCAAGGGAGAAGACCGGGGGACCTGGGTGGAGAGGTTCATCAATGAAGTGGCGGGGAAAATTGCGGAAGATCAGGGCATTGGCAAAGGGAGCATCCGCATGGAGCCCAACACCCGGGGTGGCTACACAATGTGGACGGGCGGTGTGCCCTTGGTAGATGACAGTCACCGTGTGATGGCTTACAGCCGGTCACAGGTGGAACGCTGGATCAACCAGACGTACCACTCTGATCTTGCTTCGAAGGTTACTGAGGCAAACGCAGAGCACGCGGCAGAGGTGCAGAGAGCACTGAATCCTGCCGTACCAGATACCTTCAATAATTGATCTGACCGAGCTATGGATGAGCTAACCGCTTGTCCTGGTCGTCGGCCGCGACTTACAAAGCCGCCAGCCCAAAAAAGAGAAGCGAGCAGGGCTGAGGGAACAGTTCTTGTTAACCGTTGGAGGAATGTGTCAGTGTTTCCCAAAGCACGCGCCATCCTCCGGAGCCAGCTAAGCTGCCTAGCACAAGGAGCGCCGCTTCAAGATCGTAATCCCTAGAGGATCTTGCCTAGGGGCGCGTATGAATAGAAAGAAAGGAAGATATGATAAACCGCATTAAACCCCTAGATATTCAGCTTGCTTACTGGCTTTCACGTCAGACCTCGCGGACTGGTGTTCGGCGGGTCGCTCAATTGGACGCTGCACTTGGAAGCGACATTGGAATGGTGCGTTCCGAAAACCAAGATCGGGCTGTAGTTGCGCAAGGGTGGGACTCATCTGGCAGAAGATTCGCTTTGGCTGTCGTTGCCGATGGTATTGGTGGTATGCGGGCAGGTGCTGCATGTGCATCACTGGCAGTTAGTTCATGTGTTTCGGCTGTCTACGATTCTGCTCAGAGTGGGGTCGTAGCTTCAGAGAAATGGCTTACGGATGCATTTGCTTCTGCGAACAATTCGGTATTTGAGCAATACCATGGTGAAGGCGGTTCCACTTTAGTTGCCGCATTGATCAGGCCCGGCTATCCAACGTGCTGGGCCAGTGTTGGTGATAGTCGAGTATACATTTCAGAAAATAAGTCGGTCCATCAGCTCTCTGTAGATGACACAATTGCTGGGCAGCTTGATAAATCCATAGGAAGTCCGGAGCAAAGCAAATTGCTTCAGTATGTAGGCATGGGGTCTGATTTAGAACCTCATGTTCATGCTTTAAAGGAGGGGCAGCAAGGTAACCTTATTCTTGTCTCTGATGGAGTCCATTACCTTGGTAAAAGCTCAGACTGGTTCGAAAGATTAATTTCATTCTCTCCTGATGCTGGAAGCTGTGCCAAGCGGTTGATTGAGCTGGCCAATTGGTGTGGGGGGCCAGATAACGCTACGGTGGTCATATTGCCGACGAGTTCTCAACAGCAGCCGATTCCGCCTGCATTTGATTTTCTTGAGATTTGGGATTCTTACGGGGAAGTCCAATTTTTTGGGCAGTTATCATCGAAGGCTGAGCCCGAAGAGAAGGCTTTAACAGGCCGGGGCGAGGAACTGCTCAAGCCGGGTCGGATTACTATATCGCGCATTAAAAAAGCTGTGGTTTCGGAGCGCTCGGCAGGTTCCTCATCAACCACGAAAAAAGACAAGATAAAAGTTGTTGAAAATAAAAAGAGTAGAGCGTTGAAAAAGGCTGAGGTAGAAGAGCCGCAATTGACTATGGAATTCCCTAATAGAAAAAGATAACAGGAAGTTAGTGATGCTAATTGCCGATCGCTATGAGACAGCGGGTGTTGCGCATTTTGGAGGGATGGGGAAGGTACTGCAGTGTCGAGACATAGTTTTAGAACGCCAGGTTGCGTTGAAGATCATGCCAGGGGATGCCAGTCGTAGGCGTATCAATGACGAGGTTGGTGCATTATTTAAAATGCGCTCAAAGAATGTGGTGCAGCTTTACGATGTCCTGCAGGTCGGAGGAGAGTTGGCGATTGTCCAAGAGTATGTGAGTGGGGCTGATCTCTTCGATGATTCAACAAGCCCACAGTCTCTTTCTGACTACCTTAAGATGCTTTGGCAAATAGCTTCGGGTTTGTCCGATATTCATAAGCTCGGTGTAATACATCGAGATATCAAGCCAAACAATATGAAAGTAGACTCGGAGGGCGTGCTCAAGATTTTTGATTTCGGTTTGGCACGCGATGAAGGAGACGGCGCTGCTACTATGGGTTTCGTGGGGACCCACGGATTTGCTGCTCCAGAGCTATATGGCCTCCAAGTACGCTTCACAGCAGCGGTTGATGTGTTTGCTTTTGGTGCCACAGCCTTGTTCTTAGGGTCTCGCTCTCTGCCGGACGAACTGTTAAACAAGCCGCCAACTCGATTGAATGGAAATGTTTTTGCGAAGCTAAAATGGGGAGTGAGCACAATTGTCGCTCAGATTCTCCAGGATTGCCTAGATGTAGATCCAGCTAAGAGGCCAAGCATGGCTCAAGTACGTGACGTCTTGGCAAAGTATTTGCTTCAAGATAGGCACAGGGCTCTCGTGGTCTACAATAATACACCGTCCTTCCTAGATTCGAATAATCGCTCAGTTGTCCTCAACTTGCCAAATATTGGTTTCGTTGAAATACATTACGATGGATTTGACTTTGTCGTTGTCGCTACGAGTGGCGATGTATTCATCAACAATATGCGGGTTTCGGTGGGATTCAAGCTTCCCGGTGCTTGTGTTGTTGCTCTAGGTGCACCGGAGCACAGGGCGAAACGTCGTTATATAACGTTTGATCTCTCTCATCCGGAGATAGTATTGTGACTGGTAAGCTAGTTTCGGGAATGCTTGTGGGTGATAGGTATGAGGTGGTTAGCTATCTTGGTGAGGGGGGGATGCAGTATGTCTATGTTGCACGAGATTCAATTACCAATAGGATGGTTGCATTAAAGACTCCTAAAAACCATTCCGCTGAGAAACGGTTTCATCGTAGTGCTGTGGTTGCGGCCAAAGTCAATCACCCTAATGTCGCGAAAACCCTTGATTATCTTACCTTTGACGGTAGTCAGTTTTTAGTCGAAGAATTGATAGATGGGCAAGACCTAAGGGCGGCTCTTCTTCAAGACTCCGAATTTATTGATCCCTACTTGGCGGCCAAGGTCTTTCACCATTTAGCCAAAGGAGTGGCGGCTGCCCATCATGCAGGAGTTATACACAGGGATTTAAAGCCTACAAACGTTATGGTGATCGGCGACTATTCGTTGCTGGAAATAAAAGTTACAGATTTCGGCATTGCAAAAATGGCTGAAGAAGAACTACTTGAAGCGGTTGAGGGAGGGGATGAGAGCTTAACTACGTCGCAGACAGCTGTAGGAGCCTTGCCCTATATGGCGCCAGAAGCCATTGACACGCCACGTTCAGTTGGCCCGGCTGCTGATATCTGGTCAGTTGGCGCAATGATGTTCCATCTGCTAACTGGCGACTACCCATTTGGCCAAGGGTTACGCGCTGTCCCTAAAATTATAAACGCCAAATTTCCGTTGCCGCCAGGATTCCTACTAAGCAATCCTCAGTTCGCCCCTTTGGCAATGGAGCTGATACAAATAATTCGTTCCTGCTTAAGTAAAGATCCTGACGCCAGGCCTACAGCAGACCAGCTGGTTCAAAAATGCAGTGAGCTTTGCTATTCAAATTCAACGAGGCAACGTGGCGTGGTAGACAGCTATATGTACAATGCCTTCGGATACATAGCTAGCACTGACGGAAACGTATTTTTTCACAAGGACTGTGTATACGGGGAAATGCCAAAGGTTGGCGAAAATGTGATTTTTGCTAGCTACGATGGGGGCGGAGCTCCCCGAGCATTGCCGGTTGTTAAAATTCGGTGAGAAAAGAGGCTGCTGGGTGAGGTTGAGGCCCACAGCAGCTTTTAAATAGCCAGTTAGACCGTGCAGCCTGGGAGGACAACACTTAGCCCAGGCGTGAGCGGTGTTGTCCCGCTTTCAAACATCTCAAGAGGTCGAGCGCGTCTCCAACTCCGCCTGTAGAGCGGAAATCTAACGGACCTACGCCAAGCGCTTCGCCTACAGCATCCACGTACGTATACATGTGGAAAAAAAATTCTTTGCGTTCCTCATCCGAATGAACACCTAACACCAACTTGTTCAGCGCTGTGTCCCAATCTGAATGGGCAACAATTCGATGGCGGGCATCTTTGAGTTTTTGGCCGAATTCCAGCATTCCTGCTGCGGAACGCTCAATCACCGTGTTCATGAGGCCATCTGACTTGAGTTTTTCATTGAGGCCTGAAATGGTCAAATTTTGACGCCCCATTCCTTGGGGACGGTCAGTCAGTCGGTACACATTCACAACAAAGTACTCAATGAGAACTCGATTGAGGTCTTCAAAAAAAATTGGGGCCGTGCGCCTCATTAGAGAATCGCGCTCAGAATTTTCTGACTCAAATAGAACATTCATGTAGTTGAAGGTGGTCTGCAGCCAGATGCAGTCATCTCGAAGCGTCAAGAATGCTTGAACAAGCTCATGCGACATATCCCATACTCCGTGGCTCGTCGGCTACACGCCTGTGGTCCGAACATCCTCGCACAGGAGCTTTCGTCGCAGCGAGTGAGGTCAGCACTTTAGTGAAGGTTGTTCCCCCTCTTACGGTATAGCTCTTCGCACGGTGTGTGCATCCGCACTGCCCAAAGCAGTTTTTGCTCAGGCTGATAGCAGGGTGCTAACCGCTGGGTGGGCTGGGGAGGTCAGGTAGCGAGATTCTTGAAGGAGTTGGGCTTGGCTCGAAGCTGGTGGTAATCCTGTGGTAACCTCGCCAGCCCTACACGCGATTGCACCTGAATTCATTGGTCGCCACACCCCGGTTCGATTCCTATCGTTCCTGTCTCCGGCACCAGAATCAGTTGGCCTATGGCGATTTCTCGCTACCAGGCACCAATAGAAGCCCGCCTTGCGCGGGCTTTTTTGTTCCCGCTTTTTTCCCCATGGATCTGCGTGTTTTTGACTTTATGGTTCGCAGTTTTCCACTTAGGGTTGCACGCCATTTTTAGATAATGGTTAGCTGTAGTTCAGGTTTTGGCCAGTGTTTACGGGGTGAGAACAGAAATTTTTCTAGATAATGATTTTCCCGTTTAGAGATAATTTTGAGATTCCCCAGTTTTCTCACCACGACCTGTAGCTACTGACCCCGTCCTTCGACTCGCCGCTGGTTGACGTTCTGGCCGAGCTCGAGTTTCTGTGCAGGCTGAGGCTGGAAGGGGACACTCCACCTCAGGTGTTCTTTCAGCTGAAGGCGCTGCCCCACACCCTGGAAAGCTTGGGGTCTGCTCGAATCGAGGGCAACCACACCACGCTGGCCGACTACATCGACAGCAAGGTCGAAGGGAAAGCCCAGAGCACCGACCAGTTGATGGAAATTGCCAACATCGAGAAGGCGATGGATTACATCGAAGCGGTGATCGAGCCCGGTGCAGACCTGACAGAGCATATGATTCGAGAACTGCACGCCATGCCCGTACTTGGGTTGCAGCGTGAAGGCGATAAAACGCCAGGCGCCTACCGGGAAGGGGCAGTCAGGATCGCCCAGGCGGAGCATCTGCCTCCGGACGGTGTGCTGGTGCCGCAGTATATGCAGGAGTTGGTCAGTTTCATCAATCGCGACGATTCCCCTAAATACGCGCTGATGAAGGTCGCCCTGGCGCACCACCGTTTCGGTTGGATTCACCCATTCGGCAATGGCAATGGGCGGGTGGTAAGGCTACTTACCTATGCGCTATTGATGAAGTACGGCTTCAACGTGAACACGGGTGGTCGGGTGCTCAACCCCACAGCGGTGTTCTGCAATGACCGGGACAAGTACTACACCATGCTGGGGCTTGCCGATACTGGCACCACAGCAGGGCTGGAGGCATGGTGTAACTATGTGCTGCAGGGTATCCGCGACGAGCTGGAGAAGGTGGACAAGCTCACCGACTATGGTTACCTCACGAAGTGCATTCTGTTGCCGGCGGTGAGTTTTGCACGCAGCCGGGAGTGGATCACCGAGACCGAGGAACAGATCCTGGTCAGCGTCATAAAGATGAAGGTCGTGAAGTCGAGTGACATTGCCAAGGCGCTCCCCGCGCTCACGGCTAACCAACGGACTTATCAGATCAAGAACCTGGTAGAGCAAGGCATGCTTCTGCCAATCAACCCAGGTTCGAGGCAATACACCATTGGCTTTTCCAACAATTACCTGGTGCGTGGGGTCATTAAGGCGCTGAGGGAGCAGGGGTTCATTCCAGAGCCACTTGATAGACCGTGAAAATTGCAAGATCGGCACTACTTGAGCTTGAGATCGTCTCCAGTCTTGAACATTAAGGCAAAAATGTAAGCACGATGCTCGAATGTTCCACGCCCTGTGTGGGAGCGGTCTGTCGCGAAAGTGCCGCAAGGCGGCCCCGGCAATTCTTGCCCCACCGCTGAACTGTGCCCTGCAACACAGTTCCCTCTCCCCACGAGTTCTTTTCAAGATACTTCGGAGCAGCTTTTCAAAGCATGCACAGCCGGGCAGTCGGGCAGGTATCGCTACCCGGAAAATTACCCCGTACCTGTATGAGCAACTGTCTTGCTCAATTTCTAAAAGCTAGCGCGATCCCTGTGGGAGCGGGCAAGCCCGCGGTACAAACCGGAGACATCGTTTACATTTCAAACCGGGGACATGGTTTACGATGTAAAGGATGTCTCCGGTCGTACACTGCGAAGGGCTGCAAAGCAGCCCCAATCAAGCCGGAAAATGTTAACTGACAGGCATTAGTGCTTGCCCTCAAACCGGGCGAAGCCCGTGCCATGCACCGAGATACTGACCCGCCGTAGGCGCGTAGAAAGACAGTGGCAATACATGTTTCACTAGCAACCCTGTGGTACGAGCCCTGAACGCCACGGCAATGATTTTGGCGGTTCTTCCCAAGCTGATAGCTCGCATGTTCACTACCCATTGATGGACACCTATTCCAGTACACCGCTTTGTAAGCGTCTGGTGAACTCATCTTTACCATTAGCCATTGCTGTCGACGTTGGTTGATCCCGTTACCATAGGATCACTTAACCAGAGTAGATCAAGCTATGCTAAGGTTGTCATTCGCCATCCGAGTGTTGTTCGCCTTTTGCCTTTTGATCGCGACCGCCAATCACGTCCGAGCAGATATTCTGCATGGGTTGTTCTGGGACTACGGCTATGGGGACAGTGCCTATTGGGCTAGCCGCGTTTTCTGGGGGGCGCTGACTTTTTTTGACCCGCTGGCGGCAGGGCTCCTTTTCATAAAACCAAGGATGGGAATTATCCTCACAGCGACAATTATTTTGGCTGACGTGGCTCATAACACCTATTACGTCGCACTGAAACAGCAGTGGCTGGAGCCGTTCTATCTATCGCAAGTAGCTTTTCTTATTGCGGTGTTTCTACTCTCACCTATCGTCTGGAGGCGGGAACAGTCCGGCGAAGTCACCGTTTGAACGCCAGCATTCAAGGAGAATTGTGCTCGCCCATCATTTTTCATCCCCATCGTAACCACTCTCTCCCTATACTACGGCTGCTAGGCTCTGTACGAAAAGAGATGTCGCAAACAGCGCATGGAACAAGCCAGCGAGACTATGGCGGCGTAGCTTTTCGCGAGCTTGTCAAAACGAGTTACGATTCGGCGGTTCTCTTTCAGCCAGCCAAACATGCGCTCGATGATGTTGCTCTGCCGATACTTGGGGCGATCAAACAGTCTGGGTAAGCCAGGCGTGGGCTTGCGCTTCATCGAGCGCATCGGGATGACGGGTTGCATTCGATATTGGTCGCAGTAGCGGCGCAGCGCTTCGGCGTCGTAGCCCTTGTCGGCAAGCAACCACTTGCAGCGTTTTCGCGGGCGGCCACGTTGGCTCGACGGGATGCTGACTTCGTCCAGCAACGGTGTCCCGTTGGCGTCGCAGAGCATGTGAACTTTGGTTGTCAGGCCACCGCGATTGCGGCCTAGAGCGTGATCGGTTGGCTCGTCAGGCCCCCTTTTCTCCCGGCGCCAGAAGAGGCTCGGGTTGCGCGTACAGCGGTTGAATCGATCCTCCAAGTTTGCAAATCGATCAAGCCTTGCTCATTAAGTCTCAGGTGCAAGCGTTTGAGCATCTGATCGAATGTGTCCTGGTTTTGCCAACCCCGGAATCGTTGATACACCGTTGACCATGGGCCGAAGCGTTCCGGCATATCTCGCCACGCACCGCTCGAGCAGAGTATCCAGAGCACGCCATCAAGCATCAGGCGGTCGCTCAGGCGGGGCCGCCCCGGCCATGGGATTCAGTGAGGAGATCGGCGACCACAGTCCAGGCCTCATCCGAAAGTTCGTAACGCTTTTCCATCACAGAATGCCTTTCCGTAGATGGCCGGGAACCCTACAGAATTTCAGCTTCCGAAGCGCGCCGATTGGGCTTCTCGGGATTTCGTACAGAGCCTAGGACAATCAGGACTTCGAGTCGGCAACTTTCCCCCGGCACCGCGAGCATTTCGCTAGCCATAGCCTTCGAGGAGTCCGACGCGGAGGCCTTCTGATGAGAGCTATCGACTACCTCCGCGACTGCGGGTTGCGTAGTGTTGCGCGCGCTCTCCTGCCTTTCAAATGCGCCAACAGAGACAACGTAACTCATAAACATCCTGCTGTGATAGTGTTCGTGCAATCTGCAGTGGCCTTGGGCTACTAGCGCCTCCGTTAACCTCCTGTCAGACATAAGACGAGAAATGTCCACACCTACTCAAATAGCTCGATACATTCCGCTCAACGCCCCCGAAACCGCCAACCTAGATGATGAAAGGACTCTGCTTCCGTTGGCTGTATACCAGAGCCTAGCAGGTTTCATCACTAAGGCCCTGCATACAGCCAGTGATCAAAGGGACAGTGTGAAGGTTAATGAGGTTCGTAGCCATAACGCGGTATCGATTGATGGCGAGCGTGGCACTGGCAAGACTTCAGTGTTGGTGAATTTGCGTAAGTATCTTAAAAGTGCACATGAGAGTATCTTGAAGGATATTCATATCCTTGATCCGGTTGATCCGACTTTGCTGGAAGAGCATGAATCACTGTTTCTACATATAATAGTGGCGGCGGTGATTTCGGATGAGGATGTAAAGAAGTTTCAATGTGTTAATCCTGAAGGTTACAAGCAGTTGAATCAAGCGTTGGACAAGCTTGCTCATGCACTGGAGTGTATCGATGTGCAAAAAGAAGAGCGCGGAATGGACAAGCTGCGCGCGCTTTTTGGGAACAAGCATTTGGCCGATCGGGTTCAGGATTTTTTCAGGTCGGTACTAAATTTACTGGGGAAAAAGCTGTTGGTACTGCCGATTGATGATGTTGATACATCACTCAATCGAGCCTTTGAAAATCTGGAAATAGTTCGTCGCTACCTGACCACTCCTTATGTGTTGCCCATCGTCAGTGGAGACCGCGGACTGTACCGTGAAGTGACGTGGCGTGATTTTCACGGTCGTTTAACCGAAGACTCAAGTCACAACACTGAACAGGCATACAACACCGCCATTGAACTTGCCAACGAGTACCAGCGCAAGGTGCTACCATTGCCACGCCGGCTGGTTATGCCTCCGGTGAGTAGGTACCTGAATGATCGGGAAATATCTCTGGGTTTACCAGCCATCATTTCCCTGCCCAATTTCCATGCTTGGTTGAACATCTTCCTGACTGGACCCGTCAATGGCCGCGAAGGCAGCGACCTGACTCTGCCTATCCCGTCGTTGCGAGCTTTGACCCAGCTTGTAAATAGCTGCTCAGACCTTATACAAGCTCTGCCACAAGCTATCCGCTCGGCAGAGAACCCCTTGCAGGTAATGCGTGTCTGGCAGATGCCAACTGTCCATCCAGATTTGATTAAAGAGTTTCATGCCGAGCACCAAAGACTAAATAGGGAAAAGAAGAGGGAGTTCGGCCCGGCATACAGAATATTTGCAGAGCAGCCTCGTGAACAGGCAGGTCTTCTAATCGGCGCACTGGATCAAACGGTGTCCGCCAGTTGGGAACGCACCCTGAGTGATTATTTCCAATACGAGCCGCAGGCTGGCGCCGTATATTTGGTACTCCAAGCCTATCAGTACTGGCAGGGGTTGGCGAATAGTGGCGAAGAGGAGCGCAGGGGTAGTATTTTTGATACTCCACTATTTCAGCCGCTGCAGCATGATGCGACCGGGTTGGAGCAGTTTGTCAAGGTTATAGACTTTTCTGAATGGAAAGCGCACTTGGGTGATAAATTGCCAGACAGCTGGCTGTCCAGACTAGACTCCCACAAAGCGTTGCTTTCATATCCAGTGCCTGAGGTCGGTATAAACTCGGCAAAGGATTGGAAATATTGGGAGGTGATTTCCGGCGTCCAGGCAGCTGATGGGGTGAAAAGTAAAGCCAGTTTTTTACTGTCACTACTGACCCAGCATAACTATTACACAAATGCTAAGCGCAGCATGATGCTGAATATTGGTCGTGTTTTCGAATTGCTGATTACTAGCCTTGTCGGACCGGTTAGTTTGCAAATCCTTCAAGATATTGTACAGGACGCACCGTTCCATTCCACTAGCGCCTTGGCACCTACTAAAACCCTCAGCTTAGGCTTCGATGAGGATGATGAACCTATGGAGAGCGGATTGGATGATGTGTTGGAGGGATTGAATCCGCAGCTCGAACAGTTACAAAAAGAAATTTCGAAATGGCGCGCCCGCCATCAACTTGATCAGGTACGGTTCTCGCCGTGGCTGGTTTATAAGGTGTTCAACAAGGTTTTCAGCCAGATCGCCGGATTTAGGAATGTGCCAAACGGCATGAAGGACATCAGTACTGCACTGGATAAGGTGGGTATGGTGTTCTACGCCACTTGGTCGGCTTTTGGCAGCTTTGAAAAGGGACGGTTATTTGGTCTGCCGGATGTAGTTGCTACCGTCAATCTGAACTCGCCGCACAATTTCGAACAAAATGACCATTTTAAGGTGAATGTGTTGCCTTTTGCGCCGACCAAAGGTCAGCGAGGTCAAGATACTCCCGATTCGATTGCTAAGCGCGAATATGGTGCCAGCACCCGCACAGCAAGTTATTTCCTTGCAGATCATCCAATCAGACTTTGGCTAGATGAAATTTTAGAAATTTCGTGGCCCAAAGAGTCCAGAAAAATTAGTGCAAAAGAATGGCTGTGTGGTCAGTTGGGCGTCGAGCCGCCAGAGCGCCTGACTCTGAAATTTCTAGAGAAAGTGTTGCGTGAAAGAACGGAGGACGAACGCCGGAATGTCATTTCTGAAATGACTCAGCAATATCCTAATGCCAGTGAGCTGAGGTCACTGGAGAAGGTGCACAAAGTCTTGCAGGATAATCAAAGCTGATGTTGAACCGTTCTCTTACCGAAAATGCCACCGGCGGCTTCTATGGAAGCGAGCGGCTCGCGGTACGATTGTGGACTGAGTTGGTCACTCCACAGCAGGGCATAGCACAAGACCGATGGCATGGATTGCAAAATGACTGCTATCAGCTGCTAGTGGACACGCTGGACACGCGCTATCCCGGCCGTTATCGCCTGAACGATGTGCGCCGACTTATGGACCGAATGTGTGATGCGAGGCTGTTTGTCGGGCCGGAGTTGCCCTGGCTTGACGGCTTGTTCGGCCAACTGATGCTCCGCAATGGTGACATGATTTGCTATCGCGAGGCCGAGGTCCAAGCCTATGCACGACTAGCGGCGGAGGTGGACCCGACGCTGCTGGTGGCATGGCATCTGAGTGGCTGGCTGAGGGAGAGTTCACCCACACAGGGGAGAGACATATGCCGCGTCGTATCAGCGCAGGCTCCCTTCTTTGCACCCCCACCCAACCTAGCTTTGCCGCATGCCGAAGGCCATGTCCACCTGGGGGGGATTGCCGCCGATAGTCTCGTTCTGGGTGACTGTTTGCTGAAACCTGAAGGTTTAAGCTGGGCAAGAAACAAACAGTCCGATTGGGTCACGCAGCTGAAGCGTATGCGACAGCTACTGATACTTTTGTTGGAATCCCCACATCGGGAAGGTTGGCCGGTGGAGATTTCAGCGCTAATTAATGACCCGATGGCGAACCAAGAGAGGCTGCCAGATTGGACGCTGTTGGCAGCGAGCCAGACTTCGGCACCAGTGGGGTCTCCCTTATGGGTATGTAGCCAATTTGCCCAGGCCATGATTCGCGGTTGTGCCAACCGCTGGCTCTGGCTGCAGCTATACCTCTGCAGCTTGTATCGTGACGCCCAGCTCGTTCCGCAGTGGCGTGTTGCTGTTCTGTGCTGGCTGCAGACGCTCAATGATTTGCGTCGACGGCTGATCATGGATGGCCAAGGCTTGACTCGTTTCGTTGAACACTATTTTCAGGCCCCTTTGAGGCGCGGCGTCCGGCCTGACTTGCATGAAAATGTGCGCCGGCTACTGGTGGCGAAGGGGGATGTGGCGGAGGTCAAAGCGATGCCGGGGGCATTTTCTCCGAAGGCCGTAGCCAAGCTTTCCGCTGCAGTTGTCAGACAGAGCAAGCAGCATGGAGCCATGCCACCTTATATTTTTGGCGAGCATGAGGTCAGCATCGAGGGGGCCACTGGGCCGTACCTGCAGTCGTTGGAGCGCTGGCAGTTCTGTGGCCATTTCTCTCGCTCTCAAGGGCAAAAGCGGGCTTTCGGTAAAGAACCGAGAGCAGATTTGGAAAAGCACTGGAAAATAGCTGATGAATTGCTTGCTAGTTTGTCTCGGCAGTCGGGTTGGAACCAACCAGAGTTTCTGGGCGGCCGCCTAAATCAAAATTTCCGTTTCCAGCCCGCACGCTGGTTTCGCGGATTAGACGTGGCTGGAGACGAAAATGACCTACGTATCGAGTGGTTTGCGCCTATGTTGCGCTGGTTGCGTCGGGGTTTTGTGTCGCGCCCCGACGGCGAGCACGCCAGCAGTGGCTTTCATCTGAGCATCCACGCAGGCGAGGACTACGCACATCCTTTGTCTGGTATGCGTCATGTCGACGAAACGGTACGCTTTTGTGAAATGCGCGATGGTGACCGACTAGGGCATGCCCTAGCTCTTGGGATTGAACCTGCACAGTGGGTTGAGCGACAGGGCGAGATGATGCTCCCTCTAGATGAGCATCTGGACAATCTGGTTTGGCTTTGGCACTACGCCACGACACTCAGTGGCCGTTTGCCTCTGGCACAACAGGTGCTGCCTATCATTGAGCGTCGTATTGCGCGTATCTTCCCCTTCACACTTTGGCTTGAGCCACCTGAACTGGATAGAAATTACCAAGTAGACGATGGGAAGCCACGGGCTCGTCTAGAGTCGGTGCCTCCTTCGGAGCTTTATCGTGCCTGGTGCCTACGCCGTAACTGTCACCATCTTTGGCAAAAACTGCACGATGATGAGCCAAGAAGTGAGCGGGAACTGTGCGCGGTGCCGGATGCCGTAATGATAAACAGGCTGTCAGATACAGCGGCGTGTATTTACCGTTACCGCCACCAACATTTGGCGGCATCGAGCAAGCTTCCATTGGTGGTAATAAGAGTAGGCAATGAGTGGGACGGGCAGGCGCTATATGGAGAACATGCCAACCCGGTGCGTGAAATTATCGATGACGTAGATACGGTCCCGGAATTAGAATTCATGCATGCCCTGCAGGATTACCTGCTAGATCAATATGACCAGATGGGGCTGATCATCGAGACCAATCCTACGTCGAATGTTTACATAGCTCGACTTGAGAGCCATAGCGAGCACCCGATCTTTCGCTGGAGTCCGCCAGATGAGTCAGTGCTAGAAACTGGCGGCAGGTATAACAAATTTGGTTTGCGGCGTGGGGCGATTAGGGTTTTGGTCAATACCGATGATCCGGGAATTATGCCAACTACCTTGAGAACAGAGTTTTCATTGTTGCGCGAGGCTGCCATCGCGCTAGGGGTGGCTAGGACAGTGGCGGAAGAGTGGTTGGATAAATTAAGGCGCTATGGAGTTGAACAATTCCATAGAAATCATGTCGCTGTATTCGAAAGGGAGAGCGATGACATCGATTTTTAGCCAAAAAGATAGTTTGGGGTTGGCTGTTTGGTTAAGATGTAGCAATGCATTTTGCTTTGTCTATTAACTGAGCTTCATATCTTTATGAAATTGATGGTTGCAACTGGTAAATGGTTCAAGGATTTACTTTTTATCGTGTGACGTAGTCTGGGTAGTTGGCGTCGCTCGATTGAGCCATTCGGGAGGGGGAGATCAAAAGCTTGTAGCGTCCGTCTCAAAGACCGGCAGCTGTCCGTTTCATTTATAGGAAAGTCATGGTCTTAGGCGGGCAAAAGGGAGTGCTTGGAGTTGATGTGTAAAATGCTTGGGGTTCGCAGTTTCGGGCCTCGCGCCCTATGCTCTGTACGAAATCCCGCGAAACCGAATCGCGGCCCCTCGACCGCTGAGATTTTGTAGAGTCCCTCGCCATCAATGGAAAGGAATTCTGTGATGGCAAAGCGTTACGAACTCTCGGATGATGCCTGGACTGCGGTTGCCGAGCTCTTCACTGAAACCCATGGTCGGGGGCGGCCCCACCTAAGTGATCGGCTGATGCTCGATGGCGTGCTCTGGGTGCTCTGCTTGGGTACTGCGTGGCGAGATATGCGGGAGCGATTTGGCCTGTGGCCAACGGTGTATAAACGGTTTCGGGGCTAGCGAAACCAAGGGACGTTTGATCAGATGCTCAAACGCTTGCACCTGAGATTAAATGAGCAAGGCTTGATCGATCTGCAAACCTGGAGGATTGACCCAACCGCTGTACGCGTAACCCGAGCCTCTTCTGGCACCGGGAAAAAAGGGGACCTGACGAGCCTGCCGATCACGTTTTAGGCCGCAGTCGTGGTGGCCTGAAAACCAAAGTCCACATGCTCTGCGACGCCAACGGGACACCGTTGCGCTTCCTCCTCTCTGGTGGTCAAGCCAGTGACATCAGCTACACCCAACCCCTGTTGGATGAAATCTGCATTCCCTCGAGCCAACGTGGCCGCCCGCGTAAACGCTGCAATTGGTTGTTTGCCGACAAGGGCTATGACGCCGAAGGGCTCCGGCGCTACTGCGACCAGTATCGAATGCAACCCGTCATTCCGATGCGCTCGATGAAGCGCAAACCCAAGCCTGGCTTACCCAGGCTGTTTGATCGGCCCAAGTACCAACAGCGCAATATCATCGAACGCATGTTTGGCTGGCTGAAAGAGAACCACCGCATCGTGACACGCTTCGACAAGCTAGTGAAAAGCTATTTCGCCATGGTCTCGCTGGCTTGTTCCATGCGGTGTTTGCGACATTTCTTATCGTACAGAGCCTAAGGGTCCCTGATGGCCATCTTCCTACGAAACGCGCAGTCCTTTCCGACTCTTGGAAACTTGCGAAAACAGCCTCTCGGGAATAAAGTCCTCCCGTCGCCGAAGCATCGGCGATGCGACCTTGGCCGGTCGGAATCGAAAGGCGCATCAGCGCCCAGTCTTCATCGCAGGCGCTTTTTTGTGCCCGCGATGTCGCGTCATGGCGGTGGTGCGTGGGACACCTTCGGGTGTGCCGGGCTCCTTTCGTCCCGGTCGGCCAACCCGCGTACTGCTGCCACCTTAACTTGCTTGGCCGCGAGCGGTGGCAGTTCCATCACGAAAGGAACTCATGCATGACCACCGTAAATCCGCTAAAGATCCTCGTATCCGTTCTCCACCGTCGTACCTCGGCGGCCTTCAACGATCTCACCTCCAGTCAATCTCGCTCTGTCTCTACAACAAGGGAGGCACGTCATGACTGACCAAGAACGCCTATCCACCATCCAAAGCTACGCCTGGACCCTCGAACTGTTAGGCGAAGCCCTGGTCCAGCACGACGAAATGCTGGAGTGCGAACACAACCCTCGCCTGAGCTTTCGCAACACTGCCGGTATCCATCAGGCGATCCGGATCATCAGCCGTCTGGCCAGTGAGCAGTGTGGGAAGGTCATGGAGCGAAACGGCCAGGCCCCTGAGCGTTAGGCGAGATCATCGATGAATGGCGGACGAGATATCACCCTTCGGCTGGTTCAGTTACACCACTTCCGGGACACGATCGGCAGCTATCGTCCGCCCGCATAGCCAATGAGGGCAGCGGCCAGCGCGACCATCGGGAACGGTACGATGAGCGCGAAGATGGCGTCGAGCAGGCCGCTTAAGCGTTGGCGTCCCAGGGGCAGGGACGCCAAGGCTCAGAGCTGCGGACCGCATCAATGGCAGTGATGGTCACCGGTCTTGTGATTGGTGTGGCAGCCCCGGGCGTCAGTACCGCCACTGTGCGCAAAAGCGACTACCGATGAGAACGAAAGGACTGCAGCGATCAACAGCGAAACGATTTTCATCAGGCTACTCCTTGCTTGGCCAGGTGGTGGCTTATTGCCATTTCCAGCGTATGGCAAAATGCTCCCGGTTAACAACCAGAGCAACGCTGGCGCAGCGTATAACTGTCAAAACTGAGCGATATCCTTTTGGCCCGGTTAGGTGTTTTACTTAGTGCTTTAGATTGAGAAGGATCTGATCTAGATGGTGTCGAAGGACAGCTTGAGCGGTTTGATCGCGTTTGTACGTGCGGCTGAGTCGCAGAGCTTCACCTTGGCGGGGCGTGGTTTGGGTATTTCCTCCTCTGCCGTGGGCAAGAGCGTTAGCCGCCTGGAGGAGCGCCTTGGCGTGCGTTTGTTCCATCGCAGCACCCGACAGATCAGCCTGACCAGCGAGGGGCTGGACTTCTTCGCCCGTTGCCGCACCCTGCTGCAGCAATTGCAGGACGCCGAGGCGGCCTTGGCCAACTCCAAGCAAAGGCCCAAGGGCGTGCTACGGGTTAGCCTGCCGGCAGTAGGCTACCGTCTGATTTCCGGAAGCATGCGCGAATTCTACCGGCGCTATCCCGAAATAGAACTGGACCTGGACTTCAGCGACCGGATGGTCGATGTGGTGGAAGAAGGTTTTGACGCGGTAATCCGTAGCGGTGCGCTGCCGGACTCGAGCCTGGCCGCCCGCAAGATCTGCACCTTCCGCTTCGTGCTATGCGCGGCACCCGAATACCTGCAGCGCTATGGCGTCGCCCGCACCCTTCAGGACCTGAGCAGCTATCGGGGTATCGGCTACAAGCTGCCGTCGAGCGGCAAGCTGCAGCCATGGACGTTGCAGGCGCAGGGCGAGCGGGTTCAAGTGCAGGTAGAAACGGCGATGGTCATGAACAGTGTCGAGGCGGTGCTGGCGGCCTGCCGAAATGCCATGGGCGTGGCCTACCTTCCCGACTTTGTGATCCAGGAGTACATCGCCAGTAACGAGTTGACTCTGGTAATGCGTGAACTGAGTCTGCCGGGTGACTTCTGGATCGTCTGGTCGCCGACCAGGCTGCTGTCACCCAAAACACGCGCCTTCATCGACTTCTTGGGCGAGACTGACCTGATGACCAACGCCAGCTGAGCAAACCAGCTGGCGTTGCATCACGCAGGTCAGGCAATCAACAGCTTCTTGAAGCGCGCCGAGTAACGGATAGCCTCGACCACCTTGAGCCGGACCGGCACTTTGTAGCTGTCCATGCGTTCGCGGCTGTACTGGCGTATAGCCCGCAGGACCTCGGCGGTGGCATCGCCATAGTCGCCATCGAGTACCACCTCGGCGGCGACGAACTGCCCGGTCAGGCCGTTGCGCTCGCCATAGGCTTTGCAGTCCTTGATGCGCGGGTGCTGCATCAGCACCGATTCGACCTCGGCGGGGTACACCTTCTCGCCACCGACATTGATGATCTCCTTGCTGCGGCCAAGGATCTTCAGGTAGCCATCAGCATTGACTTCGACCAGGTCGCCGGTCTTGAACCAGCCGTCATCGGTGAAGCTGTCCATGCTGTGGTTGAGGTAGCCCATCACCTGGGTAGCGCTGCGCAGCCACAGTTCGCCGTCGACCACACGGTACTCGGTATCGCCTTCCTGGAAGCGCATGAACAGGCTGTCGGAGGACTGCGAGCTGGTGTTCATGATACCGGTTTCGCTGGTGCCGAAGGTTTGCAGGAATTTCACCTTGGGCAGTTTCTCGCGCAAGGCCCCCAGCAGGCTTTCGGGCATCGGCTCGGTGCCGTAGGTAATCATGCGCAGGGCCCCCAGGTCGTAGCGCCCGAAGACATTGTTGATGAGCATCAAATTGAGGAAGGTCGGCGAGGTCGGCAGCACCGTGATCCGGTGATCGGCGATCAACCGGGCGACGATGTCCGGGCTCTTGGTGGCGGCAATGGTTGCCGTGCCGCCGATGGTCAGGATGTTGAGCAAGGTGTTGATGCCGCCAATATGGTCGAACAGCAGGAACAGGAAAATGCTCAGGCGCCGAGAGCGCTTGTTCTGGTAGCTGGCCACCAGCCGATCGAGGTCGTGCAACATGGCCTTGGGCTGCCCTGTAGTACCGCTGCTGAACAGGATCAGGCCCGCATGCCCGAGCCCCTTGAGCTTGGCCACCAGAGCATTGTCCTCGCCCTGCGGAGTGTGCCGGGTGACCTCGCCGCTGTCGGCATCGATCTGGTACTCGGCTTGAGCGGCGGCAAGCTTGTTCTGCACTTCCTGCTCGTTGCTGGCGGTGTTCAGCGCGATTACGTTGCCGTTCTGGTACAGCGCCAGGAACAGCGCGATGCCACGGAACGAAAAATCGCCCTGGACGAATACCGTGGTCTGCGCCGCGACACCTTGGGCCCGCAGGTGTTCGAGCTGGCGCAGTACCTCGGCCTTGAGTTCGGCATAGCTATGGCTTTGCTGCTCGGTGTTGAGAAATGGTGTATCGGCAAAGCCGTCGAGCTGGTCGATCAGAGGCTTGAGAGTCATCAGAAATTCCCTTTTGTAAGGCTTCGCTCAGAAACGCACCGGAAGTTCGTTGGGACGGCGCAGCACGGTGCCGTTGATCCAGGCCAGCGATTTCGGCGCGCGGTCCAGCTGCATGTCGGGCAACTGTTCGATCAGCGTCTCGAGTACGATGCCGATTTCCAGCCGGGCCAGGGCCGGGCCCATGCAACTGTGGATGCCATGGCCGAACTGGATGTGTGCGGCCTTGTCCTCACGCAGTGGGTTGATCCGCAGCGGCTCGCTGAACACGGCCGGGTCGCGGTTGGCCAGGAACACATTGGCATACACGCAGGTGCCTGCCGGAATCTCACCACGGCTGGTACTCACTGCCTGAGTGGTGATGCGCGGGAAAGCCGACAGCTTGCCGATCGGGATAACCCGGATCAGTTCCTCGATCAGTGCCGGCAACTGCTCCCGGTTACGCTGGGCGTGCGTCCACAGCGCGGGGGCGCACAGAAGCGTGTAGACCGATTTGGTCATCACGCTCAGGGCGTTGTGATCGCCACCTAGCAGAATGCCCAGCAGCACGCCGACGAATTCCTCGTCGGTGAGTGGGTCGTCCATGCTCGCACGCTGGTCGACGTACTGCCGGATGAACCCGTCCGGTTCGGCGTGGCGGGTGCCACGCACGAAGTCCATCAGGTAATCGAAGCTAGCCTTGACCGCTACTTCGATACCCGGGATATCGTCCGGCGGCGCCGACTGGATGATCTGGCTCCAGGGGCGGAACAGTTCGCGGTCCTGCAGCGGGATCCCGAGGATGTGGCACACGGTGGAGGAGGTCAGGTCCTGTAACACCGAGGCGAACAAGTCCGGTGCCAGCTCGCCGTCACGCATGCGCTGGACGTTGCGCCGGGTGGTGGTTCGTACATGCTCGCGCAGGCTTTCCACCCCGCGCTTGCTGAAGGCTCGGGCCACAGTGGCACGCGAGCGCATGTGTGCCGGGTTGTCGAGGTTCAGCAGCAGCTCCGGCTGGGTCGGGCCTGGAAGGAAGGTCGGGCCACCTTCGACGTTGCACAGGGTGCGGCTGATACTCGGGTCGGCCAGGAAGCTACGGCAATCGTCGTAGCGGGTCAGGTGTGTGGCGACGTGGCCGCTTGGCAAGCGGATCTGCTGCAGTGGCTGGTCGCTGTCGAGCACGTGGTAATAAGGCGCGGCATCCAGGTTGGGGATGTCCATCACAAAGGGGAAGCTGTGGGTCGTCATGTCGGGCCTGCCACGTGTCAACGGGATGGATAAAGCAGCGCGCGCACGGCGTCGCACACTTCGAGGCTGTCCTGGAAGTGAATCGCCTGCCAGCCGGCGGCGCGGGCCGCCTCACAGTTCTCCTCGACGTCGTCGATCAGTACACAGCCGTGGTCGTCTACACCCAGCTCGCGGGCAGCCAGCGCGAAGATGCGTGGGTCTGGCTTGCGCAGGCCGACCTTGCACGAATCGATGATGCCGTCCGTGACGTCGTCCAGGCCGACCATGCGCCGCCACGACGTTTCCCACTCAACGGTATTGTTGGTGAGGATGGCCGCCTTTACCCCGGCCGCCTTGACCTCGTGGAACAGTTCGAACATGTGCGGGTTGACCTCATGGTCGGCAAACCACTGCTCGCCGTGGTTGTCGAAATCGCAGCGGCTGAGGTCGATGCCGGGATACAACTTGCGCAGCGCGGCGCTCATTGCCTGCCCCCATTCCACCTGGGTCATCAGGGCAAGCTCAATGGGGGCCTGGAACTGCACGCCCAGTGGACGTGCGACTTCGTGCATGGCCGCTTCCATCTGCTGGCGGTTGATGCCGGTCTTGCCTTCATAGACTCGGTACAACTCAGCGATAGAGGGGGAGAGTACGCCGCCGAAGTCGAACCAGATTGCCTGAGTAGTCATGGGTGTTGTCCTTGTCAGAGTGAAGTCGTCAGGGTGACGGGGGGAATCAGCAGGGTGTCGCGCAGCGACAAATGCGCCAGGCCAACCGAAAGGCCGACGCCAAAGCCACAAGCCACCAGGTTGTCCTGGCGCAGGCGTTCGGCATCCGGGCTGGCCGACAGTAGTACAGGGATCGATGACGGCCCGGTGTTGCCGATACCGTCCACATGCACCGGGATGCGAGCCGCGTCGATGCCAAGCTTTCGGCCGAGGTAATGCAGCATGAAGGCGTTGGCTTGGTGCAGCAGGAAGTACGGGATGCTGTCAGCCGGTAGCTGCAGCTCATGCAAGAAGGCATGCAGTGCGGCCGGAACCTGCTCCAAGGCGAAGTTCATCACCTGCGCACCGTCCATGAACAGGCTGCCAATTGCTGCGCTGGTGGTGCCTGGCTCGCGCTCTGCGGCCTGATACCGTAACGGTGTCCCCAGATGCCTGGCGCCGTTGCCGTCGGTGGAAAAAGCGAACGAGAAACTGTGTGGGCCAGCCTCTACCAGGGTGGCGCTGGCACCGTCGCCGAACACCATGCGCACATGATGGTCCTGTGGCTGTAACAGCTTGCTGATGACGTCGCTGGTGCACAGCAACACGCGTCGGCAGCTACCGCTGGCAACCAGCAGCGAGGCCTGGAACAGGCCATACACGTAGCCAGAGCAACCGAAATTGAGGTCGAACGCCGGGATGTCCCGGCGCAGGCCGAGTCGGGCTGCGAGTATTGCGCTGCTCGCCGGCATCAGTACATCAGGTGTCTGGGTCACCAGCACGAGCGCATCGATGCTGTACGGGTCGACATCGGCGGTGTCAAACAGGCTGCGAGCCGCACCACAGGCGAGATCGGTAGTGGACAGCTCACCGGCGATTCGCACACTGCCGATGCCGGTGCTTTTGGCAATCCGCGCGGCTTCGCGCTCACCGAACAGCGCGGCGAAGTCATCGAGGGTGAGTTGACGATCCGGCAGCGCCGATGAAACCGCGCGGATCGAAAGGCCATGAAGGGTGCTGTTCATCGGAGTACCTCAGGCAGGTTCTGCGAGGCTGCTGGCGACCGCTTCGAACAGTTCACCGAGGGTGTTCAGTTCGTCCAGGATCTCCGGGTGCAGGGCAAGGCCGAACTGGTCATTGAGCACGCCAAGCAAGGTCACCTTGGTCAGCGAGTCCCAAGTGGCCAAAGGCTCAAGCAGGAGGTCATCGGCAAGTTTCGATTCGGGCAGTTCCAGAAGCCCGGCCAGCTCTTTTTTCAGGGCGAGTATGTCCATGCTGTATGTCTCCAGTTGGGTAAAGCCGATAGGGTGGGGGCAGATGCGGTCAGAGCCCGCCGAGGTAGATCACCTGGCCGGTGATGAAGTCGCTCTGCGCCGACAGGAAAAAGTCGGTGACATGGCTGACGTCATCGAAGCTGCCCAAGCGCTTGATCGCCTGTTGCTGTAGCAATGCGTTCATCTTCGACGCAGGAATGGCGCGGGTCAGGTCGGTGTCGATCGGTGTCGGCCCAAGGGCATTGACCGTGATCCCGTAGCTGGCAAGCTCCTTGGCCATCACTGCGGTGAGGGTTTCAACAGCGGCTTTGGAGGCCGCGTACAGCGCTTCACCCTCGAGCTTGAGTGGCCTGGCCACCGTGGAGAAGTTGATGATGCGCCCGGCACCCTCACGCTTCATCAGCTTTGCCGCCTCGCGGCTAAGTAGAAAGGTACCGAGCAGGTTGGTGCGCACGATCTGTTCAGCGGTACTGTAGGGGGTGAGCAGCGAGTGGTTCATACTGGCGATGCCGGCGTTGTTGATCAGGTGATCCAGGCGTTGGTGCCGGCGGCGGATCTCGCTGACCATGGCTAGCACAGCGGCCTCGTCGGCCACGTCCAGGGCGAAGTGTTCGTACCCGGGATGGTCAAGATCGCTAGCCTGGCGGCTGCAACCAATGACCCGATGACCACGCGTCAGGTAGTGCTCGGCCAAGTGCCGACCGATACCTTTACGGGTGCCGGTGATGAGCGTGATCGGCTCAGCCATGTTCCACCTCGGCGCAACGCTTGCTGATGTAGTTGGCGAACGAACCGACGGTGGCGAACGGGCTGCGTACCGCCGACATGGCGCTGTCGTTGACCAGGGTCAGGCGCACATCAAGTTGCTGTTCGAGCAGTGCCTCGACTTCGACAACGATGGACACCAGGCTCATTGAGTCCAGGGCACCGCCATGCCCGTACAGCGCGGTTTTTTCGCCGGCGGCCAGGTCGATGGGGTGAGCCAGGCTCTGGTTTTCCAGGCGGATGGCGGTGTAGATAATTTCCAGGATACGGGACTTCATGGGACGCTCCTTGTGTCAGTCCATCATCGTGATGTAACGGTGCAGCAGCTGGTTTTCCTTCAGGTAGAAGTAGCGCGAGTCGATCACCGAGGTATCGAACTCGACCGTCGCGAGGGCCCGTCCTTGCTGGCGGAACTGCATGGCGACGGTGAAGCGGAAGTTGATCGGCCCGCTGCGCTTGAGGGTGACCGGAATGCACAGGATTTCTGTCGGTACCGGCAACAGGAAGTCGTTGTAATCGACCCGAATGCTGTTGGTGATGAAGTTGGCTTTGCCCCGGGCCGCGGGTGCGATGTAGAACTGTTCGGCGGTGGCGATCGACAGCTGTCGGGCGGCTTCCACGATCATCATTCCGGAGATGTGCTGGCCGGTGAGATGGTCGCTGAGCTCGGCGTTGGCTTCATCGATCATCAGCGCCGCGCTGAAGGTGCCATTGCCGTTATCGACCACTTTCGAGATGGCAATATTGTGCCGTTCATGTTTATGCGTTGTGCTTCTGCAGGCACGAACGCTCAGCTGTTCCGGTACCAGGCTGACTTGCGGTTTATTTAGTGCGTACAAGTTCGAAAGTTGATCATCGCTGACGCCCTGGCCAATATGCAATGTCAGTGCGGCCTGTCCGGAACTTGCAAGGGCGTGGGCGGCATCTGCGGAAATGAACAGGTCATTGTTGCAGTGATTTTTTATACGGTTGCCAACCACGATGTAATGTTTGTTGTTGGCGGTTTTGTTATCGGTCTCAACAGCGCCTGCGGCAAACGGGCACAGTGAGGCGGGCAAAGCCTGAGCGAGCGCTTCCATGTTTTACCTCTGCAGTTAGTTAAATGATGATGGCGGTGTTTCAGGCAGCAAGTGCGTCCAGCAATATCTCTGACAATCGGTCTGTTTGGGTTTGGTAGAAGAAGTGACGGCCAGGCAGGCAATGTTCGGAAAAACGCCCGTTGCTATATTGGCGCCACGCCCGGACCTCTGCGAATGGAGCGAAACTGTCCTGGGCACCGGCTATGGCTGTCAGCGGTGTATTCAACTGCGGGCGAGGCCGATGGCAGTAGGTGCTCGCTGCACGGAAGTCGTTCCTGAGGTTGGGCAGCAGGTATTTACGTGCGGCCGGGTTGCTATACAAGTAGGGGGGAACGGTGCCGAACGTGGCAATAGAGTCGAGAAAATCGTCATCTTCATCGTGTACCCTGACGCCATGGCAGCTGAACAGATGCGGCGGGCGACAGGCCGCTACCACCAGTTCGGTGATGGCCCACGGCATGGCCGCTTGGCGCTGTGCGACTTCATATGCCACCAATGCGCCAAGGCTGTAGCCAAACAGCACGACCTGGGCTGGGCGTGACTTGTGAAGGTGCTCGATCACCTCATTGGCCATGTGTCCTACAGTAGTGGGTGACGGTGCGAGTGCGCCTTGATAACGGCCTGAATAATGAATGTCGATACAGTCGACGCCCGGCGAAAGAGTGCTCTGAAGCGCTTTGAATGCACGGCTGCTACCCCCGGCAAAGGGAATGAAGACAATACTTTTTTGAGTGTTGCATGCACGCATGTTCAAACCCGTCGATAATCATTCTATGGGCGGTATGCCAAGCAAGGCGGTGGCTGCCCTGATGGGCCTTTAATGTGCGAAATTATATTTCAGGATATTTCGTGGTATTTGAGCATTTTAGGCTGAAGACTCCGGACTATAAGTTGAATATGCCGGCGCGACAGTACCCATTGGAGAACAGTGGATTGTGGTTTATTAGGGGGCAGTGCTGGCTGGGCAAAAAAAAACGCCACCGGGCAGGTGGCGTTTTTTTGAAATCACTGGCTGGGTAACGTGCCGGTGTGTGGCCGTAACATCGTAAACAATGTAGCGCCGGCCCCGAGGGAGCAGGCCAGGCCGAATAGTAGCGGGCCTTTCCAGTGCCAGTGCTGCCAGAGCCAGCCGCCCATGGCGCTGCCCAGGGCGCCGCCACAGAAGTTGCATACCATGTACACAGTGTTCAGGCGACTGCGGTACTCCGCACTGAGGCTGAAGATCCTGCTCTGGTTGCACACTTGCCCCAACTGCAGCGCGAAGCACAGCAAGTTGGCGCCGAGTAGCAGCACGCCCAGTTGCGGCCAGCTGATCAGCAGCGTGAAGGCGAGGCACGCCAGCACGATCGACAGGATGCTCATGGCTACCGTGCCGTAGCGGTCACACAGCTTGCCCGCCATGGGCGTGAGCAGGCCAGCCAGCGCGCCCCAGAAGCTGAAGATGCCAATGTCAGCGTTGCTCAGGCCCAGAGGCGATGCCTGCAATTTGAAGGCGATCACCGACCAGAATGCACTGAACGCAGCGAACAGGCTGGCGCCCAGCACGCACGACAAACGCAACAGGGGCTCGACGCGCAGCAGGCCGGCCATTGAGTACATGAGTTGCGCATAGCCGGGTGCACCGGTAGTGCGCGGGCGGGCGTCGATCAACCCGGGCAGGGCTAGCGCGCAAGCCAGCATACCGAGGGCGGCGCAGCGGTACACCGCCTGCCACCCGGCAAGCTCGCTAAGCAGCCCGGCCAACGAGCGCGACAGCAGGATCCCGGCCACCAGGCCGGTCTGCAGCAGGGCAAGGTTGCGGCTACGATGCTGGGCGCAGGACAGCCCAGCGACATAGGGCAACATCACCTGTGGAATGCAGGTGCCCATGCACACTAGCGCACTCAGCGTCGCCAGGCCTGCCAGGCTACTGGTAATGCTGGCCAGACCGAGCATCACTGCGGTCCAGACCAGCAGGGCTTGGCACAGTCGACGTGGATCGAGGCGATCACCCAAGGGCACAATCAGCAGCATTCCTAGCGCATAACCAAGCTGTGAAGCTGTGGCTATCCAGCTGACTTCACCCGTGCCCACTTGCAACGCTGTGGCGAGTAACGGCAGAAGGGCCTGATTGAAGTACACGTTTGCCACCGACAGGCCACAGACCACCGCCAGGCCGACGAGGGCGAGCACAGGGATCCCGTTGTTGCGTGTAATCGCCATGCCGTCGTCAGCCCCGCACCGAATCGGAGGCTGGCAGGCTGCTGTGAGGCGCTTTGGCATGCCTTGCCTGCTCGTCGTGCCCAAGCAAGAAGAACGCCGCTCCAGCCGACAACACGGTGAAGCCGATCAGCACCAGCACCAAGGTGCCGAAGCCGTCCAGATACGCGGCCTGCAGCAGCATGGGGTCAACGCCCTGAACCTGGCCCAGGTCGCCCATCACCAGGCGCTGCGCCAGTTCGCTGTAATCGCCGGCAGGCAGTACGCGCCCGAGACTGTTACCTACCAACGCGGTGAGCAGGGCGATGGTGATCGCCAGGGCGACACCTTCGCCCGCTACCCGGGTGGTGTTGAAGATGCCGGCGGCCATGCCTGCTTGCTCTTTGGGGATCACGCTAACCGCCAGCCCGTCCATCAGGCCCCAAGGGAAACCGGTGCCGATACCAATCACCAGCATTGCCAGCACCAGTTGCTGGTAATCGCCAATAGCGGCATGGGCCAACAGGTACAACCCCGCGGCCGCCACCAGGAAGCCTGCAGCCGACAGCACGCCAGCACTTACCCAGCGGGTCAACCAGGCGGCCAGCAGCGGGACCACCAGCATCGGCGCCGACAGTGCCAGCATGATCAGGCCGCTGTGCATCGGGGCGATGCCTTCTACGCCGATCAAGCGAAACGGAAGCAGCACGATCAGCACGATGTAGCAATAACAGGTGCCGATCGGCAGAATCTGCACCCCGACAAAGCGCGGGTATTTCAGCAGGCTCAGCTCGAGCATCGGCTGCCTGGCGCGCAGCTCGATGGTCACGAACGCCAGCAAACTCAGTGCCGCGCCGCCGAACAGGCCCAGGATCAGTGGGGAGCGCCAGCCGGCCTGCGGCCCCAGGATGATCGCAGTGGTAAACAGTGCGAGCATGCTCGAGAAGGCAAGCACACCGGGCAGGTCCAGCTTGGGCGCTTCGGGGTTGAAACTTTCGCGCATCCGTGACAACGCCGCCAGCAGCGAGATCGCAGCAAGGACCGCGGTGCTGACGAAGATCGAGCGCCAGCCGAACTGTTCGATCAGCAGGCCGCTGACCATCGGCCCGAACGCCAGGCCCAGCCCGAACGTGGTGCCAAGCAGGCTGAACGCGCGCGTGCGGGCCTGGTCCTCGAACTCTTGGGCCAAGGCGGCGGAACCGCTGGCCAGGGCAGCGGCGGCGGCAACGCCTTGCACCGCCCGCAAGGCATCAAGCCAGACGATGCTGTAGACGCTCGCCAGCAGGATGCTGACGATGACGAACAGGGCCAGGCCCAGCGTGAACAGGCGCTTTCGCCCGTAAATGTCCGACAGGGTTCCGGCTGCCATCAGCAGGCTGCCGAAACTGAGCATGAAGGCGTTGGTGATCCAGGTAAGCGAGGACGGCTCGGCATCGAAGGCCTTGCCGATGGCCGGCGTGGCCACGGCGCCACCGGTGAAACTCAGCGGCAGCACCAGGGCGGCCAGGCAGATGGCTGCCAGAACATAGTAACGGCCCGCGTGCGGGGTGTGATCAGTAGCCTGATCCATTGCGCTATCCCTCCTGTTGTAGCACCGTGTGCGTTAAATCTATAGTGGCCGCAATGCTGGATAAACAGGCTGGAACTCCACTCATAATGGACAAAAGGGAAGTAATGCCATGGAAAGCCTGAACGGCATCCTCGCCTTCGTGAAAACCGCCGAGTCGTTGAGCTTTGTCAGCGCGGCGCGGGCGATGGGTATTTCCGCATCGGCGGTCGGCAAGAACGTTGCCCGCCTGGAGAGTTCGTTGAAGGTGCGGCTGTTCCAGCGCAGTACGCGCAAGGTCAGCCTGACGGCGGAAGGCCAACTGTTCTATGAGCGCTGCCGGCGCATCCTCGACGACCTCCAGGATGCGGAGGCCATGCTGTCCCATGCGATACAGGCCCCGCGTGGTCGCTTGCGGGTCAGCCTCCCGACCATCGGCTACCGTTTTCTGCTGCCGTTGATGCCGGCTTTTCGCAAGGCATACCCTGAAATCGAACTGGAAATGGACTTCAACGACCACCTGGTCGACCTGATCGACGATGGCTTCGATGTGGTGATCCGCAGTGGTGGGCTAGCCGATTCAAAATTGATGTCGCGCAAGCTCGGGCCGTTCCGCTTTGTCCTGTGCGCAGCGCCTACCTACCTGGCACGCAAGGGGCGGCCCCAGACGCTAGCCGACCTGGAGCGACACGACTGCCTGCGCTATCGCTTCGTCACGACCGGCAAGATCATGGACTGGAGCCTCGGCGCCGATCCCGAGATTACCCAGTTGCGCTTACCCACGGTGCTGACGCTGAACAACATGGAGGCAATGCTGATGGCAGCGGTGGACGGCCATGGCATCGCCTACATGCCGGACTTTCTGGTACGTGAATCGGTCAGGACTGGCGCCCTGGAAAGCCTGCTTGATGCGCATACCTCCGACCAGGGCCAGTTCTGGGCACTGTGGCAATCGAGCCGCCACCTGTCGCCGAAGATCCGTGTGTTCGTCGACTTCATCGCCGAGCGTTTGTTCAAGGCGTAAATTGCCCGGCGCCTCCAACGATCTCCACAACACATAACTCATTGAGTTGGCAGTGACCTAGTGGGAGCGGGCGTGTCGAGGCGTCGAACCGCCGCGAACACCGGCGCAGCCGGTGCCAGGCACCGCGTTGGATTCTTCGCGGGCACGCCCGCTCCCACACGGTACGCGGACCGCTTGCGAGCGCTTCACAAATGAAGCAACCCCAACGCCCCGATCAAGGCAGGCGGCATTACCAGCGCCCCCAGGCGCAGGAAGTCCAAGGCACCGACGTGTTCGCCTTCACGGCGAACGGCAACCAGCCAGAGCAAAGTGGCCAGGGAGCCGGTAATCGACAGGTTCGGCCCGAGGTCGACGCCAATCAGCAGCGCCGCAGTGGTTCTCGCGGGTAAATCGACAATATGGCCAACGGAGCCTGCGATCAGGCCGGTCGGCAGATTGTTCATCAGGTTGCCGGCGATAGCCGCGATCACGCCGGCGCCCCAGCTCGCCTGGTGCTCGGAGCTGCGCGCCAGCGCGGCCAAGCCATGGGCCAGGTGCTCGATCACACCCGTCTGTGCCACCGCTTCCACCAGCACGAACAGGCCCGCGACCAACGGCAGTACGCCCCATGCCACGCCTTTGAGCACCGGCATCGGGTTGCGCCGTTGGCGCAGGTGAATCAGCCCGGCCGTGGCGATGCCGGCGCAGAAGGTGGGTAAGCCGAGCTGCCGGTCCAGGGCGGAGGTCAGCAGCAACAGTACACCTGTCAGCACGATACCCAGCGCGCATAAACGTGCACCGCTGGACAGCGGTTGCACGTCGATGGCCGTCGCCAGGGGCTGGCGGATCTGCTTGCGCTGGGCCAGCCGCAGCACCAGGTAGGTCAGGCCGATGGCGGCCAGCGATGGCAAGGTGAATTGCCGCAGCCACTCCAGCAACGGCGGCATCTGGCTGCCGAACACTACCAGGTTGGCCGGGTTGGAAATGGGCAGCACAAAACTGGCGGCATTGGCGATGAAGGCACAGATGAACAGATAGGGCAGCGGCTCGGCCTTGGCCGCCCTGCAGGCGGCGTACACCGCTGGGGTCAGCACCACCGCCGTGGCATCGTTGGAGAGGAACACCGTTACCAGTACCCCCACCAGGAATACCAGGTCGAACAGGCGCTGGCCGGAGCCCCGGGCATGCTGCACCGCGTACATGGCCAGCCAGTCGAACAGCCCTTCCTGGCGTGCCAGTTCGGCCAGCACCATCATACCGATCAGAAACAAGTACACATCGCCACCCTCGGCAACAGCGGCGAGGGCTGTGTGCAGTGGCACCAGGCCAAACACGGTCAGCAACAAAGCGGCGCCGACCGCCCAGATATACTCCGGCACCCGCCAGGGGCGCAGGATTACCCCGCCGGTCGCCACGGCGGCGACGGTCCAGATGAGCGAGGATGGATCAAATACGGGCATGCAGTTTACTCAGGTGAATGAATGACTTGGCGCGGCATGGCCGTGCCGGCCTTTGGGGGGCGTGCAGCACGCTATATCTTGTCAAAGTGATTGGGCTGAGCTGACTGTTGCCGACTTGGATGTCCCTTGCGAAGGCCTGTCTGATAGGTGAGTAGTCCGAGTGCAGCCACGATACCCAGAACGACGAAGGCTGCGCCATAGCCGAAATGTTGCGCGATCCAACCGGCGAGTGCGTGGCTCATGGCCGCGCCTATCCCCTGGATCGTCATCACAGCACCAAGCCCTGCATTGACGTGCCCAGTGCCGCGCAGAATGCAAGCGACAAGCCCAGGCAAGGCGACCCCCAGTAGACCCGCCCCGATGCCGTCAAGGGCCTGTACCGGAATCAGTGCCCACGGCGACTCCCAGAAACCGGCGATCAGCCCTCGCAAGGGCAAGGCCAACAGGGCGGTAATGATCAGTGCCCGATACCCATGCCGAGAGGCATACCTCCCGGCCCAAAGTGCCACAGGAATCATCACCAGCTGCGCCACGATGACGGTCGATGCCGTGAAGGCGCTGGGGTCGGCCAGCCCACGCGTGACGACCGACTGCGCCAGCAAGGGCAGCATCGCGGCATTGCCCAGGTGGAACAGCAGCATGGTGACCGCGAGCAGGCACAGCTCGCGCGAGTCCGTCAAAACCCGCACCAGGGAAGGCGAGGGGCTGGTGCCTTGCGCAGGCAGGTTGCCGGTGAGGTCACCACCGCGGGCCCGCTCATGGTTGATGTCCTGTGGGTTGATCTTGCGCAAGCATGCAAGGGCTGCGCATGCCATCACGGCCATCAGCACGAAGACGGCTGACAGCCCCCAGCGGTAGCCTGCCAGCCCGGCCAATGCAGCCGCGACCACGTTGCCGGCATGGTTCCAGGCCTCGTTGATGCCGAGCTGCCGAGACAAGTCTCGCTGATCAACGATGCCCAAGGTGATGCCCATGATGCCGGCGCCCATCAACGCGCCCACAGCACCCGTCACCACCTGGGAGGCGATGACGACGCCGAACGATGGCGCCGTCCATAGCGCTGCCGTGGCGAGCATGAGTGCTAGGGTGCCGCTTGCCAGCAGAAGTCGCTTGTGGCGCGAAGCGTCGATCCAGGCGCCCATCGGCGTGGTCGCCAGCATGCCTGCGATGCCGCCGGCGGCCATCACGTAGCCGATGTCATCAGCGCGCCAGCCCTGGCTGGCCAGAAACACGCCGAGGAAGGGGCCCAGGCCATCACGGACGTCGGCCAGGAAGAAGTTGAGGCCGGACAGCCAGCGTCGTGAGCTGGCATGCGCCGGGGGTATGGAAGGTGTTGCCGGGTGCATAGCGGCATTCCCTTATGGCGCGCGGTCGTAGAGCGGCTGCAGGGTGGATAACGTGGTGCCCATGCTGACCGCTTCCAAAGCGGTGCCAAACGCATTGCGCGTGCCCAGCCCGGAGGCCGCGAACGGTGCCCCCGTCTGCACGGAAAGACGCAGGCTCTCTGGCGGGAAACGAACGATGCTGCCATCGCTCAGGATGACGCCGTTGGCCTCGCCCCGTGGGCCAGTGAGCACGGTGTCCACATGGCCTTCCACCTGCTGGGGCTGCAGACGCTGGGCGCGCAGGTGTGGCGGCAGCACTCGGCCTTGGCCAACCGGCGGCGGTTGGTCGTACACGGTGCGCCCGCTGTCGGCGTGGATGATGGCGTCGGCCTTGACCGTGCCTCGTGTCTCCGCCCGCCCGATGATGCGAACGGCGTCCCCCACCTTGACCGTGGCCGTGAGCGCATCGGCCATGTGCGGTGGAAACCTGGCAATGGTTCCGTTGCTCAGGCGCAGGCCGTCGACCTCACCGTAGGGATTGATGAGCATGCGCTGAACCTGGCCTTCCACCGTGTACTGGCCCGTCAGGCCGGGTGCGTCGACCCCTTGATGTGGTATTGCAGGCAGAGGGGAGGGCGGATCGGCGGGCGCGGCCTGTGCGCTGAGGCTACACAGGCCGAATGCCAACGCAACAGACGTAGCGATGAAATACCTGGACATTGGAGAAGCTCCTTGGGTCGGGAAAGCAGCCAACCTGCAGGGCAAGCACCATGCCAAATAATATTTCCAATAAAATCAAATACTTATGAAGTTTCCAGGCGATCTGCCGTCCGATCTCGTGACGCCAGGGTGTCACGAGATCGGACACCGGTTTGCGTGCGAAGGGGTTAGTCCAGATTGAACTCGGCCAGCTTGCGATAGAGCTGCTGGCGAGACAGGCCGAGGCGCCGCGCCGCCTCTGCGCGGTTGCCTGCCGTCGCAGCCAGGGCGCGCACGATCATTTCGCGCTCCAGGCGGGCAACGGCCTGTGCCATGGGGCCTTCCCAGTCGATGTCCAGGCCCGGGGTGAGCGCAGCCGCAGGCTGTAACCCGATGTGTTCGACATCGATGACCGGGCCGTGGCTGAGGATGGCCGCGCGCTCCATGGCGTTACGCAGTTCGCGCACGTTGCCAGGCCAGGGATGGGCCAGCAGTAAGCGGGCTGCCGCCGCGCTCAAGCGCTTGGGCGAGTCGCCGCCCAGCAGGCGTAGAAAGTGTTCGGCCAGCAGCAGCACGTCGCCCAGGCGCTCACGCAGCGGCGGCAGCCACAGGGGCACTACCTGCAGGCGGTACCACAGGTCTTCGCGGAAGCGCCCCTCTTTGACCGCGCTGGGCAGGTCCCGGTGGGTGGCCACGATGATGCGCACGTTCACCGGCTGGACGCGGTTGGCGCCCACGGGGGTGATCTCGCGTTCCTGCAGCACCCGCAGGATCTTCGCCTGCGTGGCCAGCGGCATATCGCCTATTTCGTCGAGGAACAGGGTGCCGCCATCGGCCTCACGAAAGCGCCCGATACGGTCGTTGACGGCACCGGTGAACGCACCTTTGACATGCCCGAACAGCTCGCTTTCCATCAGGTCGGCCGGGATCGCGGCGCAGTTCACTGCAACGAAGGGGCCGCTGGCTCTGCCGCTGTTGCGATGCAGGGCCCGCGCCACCAGTTCCTTGCCGGTGCCCGTCTCGCCGAGGATCAAGGCGGTGGCATCGGAGTTCGCGGCCAGCCCGATGCGCTTGAAGACCTGGCGCATGGCCTCGCTGCTGCTGACCAGTTCGGTGCCATCCACGGGCTCTCTTGTGGCAGGTGATGCCCCGGCCGCCTGGGGCCTGTCCGGGGTGTGGGCTGCTCGCCGCAGGGCCCGTTCGAGCGTTTCGAGCAGGGCGGCCCTGGTCACGGGCTTGGTCAGATGGTCGAACGCGCCCAGGCTCATCGCCTCGATGGTGTTGCCGCCGCTCGCATAGGCGGTGAGCATGATGCAGGGCACCTGCGAGATGCGCGCCGCGCGGCGCAGGAACACCAGGCCATCCTCGCCCGGCAGGCGCAGATCGACGATGGCCACATCCACGTCCTCGGTGCGCAGTCGGTGCAGGCCTGCATCGGTGGTTTCAGCCTGCAGCACCGCATGCCCCAGGTCTTGCAGCATTTCTGCAAGGCTGTCGCGGAACGCGGCGTCATCGTCGACGATCAGGATTCGGGCCACGGTAGCTCCATTTCTATACGCGTTCCCTTGGTCGACTTGGCGAGACCGACCCGCCCGCCGTGCCCCTGCACGATCTCGCGCACCAGCGCCAGTCCCAGGCCGGTACCTCCAGCGCGGTTGGTGGCGAACGGTTCGAACAGTGTATCGCGCAAGTCGGCCGGAATGCCGCAGCCATCGTCCGCCACCCACAACAGCAATGCGCCACGGCGCGTGCGATGCGCACCAAGTTCGATTTCACCGCGTTCTTCCGTGTGCGCCAGCGCATTGAGCAACAGGTTGTCAAAGACCCGCGCCATTTGTGCTGGGTCGAACAGCGCAACCTCCTTCGCGCTGGCGGTCAGCCCCGGTTCAACTGCCAGTGTGATTCGTACCCCTTTATTTTGCGCCGCTTCGGCGTGGGCATTGCGCCGCTCCTCCAGCCATGCCTGCAGGTCAACCGCCTGGCGCTCGGCGTGGAACGGTTGGGTCAACGCCAACAGGCTCGACACCAGCGTCTCCAGGCGTGCCGTTTGCGACAGTACCGCCTCCAGGGCGCCAGCCACACGTGCTTCGCGCCGGTCGGCCGGGGCAGCCATCGCGTTTTCCACCTTCATGCGCATCGTGCCCAAAGGGTTGCGGATTTCGTGCGCGAGCCCGGCGGAAACACGCCCCAACGTGGCCAGGCGTTCGGACTGGGCCAGTTGCTTGCGCAGATGGGCGGACTGGCGCTGCCAACGCGAAATCATCCAACCCAGCCATGCGCCGGAGACCACGACCAGCGCCAGCAGCAGGCTCACCGCGAGGATCAAGGTGTTGACTGTTTCTGTGGCCAAAAGCGGCACGCGCATCAGGGTCCAGGCGATCAGGTGCCGGTCAGCGCTCTCCACAGGGCATGCGGCGAAAGCCACGGCTTCGCGTAAACCCGGTCGCACGTCTGCCACGAGGCTTGCGGAATCCTGCGCGCGTTGGGCCGTGGAGGCAATGCGCTCCAACTCGGCACTCGGCGGATCGCGCTTGATTCCCGTGCCGTCGTAGGTTGGGAACGCGTAGGCCACCACGCCCGCATCCGCTCGCCAGAAGCCGCCCTCCATGCCCGGCTGATCGCGCAGTGCCAAATCAAGCACCGCCTGCGCTGCAGCTGGGGTCATGAGATAGGGTTGATCTTGCGCAGACGGAAGTTGCTGGCGAACGCGTGCTGCACCTGCCTGCAGCGCCTGGCAACTGGTCGAGGTAAGTTGGCGCGCCTGCGCAATCTGCGGGCCGGCGCCTTGGCGGCTGATGACCAGCAGCAGCCATCCCAGCACCAGCGCAACGGCGGCAATGGAAAGCCACAGAATCAGCAGATCACGTCGAACGGAGGGTTGCAGCGACAGGTCAGGTTTCCTTTGATGTGGCGCACCGCTGGTCAATCGGGGGGCGTTCTGATGGCAACCTTGCCAGATGGGAAATCGCCGTGCAAGGACACGGTCAGTTGAATTAGCGGGGACTCTGTGGGAGCGGCTTTAGCCGCGAACACCGGCGCAGCCGGTGCCAGGCAACGCGTTGGATTCTTCGCGGCTAAAGCCGCTCCCACAGGGTACGCGTACCGCTTCCCTTTGCCTTTGTGTGGTCTTTTCGCCTCAGCAGGCGATACTTCTCTGTATTGCAGGCGTGTTCCTGGTGGCGCGCGCCGCTGGGAGGTGTCACGTGAACAAACTGACAATCGTGGGTGCCGGCATGGTCGGCGAGGCGGCGGCGCAGATCATTGCTCGGGAAGAGTTGTGCCGTGAGCTGGTGTTGATGGATGTGCAGGGCGAGATGGCACAAGGCAAGGCGCTGGACGTGTGGCAGGCGGCAGTCGAGTCGGGGTCCGATACCCGGGTTTACGGCGGGGCCAAGGCTGAAATGCTGCAGGGCTCCGAGCTGGTGGTCATCACCGCAGGGGTGCCGCGCAAGCCTGGGCAGTCGCGGCAGGATGTACTCAGTACCAACCTGCCCATCCTCGACGGCATCATGGCCGACATCAAACACCATGCGCCAACCGCGACGGTGCTGGTGGTGTCCAACCCGGTCGATGTGCTCACCTATCGCGCCTGGAGCCTGAGCGGGCAGGGGCGCAACAAGGTGTTCGGCCAGGCGGGTGTGCTTGATACCGCACGCATGAAGTGCTTCATCGCCGAGCAGACCGGGTTTTCCGCCCGGGATATCACGGCGCTGGTACTGGGCGGGCATGGCGACAGCATGGTGCCGCTGATGCGCTACTGCCAGATCGGTTCGGTGCCGCTGTCACACTTCCTGTCCAGTGAACAGATCGAGCAGATCGTGGAGCGCACGCGCAAGGGCGGTGGCGAGATTCTGGGGTTGAAGAAGCTGGGCAGCGCCTGCGATGCGCCGGGTGTGGCGATTGCACAGATGGTCGATGCGATCGCCAACGGGCGAAACCGCATCTTGCCGGCGGTGGCGATTCTGCAGGGCGAGTACGGGCGCACGGATATCGCCATGGGGGTGCCCTGCGTACTGGCAGAAGAGGGGCTGGCGCGGGTAATCGAGTTGCCGCTGGATGCGCAGGAGCAGGCGATGTTCGATCAATCGGCTGATCAGGTGGCGCGGGATATTGCTGAAATGAAGGCGCTGTAACGCTGTGGGAGCGGCTTTAGCCGCGAAGAATCCAGCGCGGTGCCTGGCACCGGCTGCGCCGGTGTTCGCGGCTAAAGCTGCTCCCACAGTGTCCCTGCCAACCCAGCCTGGCCCCTAGCGCTGATAAGCCTTGCCAAAATGCCGCTCCAGCCGCGCCTGCACCAGCTCCAGCAAGATCGACAGCACCCAGTAGATCACTGCCGCCGTGGTCAGCATCTCCAGGTACCGATAGCTCGACCGCCCGTACGACTGCGCCAGGAACATCACCTCCCACACCCCCATCACCGATATCAGCGATGAGTCCTTCAGCATCGAGATGAACTGGTTGGCGGTAGGCGGAATGATCACCCGCATGGCCTGGGGCAGGACGATATGCCAGAAAATCTGCGGCGTGCGCATGCCCAGCGCCAGCGCTGCTTCACGTTGCCCGCGCGCGACGCCAAGAATGCCGGCCCGGAAGATTTCGCTCAGGTAGGCCCCGTAGTTCAGCGACAGGGCGATGATGCCGGCGCTGATGGCGCCCGGTACCACGCCCAGCTGCGGTAGCCCCAGGTAGATCAGCAGAATCTGGATCAGCAGCGGTGTGCCGCGGAAGAACGAGGTGTAGAAGCTGGCGACCCCCACCAGCACTGCGCTGTTCGACAACCGCGCCAGCGCGGCGGCAAAGCCGAACAGCACCGATACCACCATCGAGCACAGGCACAGGAACAGGGTCAGCGCTGCGCCTTGCAGAAAGCCGTTGGGCCCCAGCTTGAAACCGGCGAGGTTGGGAAACTTCTCCAGGATGATCGAAAACTTCAGGTCGAAGCTGAGGAAAAACGCGACGAACAGGCCGAACAGCGCCAGCCAGGTCAGCAGCAGCCGGGTGCGAAAGCCGAACAGGCCGGCGCCCGTGGGCTTGACCACGGGCTTGGGGGATGGGGGAAAGGTGCTCATTTGCTGATATCGGCGCCAATCCATTTCTGCGACAGCTTGGCCAGGGTGCCATCGGCCTTCAACTCGGCAAACACCTGGCGCACCTTGGCATCCCACTCAGGGTCGCCTTTCTCGATGGCCACCGAGTTCGGCTCTTCATACAGCGGGGCGCCGGCCAGCTTGAAGCGTTTGTCCTGGTCCAGGCGCGGCTGTGCGGTCACCAGGTTGGTAAGGATGGCATCCAGGCGTACGCCGGCGCCCAGGCCCAGGTCCTGGAAGGCAACGTTGTCGGTGTCGTAAGGCGCGATCTGCACGAACTCGAAGGGGTATTCGAGCTTCTTGTCTTCGTTGCCTTCGATCACCAGGTTCTTGTTCAGGTAGCTCTCGTAGCTCGATGCACTGGTCAAACCCACCTTGCGGCCTTCCAGGTCCTTGGCCCCATGGATGCGCTCATCCTTGGCGTTGACCACGATCACCGCAGGCGATGCGTAGTACTCCACCGGGAAGTCGAACACTTCGGCGCGGGCCTTGCTCGGGGTCATCGAGCAGATGCAGATGTCGTAGCGGCCGCTCCAGCGGCCAGCGGCGATCACGTCCCACGAAGGGGTTTCCAGGCGCAGCTTGACGCCCAGCTTGTCCGCCACGGCCTTGGCCACATCCACGTCGAAACCGTCCAGCTGGTTCTGGTCATTGAGGAAGGAAAACGGCGGGTAGCTTTCCATCAGGACGTTGACCAGTTCCTTGCGCGATTCAACCCGCTCCAGCGTGGCACCGGCAAAGGCCTGGGAAGCAGTTGCGAGCAGCACAAGGCCCGCACCGAGCACAGTAGAAAATCGCATGGACATACCTGAAATGTTGGCCAATTATAGGAGGCTGTATTTAATAGTTATAAGTGTCACCCACCTAGTGAATTTTATTCATAAGTACCTTTAGAGTAGTTATATGAAACAGCGAGCAATGGTAATTCTCGACGGTGGCATGGGCCGTGAACTGCAGCGCAGCGGGGCGCCGTTCCGTCAGCCCGAGTGGTCGGCGCTGGCGCTGAGCGAGGCACCGGAAGCGGTGGTTGGCGTGCACGCAGCGTTCATCGCTGCCGGTGCCCAGGTCATTACCAGCAACAGCTATGCGGTGGTGCCGTTTCACATCGGCGAAGAGCGTTTTGCCAAGGAAGGGCGACAACTGGCCAATATCGCCGGCCAGCTGGCGCGACATGCCGCCGATGCCGGTGCGCACCCGGTCAGGGTGGCAGGCTCGCTGCCGCCGCTGTTCGGCTCGTATCGTCCGGACCTGTTCCAGCCCGAGCGCGTCGAGGAGGTGCTGACCCCCTTGCTGCAGGGCCTGGCCCCGCATGTTGACCTGTGGCTGGCGGAAACCCAGAGCTCGGTTGCCGAGGTGCGGGCCATCCACGGCCACTTGCCTGCAGACGGCAGGCCGTTCTGGGTGTCGTTCACCTTGCAGGACGAAGAAGTCGACGAGGTACCCCGCCTGCGTTCCGGCGAGCCGGTGGCCGATGCCATCGAAGCCGTGGTCGGCCTGGGGGTGGCGGCCGTGCTGTTCAACTGCAGCCAGCCCGAGGTCATTGGCGCTGCACTGGAGGTAGCGCGCTCAGTCATCGAGCGACACAACGCCGACATCGCCATCGGCGCCTATGCCAACGCCTTCCCGCCGCAACCGAAGGAAGCCACCGCCAACGACGGCCTGGATGAGCTGCGCGAAGACCTGGACCCGCCGGGTTACCTGGCATGGGCCAACGACTGGCGCGCGCGGGGTGCCAGCATGATCGGCGGCTGCTGTGGCATCGGCCCGGAGCATATTGCCGAGCTGAAACGCAACCTGGCGTGAAGCCGGCAGGGTGCCGGGCGGCTTCCGCGCCCGCTCGGCATCCAGCCATTAAAAAAAACGTTACTCAGACCCGGATTCCATCGTTTTTCAGTCCCCCCGCCATGCCCCTATAGTCCGCTGAAAGCCGATGCTGAATCGGTGTACAAAACTCAGCGGTGCGGGAACCGGATATGAACAACAACGAAAAAAGCGTGGGCAATGCAGCGGTCGGTATCGGTACACGAGTGGTGTGGAGCGGGGAGCAGGTCCAGCACCCGTACAACGCTACCCAGACCCCGATCGTGGTCAGTGCCGCCTACGGCTACAACGACATCGATGCCTGGTACGACGTGGCGCAGGGCAAGTTGCCGGGCTACATCTACAGCCGCATGAGCAACCCGACAGTCGCCACGCTGGAAGCGAAACTGTGCGAGCTGGAGCAGTCCGAGTCGGCGGTGGCATTCAGCAGCGGCATGGCTGCCATCAGTGCCGTGCTGCACACGTTCCTCTCAAGCGGCAAGCGAGTGGTATCGACCCGCGACAGTTACGGCGGCACCAACAAGATTTTCGAAGAGTTCCTGCCGCGCATGGGCGTGCAGGTCTGCCTGTGTGACACCCTCGACACCGAGGCGCTGGAGCGCGAGATCGCCGCAGGTTGCGACCTGCTGTATCTGGAAACCCCAACCAACCCCACCCTGAAGGTACTGGACATCCAGCGGCTGAGCGCTGCCGCCCGGCAGGCCGGCGCCGTGGTAGTGGCCGACAACACCTTCGCTACCCCGCTGAACCAGAACCCGCTGGCCCTGGGCGTGGACGTGGTAGTGCACAGCGCGACCAAGTTCCTGTCCGGGCACGGTGACGTGCTGGGCGGGGTGGTGTGCGGTGCCGAGTCGTTGATGGCGCAGGTACGCCACTACCGCGAGATCAACGGTGCGGCGCTGGACCCGTTTTCCGCCTACCTGATCATCCGCGGTATCAAGACCCTGGCCCTGCGCGTGCGTCAGCAACAGGCCAGTGCCCAGGCCCTGGCGCATTACCTGACCACCGAGCCGCTGGTTGAAGCGGTCAACTACCCCGGGTTGCCCCAGCACGCCGGCCATGCGATCGCCAAGGCGCAGATGCGTGGCTTCGGCGCCATCGTCAGCTTCGTGCTCAAGGGCGGCATGCCCACCGTAGCGCGGCTGCTGCCGCGCCTGAAGTACGCCCATCGGGCGGGCAACCTGGGCGCGGTAGAAACCATCTACGGCCCGGCACGCACCACCAGCCATGTGGAAAACACCCTCGAAGAACGACTGGCCCTGGGCATTTCCGAAGGGCTGGTGCGCATTTCGGTGGGCATCGAGGACACCGAGGACCTGCTGGCAGACCTGGCACAGGCCTGTGCATCGGTGCGTCAGGAGTTGGCCGCAGCAAAGGAACTGCACGGTGACGAAGACGCCTGCCTGGCCGAAGCACAGGCCTGAGGCAGGCGCGTAGCACCCGCTCCTTGCGGTGGGTGCCACTTCATGAAGTCGAACAAAAACAATATGCAAGGCAATTCGCTTCGCTCTGCCAAGACGAGGTCGTTGCAACGTCCTTGCCCGCCAACTTTCATGAGTAAACCACAATGTCCCTGCAGACAACGACAACGAGAAATGCTTCGGCGCACAGCTTCAAGCAGGATATGCAAACCCGCCATATCGTCATGCTGGCGCTGGGTGGTGTCATCGGTACCGGCCTGTTCCTGACGTCGGGCTACACCGTCAACCAGGCGGGCCCGCTGGGGGCGGTCATCGCCTATATCCTCGGCGCGATCATGGTCTACCTGGTGATGATGTGCCTGGGCGAACTGGCAGTACACATGCCGGAAGTCGGCTCGTTCAGCAGTTACGCCACGCGCTACCTCGGGCCGGGTACAGGCTACATGGTGGCCTGGATGTACTGGCTGACCTGGACCGTGGCCATCGGCTCGGAATTCACCGCCGCCGGTATCCTGATGGTGCGCTGGTTCCCCGATACGCCGGTGTGGATATGGAGTGCGCTGTTCGGGTTTGCGGTGTTCATCAGCAATATCATTTCGGTGCGGTCGTTTGCCGAAACCGAATTCTGGCTGTCACTGATCAAGGTGCTGGCGGTGATTGCCTTCCTGGTGGTGGGCGGTGGCGCGATCCTGGGCGTTTTCGAAATTACCCAGGCGCACAGTGTCGGGCTGGGCAACTTCACCCGCGAAGGGCTGTTCCCTACGGGCTTCTGGTCGATCGCCATGACCCTGCTGGCGGTGGCCTTCGCGTTCTCGGGCACCGAGTTGATCGGCATCGCCGCTGGCGAAACCCGTGACCCGGAAAAGAACGTACCCAAGGCCATCCGCACCACGGTCCTGCGCCTGGCGCTGTTCTTCGTCGGCACCATCTTTGTATTGGCTACCTTGTTGCCGCGTGAACAGGCCGGTGTGGTTGAAAGCCCGTTCGTGATGGTCTTTGCCATGATCGGTATCCCCTATGCGGCGGACATCATGAACTTCGTCATCATCACTGCGCTGCTGTCGGCGGCCAACTCCGGGCTTTATGCTGCGGCGCGCATGCTGTGGACCCTCAGCGACCAAGGCAACATGCCCCGCCGGTATGCGGCACTGTCGCGTCGTGGCACGCCGTTCAATGCCATCGTCCTGAGCATGGCGGGTGGCATGGCTTCGCTGCTCAGCAGTGTGTTTGCCCCCGACACCATCTACCTGGCGCTGGTGTCCATTTCCGGGTTGGCGGTGGTGGTGGTGTGGATCAGCATCGCGGCCAGCCAGATGGCTTTCCGTCGCCATTACATCGCCAATGGCGGCAAGCTCGAAGACCTGAAGTTCAGGGTGCGCGGCTACCCGTTCGTGCCGCTGGCCGCCATCTTCTGCTGCGTACTGGCCTGCGTCGGCATTGCCTTCGACCCGGCCCAGCGCGTTGCCCTGTACTTCGGCTTGCCCTTCATTGCCTGGTGCTACCTGGCCTATTGGCTGACGTGCAAGTTCCGCCGCCGCCAAGCAAGCCCGCTGGAAGTCGTCGCGCCAGGTTCCGAGGCCGCCAGAGCAGGGTGATACTAGGCCACCGGAACGTTGCCACGAGAAACCGCCGATGACCCAGAAAACCCTGCCCCCCTTGAACTGGCTCAGAGCCTTCGAAGTGTCGGCGCGTTACCTGAACTTCACCCATGCAGCCGAGGAACTGCACCTCACCCAGGGGGCGGTGAGCCAGCAGATCCGCCACCTGGAGAGCCAGTTGGGGGTGGCGCTGTTCAAGCGCCTGCCCCGGGGGCTGGGGTTGACTGAAGAGGGCCAGTCCTACCTGCCGGTGGTGCAGGATGCGATAAGCCGGCTGGCGGTAGGCACCAATGAAATTTTCGGGCAACGCCAGCGTCGGCCCCTGAAAGTGCGCGGCAGCCTGTCGTTCCTGCACTTCTGGCTGGCACCCCGACTGGCCGATTTTCGCCGTTCGCACCCGCAGGTGGACATCCGCTACATCAGCAACCTGTGGGTCAAGGAACTGGATGCCGAGGATGACCTGGAAATCCGTTGGGGCAGCGGCCAGTGGGCGGGAGTGGAAGCGCAGCGCCTGACCCGCGACGTACTGGTGCCGGTCTGCTCGCCTGCGCTGATTGCCGGCTCCCCGCTACGCGAGCCGCGCGACCTGGCCCGCGTCCCGTTGCTGCATGTGCTGGGTTACGAGGAGGGGTGGGGTTATTGGCTGGAGCGGGTTGGCGCCGATCAGGTCGACTCCTCCAGCGGCCTGCAGTTCGACACCCTGGTGGCGACCTTGCGCATGGCGGAACTGGGGCTTGGGGTGGCGCTGGCGCGCTCGTCGCTGGTGGAGGACTTGCTGCAGGAGGGGCGGCTGGTGGCGCCTTTTGCCCAGCGCATCGAGGCGAGCGAGTCGTTTTACCTGGTACGTGGCCTGGGTGAGGCGTTGTCCACGGATGCCCAGGCCTTCAGCCACTGGTTGGTGGCGATGGCCCACCGTTAATCAAATAGTTACCTGGAGCACCGATGCAGTACACATCCACGCGCGGCAACGAGATACGGGTTGATTTTCGCACGGCGCTGCTTTCCGGGCTGGCCGACGATGGCGGGCTATACGTGCCTGCCGCGGTGCCGACCTTCAGCCAGCAAGAGATTGCCAGCTGGTCGTGGTTGCCGTTCGACGAACTGGCCTGGCGGGTGATGGCACCGTTTGTCGGTGACACGCTCGACGAGCCGACCCTGAGGGCGCTGGTCAGCGACAGCTATCGCGGGTTCAAGCACCGTGGCATCGCGCCGTTGCAGCAGATTGGCCACAACGAATGGATCCTGCAGCTGTTTCACGGGCCCACCCGGTCCTCCAAGGATTTCGCCGCACAGTTGCAGGCTCGGCTCATCCGCCATTTCCTGGGGGCCGATTGCGAACGGGTCATGCTGGTCGGTGCCAGCAACGGCGATACGGCGGTGGCCGCTATCGAAGCCTTGCGGCATTGCCCTACGGCACGCTTGCTGGCGCTGTACCCCAGTGCAGGGACGCCGGCCGACCGGGCGGCGGTGATGCGCAGTGCCGCTTCCGACAGCGTCAGCTGCGTGGCCGTGGACGGCAGCTTCGATGACTGCCAGTCGCTGGTGTCGGCGCTGCTGCGTGCATGGCCATGCCCCGGGCTGATACCCGTGAGCTTCAACTCGACCAACTGGGTCGGCGTGCTGGCGCAGATCGTGTTCTATTTCCACGCGGCGCTTCAGCTGGGTGGGGGCAATCGGCCGGTGGGTTTCAGCATCCCCACGGCCAGTTTTGCCGAGATCTACGCAGGGTTCATTGCCCAGAAAATGGGCCTGCCGATCAACCAGATCATTGTCTCCACCAACCGCAACGATGCCTTGCACCGGTTCATCCACTGCAATCGCTACAGCCGTGGCTCAACCAGCCAGACCTTGTCGCCGGTCATGGACTTCTCGCTGTTCTCCAACCTGGAGCGCTTCGTCTGGGAGCTGTATGACCGCGATGGCGAAGCGACCCGGGCGCTGATGGAGCACTTCGAGGATTGTGGCGAATTGAGCATCGGCAACCGCCAGTGGTTGCATGCGCGCATGCTGTTCGACTCCTATGCCGTGGATGACGCGCTGATCCGCGAAGAAATCGTCACGCTGTTCCACGAAACCGGCAGCGCAGTAGACCCACACGCGGCCACCGGGGCATTCGCCGGGCGCCTGCACCGGCGCAACATTGGCGCGCCCATCGTCACGCTGGGGCAGTTTGCCCCGGAAAAGTCCGCCGGGTTGCTGGCGGAGCTGGGGGCCTGGCATGGTGAAGTACCGGCCAGTGTCGTGGATGCTGCAGGCGGCGGGCCGCTGCTGGCACCCGACGACCTGGCGGGGGTTCATGAATTACTGGCCCGGTTGCAGGCAGGACGATGAAGCGCATCCTCGACCCCCTGGACGAGCGTATCCTCGCCGAGCTCACCGCCAATGCACGCATTGCCCATGCCGAGCTGGGGCTGAAGGTGAACCTTTCGCGTAATGCGGTACGCCAGCGCATCGAGCGCCTGGAGCGTGACGGGGCGATCCAGGGCTACACCTTGCGCATCGGTGAGGGACGACGACCGACCTCGTTGATCAACGCGGTCATCTTCGTCTACCGCTATGACCGCATGCGCGGAGAAGCTGTGCTCGATGCGTTGCGCCAGATCCCCGAGGTTATCCAGTGTGAAGTGCTCAGCGGCGAGTTCGACCTGCTGCTGCGCGTCGAGGCTTCCAGCCCGGAACGGGTGCACCATGTATGGAAGGAGATTGCCGCCATGCCGGGGGTCGAGAACACTGTGACATCGTTCGTCCTGGCCACGGTGATCTGAGCCGCGCACTCGCGTTTGGTAACCCTCGCCCCAACAACGCCGCCCGGGCTTGCGCCCTGGCGGCGTTGTGCATTCTGGCGGCGCGCGGGCGTGCATCGGGCACTGGTCAGATTGGCCAGTAAATACAGCGGATTGCCATATTCAACTGGCATTGCCCGGCTCTTAGGCTTGTCCTCATCGACCAATCGCCTGGAAGGACAGCAAACCATGACCGAATACAAGATCGCACTCGTTGGCTTTGGCGGCGTGAACCGTGCCCTGGCCCAACTGATCGCCGAACGCAATGCGCGCTGGCAGAAAGAGCTGGGCTTTGGCTTGAAGATCGTTGGCGTCACCGACCTGTTCCTGGGTTCGGCAATCGACCGCAACGGCCTGGACGCGGCCACGCTGGCTGCTCTGCCCGCTCAGAAGGGGGCGCTGGCGCAAATCCCTCAGGGTTCGGCAGAGGCGTTCAACGAGTCGGTGATCAAGCAGTCCGGTGCCGACATCATCGCCGAGGCTACCTTCACCAACCCCAAGGACGGTGAACCGGCGGCAACCTTCTGCCGCTGGGCGCTGGAAGCGGGCAAGCACGTGGTCACTACCAACAAGGGGCCGATCGCCTTGCATGCCCAGGCGCTGAAGGCCTTGGCCAAGGCCAATGGCGTGTCGTTCGAATACGAAGGCGCTGTGATGAGCGGTACACCGGTGCTGCGCATGGCGCGCCAGACCTTGGCCGGCGCGGGCCTGGTGGGGTTCGAGGGCATACTCAACGGCACTTCGAACTATGTGCTGACACGTATGGAAGAGGGGCTTGGTTTTGCCGAAGCGGTGGCCCAGGCGCAAGCACTTGGCTACGCCGAGGCAGACCCGAGCGCCGATGTGGAGGGGTATGACGTGCGCCTGAAAGTGGTGATTCTCGCCAACGAGCTGCTCGGTGCTTGCTTGCAGGTGAACGATGTCACCTGCAGCGGCATCAGCAGCCTCGACAGCGCGGCTATCCAGCAAGCGCAGGCGGCGGGCCAGCGTTGGAAGCTGATCGGCAGTGCCAGCCGTGAAACCGATGGCTCGGTGCGTGCCAGCGTCGAAGCGCGCCTGCTGCCCGGCAACCACCCCCTGGCGGGTATTTCCGGTGCCACCAATGCGGTTGCATTCAACACCGAATTGCTGGGCGCTGTGACCGTGTCCGGCCCAGGTGCGGGACGTGTGGAAACGGCATTCGCCCTGCTGTCGGATATCGTCGCCATCCACAACGCTGGCCGCTCGGCCTGAGGAGCAACCTTCATGAGCCTGACTTCCGTGTCCCGGGTAGCCGCCCAGCAACCCACCTTGATCGATGTGTACAGCCCCTTCGACGGTAGCCTGGTCGGTAGCGTCGCCAACCTTGCTGCCGATGCCGTGCCTGGTCTGCTCGTCCGTGCCCGCCAGGGCGTGCGCGAAAGTGCCGCGCTGCCCCGGCACCGTCGCGCCAGCATTCTGGAGCAGGCCGCACGGCTGATCGAACGTGACGCCGCGGATTTTGCCGGCCTGATTGTCGACGAAGCGGGCAAGACCCTGCGTCAGGCCGAGAAGGAGGTGAAACGCTGCATCAACACGCTCAAGCTGTCTGCCGAGGAAGCGCGGCGCAACGCCGGCGAGGTGGTGCCTTTCGATGCCTATGAAGGCTCCGAGTCGCGCCAGGGCTGGTTCACCCGCGAGCCGTTGGGGCTGATCCTGGCCATTACCCCGTACAACGACCCGCTCAACCTGGTGGCGCACAAGCTGGGGCCAGCGATTGCTGGAGGCAATGCGGTCATTCTGAAGCCTTCGGAGCTGGCCCCGCTTTCTGCCTTGAAGCTGGTGCAGTACCTGGTTGATGCAGGGCTGCCGGAGGCTGTCGTCACCGTGGCCACTGGCGGTGCCGAACTGGGCAAGGCCCTGGTGGCCGTGCGTGAAGTGCGGATGATTTCCTTCACGGGCGGCTTCGCCACGGGTGAACAGATTGCCCGCGGGGCGGGCCTGAAAAAACTTGCCATGGACCTGGGCGGTAACGCCCCGGTGCTGGTACTGAAGGACTGCGACCTCGAGGCCACTGTCGAGTCTTGTGTGTCAGGCGCATTCTGGGCGGCCGGGCAGAACTGCATCGGCACCCAGCGCATCCTGGTGGACGCTTCGATCTATGAGGCGTTCCGCCAGCGCTTCGTTGCCTTGACCCAGGCGATGGTGGTGGGTGATCCTGGCCTGCGCGAAACCGACATGGGGCCGATGATCACCGAAGGCTCGGCACGGCAGATTGAAGAGCGCGTGAGCCAGGCCCTTCAGGGCGGCGCTCGCCTGCTCTGCGGCCACAAGCGGCAAGGGGCTACCTATGTGCCGACGGTGCTGGAAGGCGTTGACCATGGCAGCCGGCTGTGGCGTGAAGAGGTATTCGCACCGGTGGTGATGCTGGCGCCTTTCGAGGATATCGAGCAGGCGATTGCATTGGCCAACGCCCCGGAGTACAGCTTGCACGCCGGTGTGTTTACCCGCGATCTGTCCTTGGCGTTGAGCCTGGCGCGGCGTATCGAGGCGGGCGGCGTGATGATCAACGACTCGTCCGACTACCGCTTCGATGCCATGCCATTCGGTGGCTCCAAATATGGGAGCCTTGGGCGCGAGGGGGTGCGGTTCGCCTACGAGGACATGACCCAGCCCAAAGTCGTCTGCCTCAACCAGATGGGCTAAAAGGAGGAATCTTGATGATCGAACGGTATGGACAAGGCGAACGGATGTCGCTGGCAGTGAGCTACAGGGGCCTGTTCGAAACGGCTGGCGTGGTCGCGGACGACCTGCGGCAGGATGTGCAGGGGCAGTTGCGCCAGGCGTTGAGTACGATCGATGGGCTGATGGCTGAGGCTAACGTCGGCAAGGAACATTTGACCCGGGTTCAGTTATGGATTGCCGACTACAGCCACTTCGACCTGGTCAATGAGGTGTACGACGCCTGGTTGCAGGGTTGTCCGAAACCAGTACGGGCTTGCGTAGGCGCAGACTTGGGAGAGGGTTACCTGGTCGAGGTACAGGTGTTTGCCGTGTGCCCTGAGCGCTCCTGACCGTGAGTGACCGATGCCCCGGGTCAGCGCACGACTCGGGGTACCGCCCTGATATAGACCAGTTCACTTACCAGCTCCACCAATGTCTGTGTAATCACAGCTGCCGCCGCCAGTCCGCGCATGTCTTGCGGCAACGCCAGCGCCAGCGGCAGCACTACCAGTGAGTTGCGCGTGGCGGCGCTGAAGGTTACCGAGCGTGCTTCGGTGGCCGGCAAGCGCAGCAGCCTCGCCGATAATATGCCCAGCGCAGGCGCCAGCAGCATGAAGCCGATGTACACCGGAATCACCGGCAGCAAGCGGTCGAAATCACGCAGCACCACGGCAATCTGCGAGGCGATCACTACCACCAGCACCAAGGCCATGGCCGGTACCGGCATCCACGCCCAGGCGTCGTTCCAGGCCGAGACCGTGCGCGAGCGACGGGCGCCGGCGCTGGTGAGCACGGCGAGGACCATCGGCAGCACGATCAACAGCACGAAGGCTTCCACGAACGGGGTGACGGAGATGGCCACGTTGCTGCTGTCACCCAGCATCAGGGCCAGGTAAAGCGGCAGCAGCGCCAGTTGCACCAACAGCAGCACGGGGGTGGCGGCCAGGGTCAGGCGGGCGTCGCCTTTGCCGATGTGGGTGAACACCACCACATAGTCGATGCACGGCGTTAGCAGCACCAGCAGCGCGCCGATGAGGATCGCCGGGTGTTCGAGCAGCCCGCGGGTGATGCCCCAGACCAGCAGTGGTACGAGGATGAAGTTGGCCAGCAGCAGGGCGGCGATGAAGCGGCGGTTGCCCAGGCCTTGGCGCAGGTCGAGGAAGGGGATTTGCAGAAACATCGCGTACATCAGCACGGTGATGGCGGGGGTGACCAGGGCTTCCAGGTGGCGTGCAGTGTCGCTGGCCAGCAGGCCGAAGGCCACGGCGGCGAGCACGACGGCGAAGTAGATCGGGATCTGCTGGGTTTCGAGTTGCTCTCTGGTCAAGGTCCGGCCTGTGCTTGAAGGAAGGAACGCAATCATAACCTGTGGGAGCGGGCGTGCCCGCGAACACCGGCGCAGCCGGTGCCATCCACCGCGTTGTCTTCTTCGCGGGCACGCCCGCTCCCACAGGATTCGCCACCTGAAAACGAAAAAGCCCGGCACGAGGCCGGGCTTTTTCCTGTCAGGCAATTGCCAATCAGTTGCCGTAAACCGGCAGCTTCTTGCAGATAGCCTTGACCTTCTCACGTACGGCGTCGATCACCGCTTCGTTGTTCAGGTCAGCCAGGATGTCGCAGATCCAGCCAGCCAGCTCGCGGCACTCGGCTTCCTTGAAACCACGGGTGGTAACGGCTGGGGTGCCGAAACGCAGGCCCGAGGTGACGAACGGAGAACGTGGGTCGTTCGGTACCGAGTTCTTGTTGACGGTGATGAAGGCTTTGCCCAGGGCGGCGTCAGCGTCCTTACCGGAGATTTCCTGCTTGATCAGCGACAGCAGGAACAGGTGGTTCTGGGTGCCACCGGAAACCACGTCGAAACCACGCTCGATGAACACGCTGGCCATGGCCTGGGCGTTCTTCACCACTTGCTGCTGGTAAGCCTTGAACTCAGGCTGCAGGGCTTCCTTGAAGCAGATGGCCTTGGCAGCGATGACGTGCTCCAGCGGGCCACCCTGGGCGCCCGGGAAGACGGCGGAGTTCAGCTTCTTCTCGATCTCTTCGTTCTTGCGAGCGAGGATCAGGCCACCGCGCGGGCCGCGCAGGGTCTTGTGGGTGGTGGTGGTGACCACGTCGGCGAACGGAACCGGGTTCGGGTACACGCCAGCGGCAACCAGGCCGGCAACGTGGGCCATGTCGACGAACAGGTAGGCACCGACCTTGTCGGCGATGGCACGGAAGCGGGCGAAGTCCAGCACCTGCGAGTAGGCCGAGAAACCGGCAACGATCATCTTCGGCTTGTGCTCGACAGCCAGGCGCTCGACTTCGTCGTAGTCGATCAGGCCGTTGCTGTCGATGCCGTACTGGATGGCGTTGTACAGCTTGCCCGAAGAGCTGACGGAAGCACCGTGGGTCAGGTGGCCACCGTGGGCCAGGCTCATGCCCAGGATGGTGTCACCGGCCGACAGCAGGGCCAGGTAGACGGCAGCGTTGGCCTGGGAGCCGGCGTGCGGCTGGACGTTGGCGTAGTCGGCGCCGAACAGCTCCTTGGCACGGTCGATGGCCAGTTGCTCGACGACGTCGACGTACTCGCAACCACCGTAGTAGCGCTTGCCCGGGTAGCCTTCGGCGTACTTGTTGGTCAGGACCGAGCCCTGGGCCTCCATGACTGCCGGGCTGGTGTAGTTTTCCGAAGCGATCAGCTCGATATGCTCTTCCTGGCGCAGAGCTTCTTGCTGCATGGCTTCGAAGAGCTCGGCGTCGTACTTGGCAATGGTCAAATCACGGCTGAACATGGCGGTCCTCAAGGATCGGGGTGAATTGGGGGGGCATTCTAACCGATTGATTGGCGGCTGGCATATGAAGTGGCATCAAGTCGCGGACCAATGGGCCTCATGTTGTATCCCGCGCCGTGTCTGGGCTGGGCGGGGATCGGAGTTGACTCGCAGGTCCGTTTTTCTATCCGGCACTCAGCCATAACACCTTACCTGTGGGAGCACCGCAGGCAACCGGTCAATGGAACATGAACAAGGTCTCGTTGGCGAACTGCGCCTCGAACTGATTCGCCGGCATCGGCCGCCCGAACAGGTAGCCCTGCACTTCGTCGCAACCATGTTCGCGCAGGAACTCCAGCTGCTCGTGGGTCTCCACGCCTTCGGCGATCACCGCCAGGTTGAGGCTGTGGGCCATGGCGATGATCGCCCGGGCAATCTGTGCATCCTGCTCGCCTTCAGGCAGGCCGTCGACGAAGGTGCGGTCGATCTTCAACACGTCGATGGGGAACTGCTTGAGGTAGTTCAGCGATGAGTAGCCGGTGCCGAAGTCGTCCACCGCGATGCTCAGGCCGAGGTTTTTCAGGCTGGCGAGAATCTGCAGCGCTTCGTTCACTTCGCGCATCAGGATACTTTCGGTCAACTCCAGCTCCAGGCACGCCGGTGGCAGGCCGGTTTCTTCCAGAATGGTGGCGATACGCGTGCCCAGCTGGCCGTCGGAGAACTGCCGCGCCGAGATGTTCACCGACACCTTGGGCACGCGCACCTTGGCCTTGTGCCAGGCCTTGAGCTGGCGGCTGGCCTCGCGCAGCACCCAGTCGCCCACGTCCACCACCAGGCCCAGCTCTTCGATCACCGGGATGAAGTCGCCCGGCGGCACCAGGCCGCGGGTCGGGTGGCGCCAGCGCAGCAGGGCTTCGGCGCCGGTCAGGCGCTTGCCGTCGCCGCTGAACTGCGGCTGGTAGTAGAGGATGAACTCGTTCTGCTCCATGGCATGGCGCAGGTCGCTTTCCAGCTCCAGGCGTTCCAGGGCACTGGCGTTCATCTCGGCCTGGTAGAACTGGAAGTTGTTCTTGCCGCGTTCCTTGGCATGGTACATGGCGGTGTCGGCGTTTTTCATCAGCTGGCTCAGCTCGCTGCCATCCTGTGGGCTGAGGGCGATGCCGATACTGGCGGTGACGAAGAACTCGCGGTTTTCCAGCACGAACGGCCGCACCAGGCTGCCAAGAATGTTTTCGGCCACATGGATGGCGCGGTTGAGTGCCATCTCGCGAGTGGCGCGCGGTTGCAGCAGCAGGGTGAACTCGTCGCCGCCCATGCGCGCCACGGTGTCGTCGTTATCCACACAGGCCAGCAGGCGCTGGGCCATGTCCTTGAGCATGCGGTCGCCGGCGGCGTGGCCGAGGGAGTCGTTGATCGGCTTGAAGCGGTCCAGGTCGAGGAACATCAGCACCACCCAGGCCTTTTGTCGCTCGGCCTGCTGCAAGGCGTTGTACAGGCGGTCCTGGAACAACGTGCGGTTGGGCAGGTGGGTGAGGGCGTCGTAGTAGGCCAGGCGGTGGATGCGCTGTTCGCTGGCCTTGCGCTCGCTGATGTCGGTGAAGAAGCACACGTAGCTGGCCAGGTCGCCTTCGTCGTCCAGCACCGCGGTGATGCCGACCCAGGCCGGGTAGTGGTCGCCGTCGCGGCGCTTGAGCCACACCTCGCCCTCCCAGCTGCCGCGCTGGTGCAGCTGCTTGACCACATAGCGCAGGTGGCCCTCCTGCTGTTCGTCGACGGTGAGCAGGCCCGGCAACTGGTCGAGTACCTCGCTGACGGCGTAACCACTGACGCGGCTGAACGCTTCGTTGGCCTGGACGATATAGCCGGCCGGGTCGGTGATGAGGATCGCCGAGGTGGAGTGCTCGAATACCGTCGCGGCCATGCGCAGGTCTTTTTCGGCACGCCGTTGCTGGCTGATGTCGCGGCCCACCCCGAGCACGCCTTCGAAGCGCTCCTCATCGTCCCACACCAGTACCAGGCGCAGTTCGATGGGGATCTTGCGGCCATCGGCGCGCAGGCAGTCGAACAGGAACAACTGGGTCGGCAGCTGGCTGCGCAGCTGGGCCAGTTGGGCCGGGTCGCTCATGGCCTTGCTGACGCGCTCCATCAGGCTGTAGATGCCGGTGAGCTGGGCCGGGTTGGCGATGATCGACTGCCAGCCGTTGGCGAAGATCCAGTCGGCCTGGTAGCCCAGCACGCCCTGCACCGAGGGGCTGACGTAGTTGAGCTTGAGCAGGCTGTCGGTGGAGAAGATCACGTCGCTGATGCTTTCGGCGAGCATGCGGTAGCGCTGCTCGCTGTCGCGCAGCGACTGGCTGGCCTCGATCTGCACCGTCACGTCCTTGCCCACGCCGATGATGCGCGTCACCAGGCCATCGGCGTCACGGGTCAGCACTTGTTCGCGGATGTCGTAGCAGCGCCAGCCGCCATCACGGTGGCGGAAGCGCAGCTGGCAGTGCAGCGGTTGGTCATGGCCGCTGTCGCGCTGTTGCTGGCGCAGTGCCTGGTAGTGCGCCGCGTCCTCGGGGTGCAGCAGCAGTTCCCAGAAGCGGTCGCCCATCTGTGCCAGCTCGGTACGGTCGTAGCCCAGGGTCTGGCCGAGGTGGCGGTTGCTGAAGATCATCCGCTGGTTGAGCACGTCCTGTACGTACAGCTGGTCGGGCACGGTGCGCACCACGTCCGACCAGAAGCTTTCGCGCTCCAGCAGCGACAGTTCCACCTGCTTGCGGCTGGTGATGTCGCTGATGCTGAGGATGACCGCCTGGTAATCACGGCGCTGCTGCGGCAGGCGGGCCATCAGCCACAGGTGCAGCTCGCCACCCAGCGGCGCCGGCAGGCGCACTTCCAGTTCCAGCAGCGGGCGTTGCTCGATCAGCGCGTCGATCAACTGCATGCCGACGCTGTCGCGGCCATCGCCAGTGCCGTCGATCAGGCGCTGCCAGGCACCTTCGTGGCAGTCGATGTTCAACAACTGGCGGGCCACCTGGTTGATCTCGGTGATCTTCAGCTCCAGCAGCAGCGAGCGGCGCAGGGTCGGGTCCAGGGCCAGGCTGTGCTTGAGCGCGGCAGGGTTGCGCAGGTGGTAGCGGTCGAGTTTGCCGGGCAGGCTGGACAGGTCGAGCACGCACAAGGCCACGCCGGTGCCTTCGAAGATTTCCTGGTAGCGCCGGCGGTCTTCCTGTAGCGCCCGTTGGCGGCGGCGCATGTTGATCAGGGCCAGCACCGGCAGCAGGGCGCAGAACAGCACCAGCAGGCATTTGCCGAGCAGCGCCGGCAGCAGTTTCTGCTGGGCCCGCTTGGCGTCGAACAGACCGCGCAGCTGCCAGGTACTGTTGTCGATGAAGGCCAGCATCACGCTTTGCAGCGGTTCGTTGCTGGTATCGGCCGGCGCATGGCTTTGCAGTACCTCGCCGTTGCGGCTGTTTTCCAGCAGCCACAGCGGGTGGCCGGCATCATTCAGGTGAAGGGTGAGGGTGCGGTAGTAGTCCGGCGACAGGCGTAGCAGCCAGTAGCCGCGGTCCTCTTCGGTGGCCTGACGTAGCAACAGGTAGAGGGTGCGGTTGTCGGCCGAATTGGTGAAGAAGTACGGGCGACCCTGGTTCAACCTGAATAGCTCGTCAAGCAACTGGCGGTCGGGGCTGCCGTCCAGGCTGTCGGCCTGCACCTGCCCGGCAGCGTCCAGCCAGGCCATGCTCTGCAGGGCCGGCAGGCGCTTGCGCAGAGTGCCCAGCAGGCTGGGCAGGGCCTTGGGTGGCGGTGCCTTGAGGTAGGGTTGCATCACATTCATGGCCTGCTGGGCCTTGAACGCCATGTTCAGGCTCAGGTGGTCGGCCTGTTCGGCGGCGGCGTCCAGGCTCTGTTTGCGCAGGTCGGCCTGGGTATGGTTGAACTGGGCGAACAATTGCCACAGCAGTAGGCCCAGCAGGATCAGGGCCAGCAGCGCCAGCGCACCCTTGATCGACCCGCGCAGCGAAGCGACGGGCGCCTGTGGCGCGGAACGCAATGACGACGGATGTGTAAGATTGGTCAAGCGTTGATCCTGCGATTGGGCTGGCGATGGCAGGGATGGATCATGCACGGTATGCGCCGGTGTCTGGTTGCCAGACCGCGGTGGTGCACTATAAGGCCGGACACCTGAAACGGGCTAGCATGCCTAGGATTATGGCAAAGTGCCAGTCCGCTGGACCGGTGGTGCCTGCCCGGTGGTTCGGCAAGCCCCTGCAACCTGTGCGAGAATAGCGCCTGCTTCAAATGACAACGCATCGGAGATGTTCGGTTTTGGTTACTCACTTTTCCACCAATGGCCTCGATTCCGCCTGTGGGCGCAGCAGTCAGACCCTTGTCAGCACTGCCGTGACCGAGGACGTATCCTGCAAGTCTTGCCAGCGTTCGCTGAGCAAACCCGAGGCGGCAGCTGTCGCCAAGAGCAAGAGCCCATCGCTGGCTGAACTGCGCAAGACCGCCAAGGCGGCGGCAGAGCCGGCAGTTGCCGTGGCCGAGGTCAAGCCGGCGGCCAAGGTCGTCAGCAGTGTGCCTGCGGCCGCCAAACCGGCCAAAGCTGTCGAGCAGCAGCCTGCTCGTAGCGGTGGTTTCAGCGTGAAGTCCGCCTGGGCCGCGCGCCTGGCCGAGCAGGGCGACCGCTGCCGCTTGCCGCGGGGTACGGCCAAGCAGCGTCACGTCTGAGCCCTCTTTGGCTGCTGTGCCAGCCCTTTCGCGGCTGAAGCCGCTCCCACAGGGATTATCACTGCCTACGAGCGCTGTGCAGTACCTGTGGGAGCGGCTTCAGCCGCGAAGAGGCCGGTACAGGCAATAGATTCCCCCCGATCCCATCCCCACCATCCGCCCCTCCTATGCAACGCTGCGCGTTGGCGTAGAATGGTCGACTTTGTTCAATGACACCCCGTAAATACATCACCCTGGCCAGCGCGCCGGGGCGATCGTCGATGTCTTTACCTATCTGATTAGAGGGCTTGGTTTTGGCTCAATACGTCTACACCATGCATCGGCTGAGCAAGGTCGTGCCGCCGAAGCGGGAAATTCTCAAGAACATTTCCCTGTCGTTCTTCCCGGGCGCCAAGATCGGCGTGCTCGGCCTGAACGGCGCCGGTAAATCGACCCTGCTGCGGATCATGGCGGGCGTCGACAAGGAATTCGACGGCGAAGCCCGTCCGATGCCCGACATCAACGTTGGCTACCTGCCGCAGGAACCGCAACTGGACCCGAACAAGTCGGTGCGCGAAGTGGTCGAGGAAGCGGTCAGCGTGATCAAGGACGCCCAGGCGCGCCTGGACGAGGTCTACGCGGCCTACGCCGAACCGGATGCCGACTTCGACAAGCTGGCCGCCGAGCAGGCCAAGCTGGAAGCCATCCTGCAGGCCGCCGACGGCCATAACCTGGAGCGCCAGCTGGACGTGGCCGCCGACGCCCTGCGCCTGCCGGCCTGGGACGCGCGCATCGAGCACCTGTCCGGTGGCGAGAAGCGCCGCGTGGCCCTGTGCCGCCTGCTGCTGTCGGCCCCCGACATGCTGCTGCTGGACGAACCGACCAACCACCTGGATGCCGACTCGGTAGCCTGGCTGGAGCGCTTCCTGCACGACTTCCCGGGCACCGTGGTAGCGATTACCCACGACCGTTACTTCCTCGACAACGTCGCCGGCTGGATCCTGGAACTGGACCGCGGCGCCGGCATCCCGTACGAAGGCAACTACTCGGGCTGGCTGGAAGCCAAGTCCGAGCGCCTGGCGCAGGAATCCAAGCAGCAGAGCGCCCACGAGAAGGCCATGAAAGAGGAACTGGAGTGGGTGCGCAAAGGCGCCAAGGCCCGTCAGTCCAAGTCCAAGGCCCGTCTGCAGCGCTTTGAAGAAATGCAGTCGCAGGAATTCCAGAAGCGCAGCGAAACCAACGAGATCTACATCCCGGCCGGTCCGCGCCTGGGCGACAAGGTCATCGAGTTCAAGAACGTCACCAAGGGCTACGGCGACCGCGTGCTGATCGACAACCTGTCGTTCTCCATGCCTAAAGGCGCCATCGTCGGTGTGATCGGTGGTAACGGTGCCGGTAAGTCGACCCTGTTCCGCATGCTGATGGGCAAGGAGCAGCCGGACTCGGGCAGCATCGAGATCGGTGAAACCGTGCAGCTGGCCTGCGTCGACCAGAGCCGCGAGGACCTGGACGGTGGCAAGACAGTGTTCCAGCAGGTTTCCGACGGTTCCGACGTGATCCGCATCGGCAACTACGAGATCCCGTCGCGTACCTACGTGGGCCGCTTCAACTTCAAGGGTGGCGACCAGCAGAAGTTCGTCAAGGACCTGTCCGGTGGTGAGCGTGGCCGCCTGCACCTGGCCCTGACCCTGAAGGAGGGCGGTAACGTCCTGCTGCTCGACGAACCGTCCAACGACCTCGACGTCGAAACCCTGCGTTCGCTGGAAGAAGCCCTGCTGGACTTCCCCGGCGCGGCAATCGTGATCTCCCACGACCGTTGGTTCCTGGACCGTGTGGCTACCCACATCCTGGCGTACGAAGACGACTCGAACGTGGTGTTCTTCGAGGGTAACTACACCGAGTACGAAGCCGACCGCAAGAAGCGCCTGGGCGATGCTGCTGCCCAGCCGCACCGTGTACGGCACAAGAAGCTGGCCCAGTAAGCCGGTGTTCTGATGCACAAGAATGGGGCCCTATGCGGCCCCATTTTTGTGCCTGCTGGAAAGCGGCGTTGGCTTCTTCGCGGGTAAACCCGCTCCCACAGGGATACCTATAGCTCTCGGGCTTGCGCAGCTCCTCTGTGGGAGCGGGTTTACCCGCGAAGAAGCCAACACTGATTGCAAATTTGTATACAGTTATAGAAAACGCACCAAATAATTTCAAAAAAACGACATCGCGCCCTGTTCTAGTGCGATTGCTTCTTGGTACATTCCTGAAAAAAACCAATAAGTCCAATCCTCTTGGTGAGATGTCTACCATGATCGAATCTGTCGACAATTTCCTCGCGCGCCTGAAGCAACGCGACCCGGGCCAACCTGAATTCCACCAGGCGGTGGAAGAAGTGCTGCGCAGCCTGTGGCCGTTCCTCGAGGCCAATCCGCATTACCTGCAGGCCGGCATTCTGGAGCGCATGGTCGAGCCCGAGCGTGCCGTGCTGTTCCGTGTGTCCTGGGTCGATGACCAGGGCAAGGTGCAGGTCAACCGCGGCTACCGCATCCAGATGAGCAGCGCCATCGGCCCTTACAAGGGGGGCCTGCGCTTCCACCCGTCGGTCAACCTGGGCGTGCTCAAGTTCCTGGCCTTCGAGCAGGTGTTCAAGAACTCCCTCACCTCGCTGCCCATGGGCGGCGGCAAAGGCGGCTCGGACTTCGACCCCAAAGGCAAGAGCGACGCCGAAGTCATGCGCTTCTGCCAGGCGTTCATGAGCGAGCTGTACCGCCACATCGGCGCTGACCTGGACGTCCCTGCCGGCGACATCGGCGTGGGTGCCCGCGAAATCGGCTTCATGTTTGGCCAGTACAAGCGCCTGGCCAACCAGTTCACCTCGGTGCTGACCGGCAAGGGCATGACCTACGGCGGCAGCCTGATCCGCCCGGAGGCCACCGGCTACGGCTGCGTGTACTTCGCCGAAGAAATGCTCAAGCGCCAGGACAAGCGTATCGATGGCTGCCGCGTGGCGATTTCCGGCTCGGGTAACGTGGCCCAGTATGCCGCGCGCAAGGTCATGGACCTGGGTGGCAAGGTGATTTCGCTGTCCGACTCCGAAGGCACCCTGTACGCCGAAGCCGGCCTGACCGATGCCCAGTGGGATGCGGTGATGGCGCTGAAGAACGTCAAGCGTGGCCGCATCAGCGAACTTGCCGCGCAGTTCGGCCTGGAGTTCCGCAAGGGCCAGACCCCGTGGAGCCTGCCGTGCGACATCGCCCTGCCGTGTGCCACGCAGAACGAACTAGGCGCCGAAGACGCCCGCACCTTGCTGCGTAATGGCTGCATCTGCGTGGCCGAAGGCGCCAACATGCCGACCACCCTGGAGGCTGTGGACATCTTCCTGGAAGCCGGCATCCTGTATGCCCCGGGCAAGGCCTCCAACGCCGGCGGCGTGGCCGTGTCGGGCCTGGAGATGTCGCAGAACGCCATGCGCCTGCTGTGGACTGCCGGTGAGGTGGACAGCAAGCTGCACCACATCATGCAGTCGATTCACCATGCTTGCGTGCATTACGGTGAAGAGGCGGATGGCAGCATCAACTACGTCAAAGGTGCGAACATTGCGGGCTTCGTGAAAGTGGCTGATGCGATGCTGGCTCAAGGCGTCGTTTGATCTGAGGCCGTTGGGGCCGCTTTGCGGCCCTTTCGCGACACAAGGCCGCTCCCACAGGGAATTGCGTACTCCTGTGGGAGCGGCCTTGTGTCGCGATGGGCTGCAAAGCAGCCCCCAGGTCCCTCAATCTTCACCAAAAACCTCAACCACTTCGATGACCTGCTCCCCCACCGGCCGCCGCCAGACCACCTCATCCCC
>NZ_JAFGYJ010000244.1:0-532 GCF_017490805.1 Pseudomonas sp. 43(2021)
CTGCAGGGCAATCCGGCACTGAAGGTTTCCGACGGTTTTCTCACCAGCTTCAGCGGATTGCAGGGCCTGGAACTGCAGGATTTTTCCCTGGGCCAGATGCCGCAAGCGCTGCAAAGCCTGCCGTCGCTGGAAACGTTGATGCTGAGCAAGTGCCAGATCACACTGGATCCTGCCGGACAAGCGGCCTTGTCCACGCTGACCCGCTTGAAATCTCTGGACTTGTACAGCAATCCGCTGCAGGTCTCGCCGGATGTGTCGGCACTGCAGAACCTGACGTTCATCGAGCTGACCAGCACCGGAATCGATAGCGTTCCTGCCGGGCTGGAACAGCTGCCGCAGCTGGAAGTTGCATTGCTGAGCGACAACAACATCATCGAAGTGCCGACCGAGCTGACGCGTTATTCCGGTCGCGGCATGGAACTGGGTGCCAACCCGTTGTCGGTTGCTTCCAGAGAACGTGTCAAAGCCGCTTTCCAGGCCAAAGCCGACAATTTCGGTGTCTGGGTCCAACAGGACGACATCGATCTGGCGC
>NZ_JAFGYJ010000245.1:0-531 GCF_017490805.1 Pseudomonas sp. 43(2021)
GCGCAGGCCTTCTGATCCGGGGTGTCCGGGCATAATCCTCAGGTTTGAGCATCAGTGCAACGGGTGGCGTAACGGCAGCAGTCAAAACACCGCAGGCTGTGCTGCGGTGTTTTTCGGTTTATCCATGACTCGACAGCGCCAGGCGAAGGGATTGATGCCCTCGCTGCGGGTGAACATGTGGCAGAAGTGCGCCTGATCGCAGAAGCCGCATTCCAGGCTGATTTGCGTGAGGCTGAGGTCGGTGTGCTGGATCAGCAACTTGGCCCGGGCCAGGCGCTGGGCGCGGATCCAGGCCTGTGGCGACAGGCCGGTGCTGCACTTGAATGCGCGGGAGAAATGACTGCGTGACAGTGAGCAGGCACGGGCCAGTTCCGCCACTTCCAGGCTTTCGCCCAGTCGATCGAGGATCAACTGTTTGATCTGGCGTTCGCGCTGCGGACTGAGTCCGCCAGTCGTGTTTTTCCGCGGTTCGCAGGCAGGGGCGAGGGCGACGGTTTGCTGTAGATAAGCCATGGCCAAGGTCCGTGTCGG
>NZ_JAFGYJ010000246.1:0-531 GCF_017490805.1 Pseudomonas sp. 43(2021)
GATGTACCGACAACGCCGTTGTAGTCAACGGTGACTCGAGCTACGCCGGCAGAGTTGGCGCGAATGGTGATCTTGAACTTCGCCCCCAGCGGCACGCCCTTGAGCACCGTGGTGTTGACCGGAGTGGTCTGATTGAAGCTCTGGCGGAAGCCCATGGTGATGTTGCCTTTTTGCCAGAACACCTTGATGGCCGGGCTGTCGTCGTTTTTCACATGCATTTGCGAGATCACCACTTTCTGCGCTGAGTTGACCTTGGTCACGCTCATCTCCTGATAGTTGAGGTGGTCAGCGGCGCTGGCCAGCGACCAGTAGGTCGCTTCCTTCCATTCGCAGCGGGTGCGGTGAGTGCTCTTGCTCGAGGCGCCTTTGGTGGGGGCGGACAGTTGCAGTGATCCGTCCGGCAGGATCGTGACGATACTGGGGAATTGCGCGATCGCCTGGGCTCCGTTGAGCTCCAGTGCGACCGGATTGTTCGCCGAGACGGGAACCGGAGTGGAGAGGGTGAGATTGCTGATGTTTACGGCCATGGTT
>NZ_JAFGYJ010000247.1:0-531 GCF_017490805.1 Pseudomonas sp. 43(2021)
GTTGCTCTTCCTTTGCGTGGGGAGTTACAGCATTGGAAGAGGCTGTGGGGCGAACGTGCGATGCGCCGGACGAGTGGTTATCGGCCAAAGGCTCGCGCAATTTCCACGTCTGAAAACTTCGCAGGAAAACACTGCATGTGGCCCGCGCTGTCCTAACATCAACCTTCATGAAGCAATGCGAAACGCAAGCCCTCAAAAATTCGCCGGCGTATTCGCACTGATAATCTCCGCCTCATCCGCGCCGATATTCCGGAATTTATGAGGCAACGTCGTCGGAAAGTAATAACCATCCCCGGCATTCAGCACACTCACCTGCCCGTCCACGGTCAGCTCCACCGTGCCGCGCGTGACCAGCCCGCACTCTTCGCCTTCGGCATGCACGATCGGCTCTTCGCCGGAGCTGGCGCCGGGGGCGTATTGTTCGCGGAGCAGGCGCATCTGCCGGCTGGGCACCGAGGCGCCGATGAGCAGCAGGCGCAGGCCGTGGCGGCCGAGGTCGGGTTGTTCATTGGCGCGGAACACGTATTGATG
>NZ_JAFGYJ010000248.1:0-530 GCF_017490805.1 Pseudomonas sp. 43(2021)
CGTCTTCTGCGTGCCGAGCAGCTCGACGAACGCGCGACGCTCCAGCGCGAGCAGCCATTCCTCGTCGACCGTGCTGCCCGCCTCGACGTCGCCGCCGCACACCGCTTCCGCGATCCGGCTCGCGATCAGGAAATCGTGGTCGCTGATGAAGCGGCCGTCGCGCATGTTGACGAGTTGCGCCTTGATCGTCGCGATCGCCGAGCGGCCCGCCACCGGAATTTCCTTCGCCTTCAGCGGCGCGCGGTAGCCCGCGGCGGCCAGGCCGCGCGCTTCCTTCTTCGCGACGTCGAGCAGCTCGAACACGTTGAACACGATCGTGGCCGACGGCTTCACGTAGCCCATCGCGCGCGCTTCGTGCGCGGACATCGACACCTTCGCCATCGCCGCGTTCTCGAACGGCTTCGTCAGGAACTTGAGCAGCTCGCTCGTCATGCACGCCGCCGTCGCCGCGTCCGCCGCGCGCAGCGCCGCTTCCTTCAGGCCGCCGCCCGCCGGCACGAGGCCGACGCCGACCTCGACGAGGCCGATAT
>NZ_JAFGYJ010000249.1:0-528 GCF_017490805.1 Pseudomonas sp. 43(2021)
TTTACGAATCGCGCCATCGGCCAGCGTGTAGTTGAAACCGCTCGGCAATTGCACCTCGAAGCCCCAAGGCTGGCCGCGTTGCCAGCCCGAGCTTTGCAGGTAATGCGCGGTCGAGGCCAGCGCATCGGCGGGGCTGCCCCAGATGTCGCGGCGACCGTCACCATCAAAGTCCACGGCGTGGGTGTTGTAAGTGGTCGGAATGAACTGGGTCTGGCCCATCGCGCCGGCCCAGGAACCGAGCATCTTCTCCGGGGTGATATCGCCCTGTTGCAGAATCTGCAGGGCGGCGATCAGTTGCGCGTGAGCAAAGCCCGGACGACGGCCTTCGTAGGCAAGGGTGGCCAGCGAGTTGATCACCGACTTGCTGCCCTGAAACTGACCGAAATTGCTTTCCATGCCCCACACCGACACCAGTGCCTGGCGATCAACGCCATAACGCTGCTCGATGCTTTGCAGAATGTCGGCGTACTGATTGATCAACGCCTGGCCCTTGCGGACGCGCAGTGGCGACAGCGCACCGTCAAGGTA
>NZ_JAFGYJ010000250.1:0-528 GCF_017490805.1 Pseudomonas sp. 43(2021)
GCCCAGCGGGGATAAATCCCCTCGCCACAAACGCCAAGTGTTTCAAAGCTTCGTTTCGTCGCTTGCACCACTACCGTGCAGACGGGCGCGCCACTGATCGGTATAGTGCCGCCCCTCTTCGCGTGAGCGGTCGTCGGTAACGAGGCCATAACCCATGCGAAACCCGAACTAATAACAAAACCCGCGATATGGATCCGGGACGAAACCTTCGCCTCACCCGTCGTGCCGCGTGCGTGCCGGTGTAACACGATGTTTCTCCGATCCAGCATTTGCACCCACAAAAAACAGCGAGGATAAATCCATGCTCGAAGTCATCAACGACTTCCTCTCAGGGAAAGTACTGATCGTGCTCATTGTCGGGCTCGGTAGCTACTTCACGATTCGCTCGCGTTTCGTTCAACTGCGTCATTTCTTCCACATGTTCGCGGTGTTCCGCGACAGCCTCAAAGGCAGCGCCGGGCAACTCAGCTCGTTCCAGGCCTTGATGCTCAGCCTCGCCGGCCGCGTCGGTGCAGGCAACATTGCCGG
>NZ_JAFGYJ010000251.1:0-528 GCF_017490805.1 Pseudomonas sp. 43(2021)
TCCCAGGAGTTCATTGAAGTACGTTCGAGGATTTTGTTCTGCGGATATACCGCTAGCAACTCAGGGTATGTATTGCCAGAGAAACCCTCGGTTTCCACAGTCGTGATGGTGGTAGGTATGCCGAACGCTTTGGCAGCCTTGGCCAACCCCACGACATTATTTTTCAGCACCTGCCGATCTATCGACTGCACACCAAAGGCCATTTGGGGCTGGTGGTCGATGAAAATCACTTGGCTGTTTTGCGGGGTCAGTATTTCAAAGTACTTGTTGGACATGGCGGATTTCCTTTGGTAAGTAGAGCAATACGAAAGCGGCGTTATGCGTGGCTGCGCAATCAGAACGCTACCCGTCCTGGTAGGGCTAAAAGCCACTTTCCGGACGAGTTCAGGGGTGCCGAAAAGCCCCTTGAATTTACGAATGCAGCATTGTTCAGCCGCGTTCGCGGGGTTCAGTTAAATGCCCGAAAAACGCCTGCCAAGCTGCTTTTGCAAGTGCACATCATCTGCGGCTAATTCGCTCCCACCTTGA
>NZ_JAFGYJ010000252.1:0-527 GCF_017490805.1 Pseudomonas sp. 43(2021)
GCGTTCCACCGACGGCTCGGCATCGTCGCGACCGGTGAAAAATTCCAGCATGCGCGCATAGCGCCGCGAGCGACGGTGCGCATCGAGAAATTGCCGATAGAGAATTGCGAACAGCCAGGCGCGCAAGTCGCCCTCAGCGCGTTTCTCGCCCCAGGCCGACAGCGCCCGCTCGAGGCTGGCCTGGACCAGATCGTCAGCGCTGCTGCTGTTGCGCGTCAACGACACGGCGAAGCGGCGCAATCTGGGAATGATTTCTCTCAACTGTTCGTCGAATTCGCTCATGAATGTCTGCTGGTCGCTACGCTTTGGACTAGGAAGACGCCCGTCAGCGCAGGTTATTCCCCGTACGCAAAAATAAATACCGCGCCGTTGAATAAACCCGGACGGGGTGCGTCTTGCTGATTCTTTCCACTTGTGGCCGATGGCCTGGAGATATTCATGGTTGATCGCTCGTCCCCCAACGCTGCACCGCCCGGCAGGCCGCCGCGCCAGCCACTGAGCGCCGCGAGCCTGGTTTTACGTCTGGG
>NZ_JAFGYJ010000253.1:0-526 GCF_017490805.1 Pseudomonas sp. 43(2021)
GATGCGCGCCATCATGGAAGCCGCTGACAAGACTGACTCCCCGGTGATTGTCCAGGCTTCGGCCGGCGTATTTGCGGGCGCCGGCCGAAGCCTGGACAATCACCGGGGAGTCAGTCTTGTCAGCGGCTTCCATGATGGCGCGCATCTGCTCAAGGTTGTTGACGTTGAAGGCTGGAACGCCGTAGCCGAACTCGGCTGCGTGGTCCAGCATCTGGCGCATGCTGATAAGTGCCATTGTGTGTGTCTCTCCCGGTTGAGGGTCGTTGATCATGCCAGCCTGCCGGAGCGGCGGCGGCTATTCAAGTTAATGCAGATCGGGGGTTGAGGCCCGGTCTGGTGATTCGGCGTTACCAAAACTGTGTGAACAACAGAGAATCCCTGTGGGAGCGAGCCTGCTCGCGAAAGCGGTCTGACAGACACTGCATCATCGACGGCAAGATTGCTTTCGCGAGCAGGCTCGCTCCCACATTTGGATCTCTGTACACCAATTCAATCGTGTTAGTCGGCCTTGCAACCACGGCCAATG
>NZ_JAFGYJ010000025.1:0-101717 GCF_017490805.1 Pseudomonas sp. 43(2021)
ATCGGCGGCGGCGGTGATCAGCTTGATTGCCGTACTGTGCCTGAAAGAGACCCGCAATACGCAGCTGTAAGTAATTGGGGCCGCGTTGCGGCCCTTCGCGGGCACGCCCGCTCCCACAGGGGTAGCGCCGAAACCTGTGGGAGCGGGCGTGCCCGCGAAGGGCTGCAACGCAGCCCCGATCGGATCAGAACTCGACCTTGACCGCCTGCGCAGCACGGGTCGCCTTGGCCCGCGCCAATTCGACCGACTCGTCACGCGCCAGGCACACGCCCATGCGGCGGGTACCGTTGATTTCCGGCTTGCCGAACAGGCGAATGGCGGTATCCGGCTCGCTCAAGGCAGCGCCCAGGTTGGCAAAGCTGGTCTGCTGCGACTGCCCCTCAGGCAAGATCACCGCCGACGCCGACGGGCCGAACTGGCGCACGGCCGGAATCGGCAGGCCAAGAATGGCACGGGCATGCAGGGCAAACTGCGACAGGTCCTGGGAAATCAGGGTCACCAGGCCGGTGTCATGCGGGCGTGGCGAGACTTCGCTGAACCACACCTGATCGCCCTTCACGAACAGTTCCACGCCAAACAGGCCACGACCGCCCAGGGCATCGGTGACCGCCTTGGCCACCCGCTGCGACTCGGCCAGTGCCTTCGGGCTCATGGCCTGCGGCTGCCACGACTCCTGGTAGTCACCCTTCTCCTGGCGGTGGCCGACTGGCTCGAGGAAGGTGGTACCGCCGACGTGGCGCACGGTCAGCAGGGTGATTTCGTATTCGAAATCGATGAAGCCCTCGACGATGACCCGGCCCTTGCCGGCGCGGCCGCCTTCCTGGGCGTAGTCCCACGACTTCTGCAGGTCGGCATCGCTGCGCAGCAGGCTCTGGCCCTTGCCCGACGAGCTCATCACCGGTTTGACCACGCACGGGTAGCCGACATCGGCCACGGCCTTGGCGTAGTCTTCGTAGGTGTCGGCGAAGTGGTATGGCGAGGTTGGCAGGTCCAGCTCTTCGGCGGCCAGGCGGCGGATGCCTTCGCGGTTCATGGTCAGCTGGGTGGCGCGGGCGGTCGGCACCACGTTGAAACCTTCGTTTTCCAGCTCGACCAGGGTGGCGGTGGCGATGGCTTCGATTTCAGGGACGATGTAGTGCGGTTTTTCGGCCTCGATCACGGCGCGCAGCGCCACGCCATCGAGCATGTTGACCACGTGGCTGCGGTGCGCCACCTGCATTGCCGGGGCATTGGCGTAGCGGTCGACGGCGATCACTTCGACGCCCAGGCGCTGCAGCTCGATCACCACTTCCTTGCCCAGCTCGCCACAGCCGCAGAGCAGTACACGGGTCGCGGTGGGCGACAAGGGGGTTCCGATACGGGTCATTTCAGGTCCTCGAAGGCGTCCGGGGCCGCACCAGGCTTGGCGCCGCCCGCTGAAAAAGGACCGCTATTCTACACCATCAACCCGCCACGGCGGCCCGCCGGGCGCGAAAAGCCATGGCCAGCCACACGGCGGTGACACCGGCGAATTTCGAGGCCATGGCGGTGCCGATCACGGCTGGGGTCAGGGCACCGATCATGCCGAAGAAGATGAAGGTGTCGACCGGGATGCTCAGTGCCGAGCTCAGCCACAGGCGGTCGCGCAGCGGTCGGCGGGTAATGCTGAACACCAACCAGTCGATCAGTTCGGAAATGAAGAACGCGGTGGCACTGGCCAGGGCGATGGCCGGTTCCGAGGTGACATAGGACAGCACCAGCGCCACCAGCATGGCGACCAGTGCACCATGGCCGAAACGGGTCTGCACCATGTCGCGCAGGATGAACACCAGGCCGCCCCATGCGGACCAGATGATGTCCAGGTGCGGCGCGCTGGAGAAAGCGTAGTTGATCAGCACTACGCTGCTGATGTAGGCAATCAGATAGAACATGGCGGGTAGTCTGTGGGCAAGCCGCACAGATTACCGCTGGCTTGTTCGTGGGTAAACCCGCGCCATCGGTACAACATCAGCTGCGAAGGCTGCGCAATGCCTGTGGGAGCGGGTTCACCCGCGAAGAATCCAACACGGTGGATGGCACCGGCTGCGCCGGTGTTCGCGGGTGAACCCGCTCCCACAGGGGGGGGCGCGTCAGCCTACAGGATGAGGCCGGCCTCCACTGCCCTTTCATGGCAACGCCTGAGCACCGCGCGGCGCTCGTCGTTGTCCATCCGCCCCCAGCGGCTGATTTCCGCCACGCTACGCTGGCAACCGGTGCAGATATCCTGCTCGTCCAGTGCACAGATGCTCACGCACGGCGAGGCCACCGGCCGCTCTACGACATCACTCATCGTCAACCACCAACTCCCGTGCATAACGCTGGGCATTGTGCACGTAATGCGCAGCACTGGCTTCGAGCATGCGCTTTTGCTGTTCGGTCAGCTCACGCACCACCTTGCCCGGCGAGCCCATCACCAGTGAACCGTCGGGAATCTCCTTGCCTTCTGCAATCAACGCATTGGCGCCGATGATGCAGTGCTTGCCGATGCGCGCGCCATTGAGGATCACCGCGTTGATACCGACCAGGCTGTAGTCGCCCACCGTGCAGCCATGCAGCATGGCGTTGTGGCCAACGGTCACGCCCTTGCCCAAGGTCAGCGGCGACCCCATGTCGGTGTGCATCACCGTGCCATCCTGCACGTTGCTGCCCTCGCCAATGTCGATCAGCTCGTTGTCCCCGCGCAGCACCGCGCCAAACCACACGCTGGCATTGGCCTGCAGGCGCACCTTGCCGATCAGCGTGGCGTTGGGTGCGGCCCAACTGGTGGGGTGGCTCTCGACCCGCAGGTCGCCCAGGCGGTATTTCATGCTTGCTCCTCAGGCTGCAACGCAGACGACGGGGTTGGCCCCGCTCAGTTTTCGATGTGACGCTCAGGGGGCTGGTGCAGGCTGATGCCGGCATCGAACAGCAGGTTGACCAGTTCGACGATCATGATCGCCGACAACCCCCAGATCTTGTATTCACCATAGCGATAGCTGGGCACATACCAACTGCGCCCCTGGTAATCGATACGGTGGGTATGGTCGCGCGGGTCCTGGCGGAAGAACTCCAGCGGCACGGTGAATACTGCCGCGATCTCGGCATCATTGGCGCGGTATTCGACAAAATCGGGGATAAGCCCGACGAATGGCGTCACTTTCAGGCCATGCAGCGAAATCAGCGGGCTGAGCGGGCCGATCACTTCCACCAGGCCGGGCGGCAAGCCGATTTCCTCTTCAGCTTCACGTAGCGCGGTGAACACCAGGTCGGGGTCTTCCGGGTCGCGGCGGCCGCCGGGAAAGGCCACTTCGCCGCCATGGGTGGACAGGCCTTTGGCGCGCAGGGTCAGGACCAGTTCGGGCGCTTCGCTGCGGGTAATGGGCAAAAGAACCGCCGCTTCGGGGAACCGTCGGTCGGTTTCCAGTGATGCGGGTTGGTGGTTGCTCATTCGGCGAAGTAGCTCGTCCAGCATTGCGCACGCTCGTATCCAAGGCCTGTCTTGCATGATGCACCAAAGGCGCGAAGCACCCAAGCCCTGTGCGCTTGCGGCGGCCCGGCCGGCGCGCCAAGATAGCCCAGAGCAAAAGGAACGACACATGAAATTCTGCAGCGCGTGCGGCCAGCCGGTCACTCAGCGGATCCCCGAGGGCGACAGCCGCCTGCGGTATGTCTGCGAGTCTTGCCAGACCATCCACTACCAGAACCCCAACATCGTCGCCGGCGTGTTGCCGACCTGGCGCAGCCAGGTGCTGCTGTGCCGGCGCGCCATCGAGCCACGCCGCGGTTTCTGGACCCTGCCTGCCGGTTTCATGGAAAACGGCGAAACCCTCGACCAGGCCGCCCGTCGCGAAACCGTCGAGGAAGCCTGCGCCCGGGTCGGCAGCATGAGCCTGTACCAGCTGTTCGACCTGCCACACATCAACCAGGTGCACGTGTTCTTCCGCGCCGAGCTGGCAGACCTTGATTTCGCGGTCGGTGTCGAAAGCCTGGAAGTGCGGCTGTTCGAAGAACATGAGATTCCGTGGGGCGAGCTGGCTTTCCGCACCGTCACTCGCACACTAGAATGCTACTATCGCGACCGCATCGGGCAGCATTACCCCATAGGCCATGAATACCTGCCGCCGATGAACGTCTCGACCACTACCTAGAAGCCTTCAGGGATACCGTTACATGCGCTGGTTGTTTGCCCTTTTCTGCCTTTGCGTTACCTCGGTGTCCCAGGCGGCCTTCACCGAGACCATCCTCCGCAAGCCCCAGCCGGCAGTGCAAGCACCCTCGCCTTCGCAGCAGGCCATGCAGCCGCTGATCGACAAGGTGCTGGTGATCAAGTCCGAGCGCCGCCTGCAGTTGATCAGCCGTGGCGAGCCGCTGAAAACCTACCGCATCTCCCTGGGCAAGCAGCCCAAGGGCGCCAAGGAACGCGAGGGCGACAAGAAAACCCCCGAGGGCCTGTACTGGCTGGACTGGCGCAAGCAGAGCGACCGCTTCAACCTGGCCATACACATCAATTACCCGAACATCACCGATGCCGCCCGTGCCACCCGTGAAGGGGTGAGTGCCGGCAGCATGATCATGATTCATGGCACACCGATCAACGACGAGTACCCGGAGTGGTACTTCCATACCCTGGACTGGACCGATGGCTGCATTGCCATGCGTAACCGCGACATGCAGGAAGTGTGGGACCTGGTGCGGGATGGGACGTTGATCGAGATTCGGCCTTGAGGTTTGTCGGAGCATTTCCGGCGCCTGCACGATCGAGCGCCGCCACTCAAGACTCAAGCCGATCACCTCCCAGCCTCCATGCAATCTCCACGCATTTCCCCTTACCAGCGCAAGTCTCGCTGCCCTGCCAATGCCTGTGGCCCAAGCCACTGCGCCCCACGTAGCAAGGGTGTCAGCGCCGCCTCCGGCTGCAACTCGAACACTACCTGCGCCCGGCGCCCTGGCAGGTCGGCATCCACAGCCAGTTGATGCTGCCCCTGCTGCACCAACTGCCCGCGCAGGCGCCAGCCGCGCTGGCAGTCCATCTCCAGCCAGCCCTGCCCCAGGCCGAGCGACCAGGGCTCGCTCAGGGCAAGGTCGGTTACCGTTATGCGGCCTTCACTGGTAAGGCATTGGCGCCCTGCCCCCTGAATTCGCAATGCCCCCTGCCACTGACCCGCCAGGCGATAATCCGTCGGAACGGTCGCCTGGGCGCCCACCGCAGAGGCGTCGAGCCGCCAGCGCCAAGGCCAGCCCTCGGCACGCAACTGCCAGGCCTGGCCCTGAAAGCCCAACTGCGCATTCGCCTGCAAGCGCCAAGGCTGCACCGTCCAGTGCAAAGGCCCGACCGGGCCCAACTGTCGGGCCTGGCCTTGCCACAGGCTGCCACTGGCGTCACGCATTGGCAGGCCGAACGCACGCACCACCCAATTGGCCGGAAGCTCAACCACTACCGACAGCACGAATACCAGCACAACCCACGCCATGCCCTTGCGGCTCATGGCTGCACCACCAGGTTGAAGCGCAGGCCCTTGGCATCCTGCTCCAGCCCCCATTGCAGTAGCTGGGCACCTTCTGCACGCAGGCTTTGCAACCAGCCTTGCAGCACGCGCTCGTCGGCCACCTGCCCATGCAGTTGCCAGGTTTTGTCGTGCGCATCGACCTCGGCCAGTTCGATCTGCCGCGCCTGAGCCGACTGGCGTAGCCGCTCCAGGTTCAACCCCGGGCGGCGCTGCAGGCTGGCGGCCTGTTCGGCCAGCCCGCGCCACTGGCTGAGCTCGCGCCATTGCGCAAGGCCTGCGCGCAGGGCAAGGAAGGCCAGCAACAAAGCAATCAGTGCCCAGGCGAACTTCAGACGATGACGCTGTAGCCAGTCCCGGTTCATGAGGCCGCTCCCAGGTCGAACACCACTTGGCCATCTTGCACCTGGACGGAGGCCCCGGCAGCTGTAGCCATGTCGCTCCATGGCGGCGCACTGCCCTCGCCCTCCAGCCGCAGGTGCCAGCGCTGGCCATCGAAGCGCACCGCTTGCAGGCGCCAGCCGGGGTGCTCACGCAACCAAGCCTGCAACGTCGCCTGCAGGTCGTCGAGCTGGCGCGTGCGCAGTTGCTGCTGCAGTTCGGTTTCGCGCAGGCGCTTGAGGGCCTGCGCGGCGTGCCGCGGGCTGGCCTGCTCACCGGTCACGGCGATGACCTGACTGCGCCAGCGTTGCGCCTGGCCCCACTGCGTGCTCAACCACAGCCCGCCCCAGATGGCAGCCAGTACCAGGCAGGCAGCGAGCAGCCGTTGCTGCGGCCGGGAAACCGCCGGCAGCGGGCGCACCTTGCGGGTACGCTCGAACAGGCCGGGCAATGTATCGAGCGGTACCAACGTACTTGGCCAGTCGCCGCTCAGCGAGACCTTTTGCAGCGCCGCCCACGGTTGCCGTGGCACCTCGCCCAGTCCCTCCGGCCAGGCCAGCCAGTGCTCCTGCCCGTCTTCGGCCAGCCCTTTGTACAAGGACATGCCGGGTGTGCGCTGCCATTGCCAGGCATAGCCCGCCTCAGGGGGCGGCAGCAGCTGCAGCTCCGCCCAGCAGCGCGCCACCTGCAAGCCCCATTCGGCACACTGCCCGCGCCAGTCGTCCAGTTGCTGACGGGCCACCACCAGTAACCGCAGATGGCCAGGCTCGCGAGCCAGGCAGGCGCATGTCACCTCATCGATGGCCTGCAGCAGGCGGTCTTCGAGCAACAGCGGCCATTCTTCACGTTTGAGGCCGGGCGGTGCCGGCACGCGGAAATGGCTGCAGGCCTGGGCAGGCAGGACCAACGCCACACGGGCCGGCAGGTTCGCCGGGGGCTCGCCCTGGCCTTGGCGTTGCACAAGGTCGCCCTCGACCAGCGCCCAGTGCCAGACAACGCCCGGTCGCAGCAACAGCCATGTCTGGGCCGGGCTGCGCCGCCGCCATTCAAACTTCATGAGCGCCCCCACGGGAGGGCGAAGGTGCAGACATAGGGTGCTCCGTCACGCTGCAGCTCCAGACGCACGCCACGGCCGGGGTGCGCAGGTTGGTCGGAAGGCCAGGCCAGCCAGCGGCCGCCCTGGTAATAAAGAACATTCATGGCACTGACCCGATCGAGCCGTTCGCGCTGGACCCAACCTGGGGCGGCGGCGGCGTAAAGGTCGGCCGAACTTTCCAGCAGCAGGCGCTGCTCGCGTGCCTCGAAGCGCAGGCGCTGGCGTTGCAGGCGCGAGCCGCCTTCGGCTTCCGGCAGGCCGGTGGTGGCGACCCAGAGCAACTGGTTGCTTGCCGGTTGCCAGTCCAGCCAGCGGCTGGCCAGGGGCAGGCGCTGGTCGTAGACACGGCGCATCACCGGGCTGTCGAAGCGACGCTCCAGGGCCAGGCAGAAGTCCAGCACCGAGGTTTCCCGGGTGGTGACCTGCAGGCGTTCGCGGACCTTGAGCCAGCCGTTGACCAGGGCGGCGAGCATGATGCCGAGCACGGCGGTAAGGGCCAGGGCAACCATCAGCTCGATCAGGGTCAGGCCGGCCTGGCGGCGCTTCGTGGGCAGGATACCGGGCTGACGGGTATACGCCGTCCCTGTGGGAGCGGGTTCACCCGCGAACACCGGCGAAGCCGGTGCCACACACCGCGGTGCCTGCTTCGCGGGTAAACCCGCCCCCACAGGGACCGCACAAGCTTCAGGATTTCTGTAACTCATGGCCGCTCCAGGAATACGGTGTACTGGCCCAGCGGCAGGCGCTGGTCGCGGTCGGCGAACAGCAGCAGTTCGCCACGGCGCAGGTCGCGTACGCCGGTGCGGCGCAGTTGCAGTTGCCAGTGGCAGCGCTGGCCACCCTGGCTCAGTTCACCGCCAACCTGGTTTGCAGCTGGCCAGTACTGCTCGACGGCAAAGCGGGTTTGCAGTTCGCGCGCACACAGCAGGCCAAGGCGGTGCTGTTGCAGGTTGTCCTGCACCGCCAGGCGCTGGCGCAGAACCTGGCTGGTGATCACCGCCAGCACTGCGGCGATCGCCAGGGCCACGGTCACTTCCAGCAGGGTGAAGCCACGCTGATGCTGCTTCATGGGGCAACCACCACCTGCAAGCGGCCAGCGCGGCTCCAGGCCCATTGCTGGCTGCCATCGGCCCAGCGCCAGCGCACATTGCCCGGTTGCGCCCAGCCATGCGGGGTGAACAGCAGGCGCGGCTGCGGGCTGGCCGGCCAGTCCGGGTGCAGGCCCTTGGGCCAGTCGCCGAGGGCGACGGCTTCGACCACCCAGCCATTGCCCTCGCGCCGGACGAACTCCGGGCGCTGGCCATTCCAGCGCAGCCCGCGCAGTTGCCCGGCATGCCGAGCCAGCGCGGCCTGTGCCCGGGTCTCGGTCGCCAGCCGTTGCAGGGCCTGATCGACACTGGCCTGGCTGTTGCCGAACCCAGCCACCGCCAGCCCGGTCATCAGCCCGGCGATGGCCAGCACCACCAGCAACTCGATCAGGCTGAAGCCCCGCTGACAACGCACCCGTTACAGCTCCCAGTTACCCAGGTCGGCATCCTGGCCTTCGCCGCCCGGCTGGCCATCGGCGCCCAGCGAGTACACGTCGACCCGGCCATGTTCGCCGGGCATGCGGTACTGGTATGGGGTGCCCCACGGGTCTTCCGGCAGGCGGCGCACGTAGCCGTCACTGCGCCAGGCCCGTGGCAGCGGTTCCTGGGCCGGCTTTTTCACCAGCGCGGCCAGGCCCTGTTCGCTGCTGGGGAAACGCAGGTTGTCCAGGCGATACATGTCCAGCGCCTGCTCCAGGGTGGCCAGGTCGGCCATCACCTTCTGCTTCATGGCCTTGTCCTGGTTGCCCAGCACGCTGGGCGCAACCACGGCGATCAGCAAGCCGATGATGAAGATCACCACCATGATTTCCATGAGGGTGAAACCGCGCTGGCGGTTACGTCGATGCTGCATGGCAGTACTCCTTGTCGTCACAGTTGCAGGCCCTGGTTGAGTTGCATGATCGGCAGCAGCACCGCCAGCACGATGAACAGCACCACGGCGCCCATCACCAGGATCATCAGGGGTTCGAACAGCGCCATGGCGGTATCGACCTGGCGGGCAAAGCCGCGCTCCTGGTCGTCGGCCACGCGCTCGAGCATGTCGGCCAGGGTGCCGCTGGCCTCACCGCTGCCGACCATGTTCACCAGCAGCGGCGGGAATTGCTGGCTGGCATCCAGCGCGCGGTGCAGGCTGGTGCCGCCCTGCACCTGCTGGCGCACCTGCTCCATGGCCAGACGGATACGCCGGTTGCCGACAGTTTCAGTGGCCACTTGCAGGGCTTCGAGCAGGGCCACACCGCTGCCGCTGAGAATCGCCAGGCTGCGTGCCAGGCGCGCGCTTTCCAGCACCTGCAGCAGGCTGCCAATGTGTGGCAGGCGTAGCAGCAACTGGTCGCGGCGCAGGCACCAGTACGGCTTGCGCAACAACCAGCCGCCGAGCACTCCGAGCAGCAGGGCCAGCGCCAACAGCCAGGGCCCGGCCTGCACCAGCCCTTGGCTCAGACCGATCAGCAGCGATGTAATGAGCGGCAGGCTCTGCCCGGCGTGGGCGAACTGTTCGGTGAGCTTGGGCACGACGAAGGTCATCAGGCCTACTACCACGGCGAGTGATACCCCCATCAAAACGGTGGGGTAGATCAGCGCGGTACGTGCCTTGTGCTGTTGTCGTTGTACCTGCTCCAGGTGGTCGGCGAGGCGGGTCAGCACCTGGGCCAGGCGCCCGGAGCGCTCGCCGGCCTCGACCAGCGCGCAATACAGGCCGGTGAACGGTGCCCCCTGACGGGCCAGGCTGCGGGCCAGGCCCAGGCCTTCGGCCAACGAGCCGCGCAAGGCCACCAGCACACTGTGCAGGGCGGGCTGGCGCAGTTGCCGTTCCAGGGTAGCCAGGGCGTCGACCAGAGGGATGCCGGCACCGGTCAGGGTGGCCAGCTGACGAGTCAGTTCGCACAGCTGGGCGCGGCTCAGGCGCTGGCGCCGGGGTTGCCGGGTGCCGGCTTCGTGACGCTGCAACCGGCGAGCGAACAGGCCCTGCTCGCGCAACAACTGACGGGCATGACGTTCGCTGTCGGCCTGCAAGCTGGCCTTGTGGGGCTTGCCGGCGAGATCGACGGCCTGGTAGCGATAGGTCGGCATGGCTCAGCCCTGCACCACACGCAGTACTTCGGCAAAACTGGTCTCGCCACGGGCCAGGCAGCCGCTGGCCATCGCCACCAGGCTCTGCCGGCGTTCGGCCAGGTAGTCCTGCATGGCCAGTTCACTGGCGCCGTCGTACAGCAGGCCGATCAGCCCGGCGTCCAGTTCGATGAATTCATACAGGCCCAGGCGCCCGACATAACCGCTGCCCTGGCACTGCTCGCAGCCCACTGCGTGGTAGCTGCTGCCCAGTGCCGCCAGCTCGGGCCACAGGTCACGTTCCGCCGGTTGCAGTGGGTGCGCCACGGCGCAACTGCACAAGCGCCGCACCAGGCGCTGGGCCAGTACGCCGCGCAGGCACGAGGCGATCAGGAACGGCTCGACGCCCATGTCACGCAGGCGGGTCACCGCGCCCACCGCACTGTTGGTGTGCAGTGTGGATAACACCAGGTGGCCGGTGAGGCTGGCCTGCACGGCGATCTGCGCGGTCTCCTGGTCGCGGATTTCGCCGAGCATGATCACGTCCGGGTCCTGGCGCAGGATGGCGCGCAGGCCACTGGCGAAGGTCAGCCCGGCACGCGGGTTGATGGCGGTCTGGCCGATGCCGGCGATGGCGTATTCCACCGGGTCCTCGACGGTGAGGATATTGCGGCTGCCGTCGTTGAGGCTGTTGAGGCTGGCGTACAAGGTAGTGGTCTTGCCCGAACCGGTCGGCCCCGTGGATAGCACGATACCGTTGGGCCGCGCCAGGCAGCTGCGCAGGCCCTGCAACACCGCTGCCGGCATGCCCAGGTTGCCTAGCGCCAAAAGGCTGGCCTGCTTGTCGAGCACACGCATCACCACCCGCTCGCCATGGATGCCGGGCAGGGTCGAAACGCGCACATCCACTTCACGCCCCGCCGCACGCAGGGTGATACGGCCATCCTGGGGCTGGCGCTTTTCGGCGATGTCCAGGCGCGCCATGACCTTGATCCGCGACACCAGCATGGCCGACAGTGCACGCGGTGGGCGCAACACTTCGCGCAGGTGACCATCGATCCGCAGGCGCACCACCAGGCTCTGCTCGAAGGTTTCTATATGAATGTCCGAGGCGCGCAGGCGCAGGGCCTGGCCGAACAGGCCGTTGATCAGGCGGATTACCGGAGCTTCGTCGTCGCTTTCCAGCAGGTCCTCGATGCGCGGCATTTCGCTCATCAGGCTGTCCAGGTCGACATGGTCACCAATGCCTTCGATCAGCGCCTCGGTGGCGGCATCACCGGCCTGGTACAGCTGGCCAAGGCGTTCGTCGAACAGCGCAGGCTCCAGGTATTCGAGCAGGCTGGGCTGGCCGTACACGCGCAACAGCTCCTGCAACTGGGCACTGTCGGCGTCGCGCCGCAGCCACAGCTGCCAGCCCTGCTCCGCCGGGGCCATGGCCACCCCGCTCTGCCGTGCCTGGCGATAAGGCAGCATCACCAGGTACCGCCTTCCAGCCGTGCGCGGCTGGAGGGAAACACTTGCAGCAGCGGCGTAGCACCTTGTGCATCAGCCAGGTCAGGCAATTGCAGCGGCGTGGTCTGCTGCAAGGTGCGGTACTTGGCTTCGCTGAGCCCGGCCAGGCTCGGCCCGTCACGCAGGATGCGCGGGCGAATGAACACCATCAGGTTCTGCTTGGTGTTCTTGGTGGCGTCGGAGCGGAACAGCCGGCCCAGGTAAGGGATATCGCCTAGCAGCGGCACGCGCTGGTCGCTGGTGCTCAGTTCGTCGCTGATCAGGCCGCCGAGGATCACCAGGCCGTTGTCCTCGACCATGACCTTGGTCTTGATCTCGCGCTTGTTGGTGATCACGTCGCTGGCAGCGGTTGACTCGGCAATCGATGACACCTCCTGGACAATATCCAGGCGCACGCTGTTGTCGATGTTGATCTGCGGCTTGATGCGCAGCTTCACCCCGACCTCCTTGCGCTCGATGGTCTGGTACGGGTTGGCGTTGCTCTGCGTCACCGAACCGGTGACGAAGGGCACCTCCTGGCCAACCAGGATCGACGCCTCGGCGTTGTCCAGAGTCAGCAGGGTGGGCGTGGACAGCAGGTTGAAGCCGCTCTTGCCCTTCAGCGCATTGACCAGCATGGCGAAGTTGAAACCGCCACCGAAATGGCCGATACCCGCCATGGCGCCGGTGGTGCTGGACAACAGGTCGCTCAGGGCCTCGTTGTCGCCACTGGCGGCGGCCCCGGCGATGTTGGCGATGTTCACCCCGTTGCTGCCGAAATTGACAATGCCGGCACCGAACTTCTCGTCGGCGAACAGCCACTGCACACCCAGTTCCTGGGCGCTGCTGTCGGACACCTCGGCGATGATCGCTTCCACCACGACCTGGGCACGGCGAATGTCCAGCTGCTCGACGATGGCGCGGTAGGCGGCCAGCTCGCTGTCGGGGCCGACCATGACCACGGCGTTGGTGCCTTCTTCGTATTCCAGGCGGATGCCCGAGCCGCCGGCAGCAGCCACCACGGGCCGGTACTTGCCCTCGCCTTCGCCCGCACCTTCAGCGGGCGCCATGCCTTCCTGGCTGAGCCCGCGCAACACCTTGACCACTTCGCCAGCATTGGCATGCCGCAGGTAGATGACCTGAGTACTGCCGTTGCCGGGTGTCTCCTGGGGGCGGTCGAGCTGGCGCAGCAAGCTGGCGATACGTTCCAGGTTGCTGCGCCAGTCGGTAACGACCAACTGGTGCGCCGCCGGGTAAGGTGTGATCACACCGACCCGAGGGTCGATCAGAGGCTTGAGAATGCCCAGCACCTGCTCGCTGGCGGCGTTGCGCACATTGAATACCCGAGTAGCCACGCTGTCGCTGCCTTCCCCCTGCTGCCCTCCGGCCTCCACCGGCACGGGTTCCAGGCGAGCGGCCTGGTCGGGAACGATCTTCACGCTGCCGTTGGGCAGGTCGACAGTGGCGTAGCCCTGGGCGCGCAACTGGGCCAGGAAGATGTCGTAGATGGCATCGGCGTCGTGCAGGTCGACGGTGCGCACGGTGACCTTGCCCTTGACTCGGGGGTCGACAATGAAGGTGGTCCCGGTGATGCGCGACACGCTATCGATGAACTCGCCCAGTTCGGTGTCGACGAAGTTGACCTCGTACAGGGGCGTGCCGTTGTCATCGAACACCGGCTCTTCGGCACAGGCCATGGACAGGGTCAGGCTCAGCACGGTCGCCACGCAATATCTAACAAGCATCGTTCATCCTTGCCGCTTGAAGCCGGTCACGGCGGGGCGTGGCGGCCAGGGCAGGCGCTCACGCCGCCCCTGGTTGTTGAAAATCAGGCCATCGCTGTCGATGTCCTGCAGCACGATCCCTGGCGCCAGGCGCTGGCCGCGGGCCAAAGTGCGCACCTGCTCGCCATAGCGCAGCACTACCACGCTGGAGGCCAGCGGCTGGGCCTTGAGGCCGCCGAGGTATTGCAGCGGCAAGTGGGTGATGGCGATGGCACCGTCGTCGACGGGTACCTGCCAATGGCCGACCATCAAGCCAGGCAGCGGCTTGTTGGCCGCTGCGGGCGCAGTGGCAGGTTGCGGCTGGCGGCCCAGTTGCAGCACGCACTGGGCGGCCAGCCATCCGGCCAGGGTCAGGCCGGCGCCAGTCAGCAGGCGCGAGGCGAGCATCACGAGGCCAGCTGCCTTGGGTGCCAGCCCGGGTGCCCCTGTACGTAGCGCACTTCGGGCAGTTGCAGCGGCACCAGTTGCCAGTCGGCCGGCTGCCGGGCGAGCCAGGCTTCGACCCGTTGCCACAGCGGCTCGCCAGCCTGGGTTTCGAATTGCAGGCCAAAGGTGCGGCACAGGCCCTGCACCGGCTCCAGGCCACTGATGCGCTTGCCTTGCGGGCTGTAGCTGACACGCCAGGCCTGGCCCTGCCAGCGCGGCAGGTCCTGGCTGTTGTCCAGCAGCAGCGGGTCGCCGAACAGTTGCTCCGCGGCGTTTTCCAGCACTTGCTCGACCTGCCGGGCCGGCGCTTCGACCACCGGTGCCGGGTAGCCACCGGTGAGACTGATCAGGTGTTCACGGGTGATGGCCGCCCCGGCGGGCAGCGGGTAGTCATAACGCAGGCCCGGCAGCAGCACTGGCATGCTGCTGTCGTCGGCCAGGGCCTGATGCAGCAGGCGGTCCCAACTGCCGCCGCGGGTGTCGCGGCGCCACAGCGCCTGGGGCGCGCGGGCCAGCGGTTGGTCGAGCCAGGCCGCATGGCCGGCGCGCTGCTGGCGCAGTTCTGCCTGCAATGCCCCGACACGCTGCTGTGCGGCGGGTGCCAGCTGTTGTTCAAAGGCCGGGAAGAAACGCCCGTCGAACTGCCACAGCCCGGCCACGCGCTGGCAGCGCAGGCGAAAGGCGCCGCTGCCCCGGCACCCGGCGAACAGCACCGGCACGCGGCGGCCGCTGGCCTGGCTCACCTCGACCGGCGCCGGCCACAGGTCCTGGCCACGAGCGCACAGCAGCACGTCGATCTGCGGCACCCGCTCGGCCAGCCACAGGCCCGGCCCGGTACCGACATCGGCCATGGCCACCACCAGGTCGGCCTCGCGCCGGGCCTGTTCGAACACTGGCTGCAATGACTGGTACCACTGTTTAAGAGAGGCTTTCTGGTCCTGGGCGTAGGGGTCGGTCACGCCGACCACGGCAATACGTGCGCCGCCGCGTTCGAAGATGTGCAAGGCTTCCAGGCCCAACGCCTGACGTTGCGTGTCCGCCAGCCCGGCGCCCAGGGTAACGGCGGTAGCCTGGCGATACAGCGCCGGGCTGCGTTGTGGCCACAGCACGCGCTCGTCGCTGCTGACCCGTGCTTCGATGCCCAGCAGCTGGCTGCCCTGCAGGCCGCTTTCGCCCTGGGTCAGGTAAGCCAGGCCACTGCCATTCCAGCCTTGGCCGTTTTCCAGGGTCAGGCTGTTGCCCGCCCCAGCCTCGCCGCGCAATTGCTCCAGCAACGCCGCCAGCACCGCGTAGCCGCCCAGTTGGGCAGATGCAGCCTGGCTGGCATCGAGCAGTGGCGCCAGTCGCGGGTAGGCGATACTGGCGCTGCTGCCGGTCATCCAGGGGGCGCGGCCCAGGTGGCTGACCGGCCCCAGGCGGGTGGCCGGCACCACGGCCTGGCCAGGCTGGCGGGCATCGAGGGTATCGGCCACGTACAGCAGGTCGAGGCGGGCGTTGCCGCCCTGCTGGCCAGGGAAGGCGGAGCAGGCGCCGAGCAACGGTGCCAAGGCACCGACACCCATCCAGCCAATCACTTCGCGCCTGTGCACACTGCTTGCCATCGAACCTGCCATCCTTATCCATGTTCATTCAGGGACCCGGATGTTGCGGCGTTGGCATTACAGTTTGATGGCAGAAATCCGACAGTCATTCCAAATGGATCTGTAGGCCATGCTTCTAAGAGCGAGTTGTTTTAAAACCCCCTTAACATTTCTGCCAATGAATCATCATATTTGCGCACTAAAGTCGCGGTTTCCTCTAACTCAGCCAACATAAGGACACCCTGATGAGTCGAGATACCGGCGACAACCTGGACCGGAACCAAAGCGGCAACCTGCCGATGGCCAATGTCATGGATGCTTACCTGAGCCGCCGCAGTGTGATGCGCGGCAGCCTGGGCGCCGCCATCGCCATGATTGCCGGTACCGGCCTGACAGGCTGCTTCGACGGTGGTGGCTCCGATCACGATGATCCGGTCACCGAGCCACCCGTGACTGAGCCGGAAGTGCCGAAACTGGCACTGGGCTTCCAGTCCATCCCGGGCTCGCGCACCGACGCCTGCGTGGTTGCCGCCGGCTACAGCGCCTACGTGCTGGCGCCCTGGGGCACGCCGATCAACAGCAACGGCAACCCGTGGAAGCCCGACGGCAGCAACACCTCGACCGACCAGGCCAACGCCATGGGCATGCACCATGACGGCATGCACTTCTTCCCCATCAACGGCAGCTCCGAAGACGGCCTGCTGGCGATCAACTTCGAGTACATCGACACCGCCGCCCTGCACCCGGCCGGCCCGACCACCGATGTCAACGGCAAGCGCCCGGCCGAGGAGGTGCGCAAGGAAATCAACGCCCACGGCGCCGGCGTGGTGCGCCTGCAGAAAATCGGCGGCCGCTGGCAGGTGGTCGACAACGACCCGCTCAACCGCCGCTTCACTACCGCTTCGCGCATGGAAATCACCGGCCCGCTGCGGGGTACCGACCATGTCAAGACCAAGTATTCCACCGCCGGTACCCACTGCCGCGGCACCAACAACAACTGCGGCAACGGCTACACCCCGTGGGGCACCTACCTGACCTGTGAAGAGAACTGGCCAGGCATCTTCGTCAACAAGGGCACCCGCCCCGAAGACCAGCGCCGCATTGGCGTGGGCACTTCCAGCGGCCAGTACAAGTGGGAAACCGCAGCCGGTGACAGCAGCGAGGTGGCCGACGAGTTCGCCCGTTTCGATGTCACCGTCAAAGGCGCCAGCGCCACCGACGACTACCGCAACGAAGCCAGCACCTACGGCTACATCGTTGAAATCGACCCGTACAACAGCAGCACCCTGGCCACCAAGCGCACCGCGCTGGGCCGCTTCCGCCACGAAGGCTGCGCCCCAGGCCTGCCCGTCGCCGGCAAGCCGCTGGTGTGGTACATGGGTGACGACTCGAACAACGAGTACCTGTACAAGTGGGTGTCCACCGCCGTGTGGGACGCCGCCGACGCCACCCCGGCCGACCGCCTGGCCACCGGCGCCAAGTACCTCGACCAGGGCAAGCTGTACGTGGCCCGCTTCAATGCCGACGGCACGGGTGTATGGCTGTTGCTGGACGTGGCCACCGCCACCACTGGGGGTAGCACCCTGGGCGCGCTGTTTGGCGACCTGCCGGGCATCATCCTCAACACCCGTGGTGCCGCCGATGCCGTGGGCGCAACGCCGATGGACCGCCCGGAGTGGACCACGGTCAACCCGCTCAACGGCGACGTGTACCTGACCCTGACCAACAACAGCGCGCGCACGCCAGAAAAGGCCGATGCAGCCAACCCGCGCGGCCCGAACCGTCACGGCCACATCATCCGCTGGCACGACAGCGACGACCAGCTGAGCTTCACCTGGGACATCTTCGTGTTCGGCGCCAACGCTGCCGGCACCGCCGACATCAACCGCTCCGGCCTGACCGAACTGAACCAGTTCGCCAGCCCGGACGGCATGAGCTTCGATAGCCGTGGCGTGCTGTGGTTCGAGACCGACAACGGCGAGAGCACCGTGACCGACTACACCAACGACCAATTGCTGGCGGTGATCCCTACCCAACTGGTGGATGCCAGCGGCAAGCAGGTGCCGGTGAACGCGCAGAACCAGGTGGACCTGCGCCGCTTCTTCGTCGGGCCGAACGAGTGCGAAGTGACCGGGATTACCTTTACCCCGGACAACAAGACACTGTTCGTCAACATCCAGCACCCGGGTAACTGGCCGTATACCGACAAGGCCACCGATGCCACCCCGGCAGGCACCACGGTAAGGCCGCGGGCTGCGACGGTGGTGATTCAGCGTATCGATGGTGGGGAAATCGGGACTGTCTGACCGATCTTCCCACAAGAGTCGCTTTGCGGCCCTATCGCGACATAAGGCTGTTCCTATAGAGGTTATGCAATCCTTTGTAGGAACGGCCACCTGATAATTCTGCCAGTAGACAGCCGCCAGTCTGTAGAAAATCATTCCACCACCTACGACTCCGCGGCCCAAGCATATGCAACTAACAACGCTCCAGCCAAAAAGGAAAAACTTTTTCTTTCAAGGTGACCAATTGGTTTGCCAAGCAAGTGACAGCACACGTCACCTGCTCTGGGCCAATGGTATTGCATTAGCAGAACTGGATACAAAAAGAACAACCAGTCAAATCTTGCAGTCTGACAATGCAAACACCGCATTGCGCGGTATTCCTGGCAGCACGCAGCAGAACTATTCACCCTATGGTTTCCTGCACACAGCTCCATCAGCACATCTTGTTGCCTTCAGCGGGCAGCGGCTTGATAGAATGCTGGACTGTTATGCACTCGGCAATGGACACCGATTCTACAGCCCCAGATCAGGGCGATTTCTCCAACCTGATACTCAGTCTCCATTTCGCAAGGGCGGGCCTAACGGCTACTGCTATTGCCAGAACGATCCCATCAACCGGAATGACCCAAGTGGACAATGGTGGGAATGGCTGAAGCGGGGAGTAAATTGGCTGACCGGTCAGCTTCCAACTCTTTCTGTAGATAGACCACAGCTACGTATCGGAGGAAGCAACTGGCAAAGCTCAAATTTACGAATAAACTTACATAGAACCGTACAAACACCAGCACCGGCCTCACCTCATATTTCTCTACACATTGATGACCTCGAGTTTGCTGCAACGATAGGAAACAATATCATTAATAGCCCCAAAGTGCTGGAGCCCTTATCAACCACAGTGGTTAACCGCGTCGAAAATTTTGCCGCCGGCGTTACAGCTGCTTATGTAACACACCATGCGACAAATAGCATCGGCCTCGCTTTGGCCGCCCAAATCTCAACCCAGCTTTATCTCGAAAGAGGAGCCGTCGAAGCATCTATATCGACCATTCGAGGCAGACCGCCTGAAGATCTCTTTCATATGATTAACCGTAATTAGACTTGTTTTTACAGTTCAGAGGGGCTGTCGCAACCCCTTGGTATACCGGTGGCAAGCAGATGCCGGTAAACGCAAGACCAGATAGCGGGGAGATTAGATCGGCGTACAGGGGCCGCTTTGCGGCCCCGGCTATTTAAAGCTTTACCAGGCCATCGGCTCGCGGCTGCGCACCCGCACCTGCTGCGCCGGCACCCGGGCATGCCATTGCACCACCCCCAGTGCCTCCACCTGGAACTCGCTGCGTATCACCCGCCCTTCCTCCGCGAACGACAGCTGCAACAGGAAATACCCACTGTTCAACAGCAGCCCTTCGCTCAACCGTTCGAAGGTTTCGTCATCCACTGCCCCCAGCGCCTGGCGTAACGCAGCTGCATCCACATACCCCGACGCCGGCCGGCCGCCGATAATGCGGCTGAGCAACGAGCGCGGATAACGCCCTTCATACAGCGCCTCCAGCAACGGCAGATGCTCCAGCCCCAGGGCATTGGCATTCAGCCGCCAACCAGTGGTCTGCGGCAAGGCACACAGCATCGGGTAACGGCTCTGGCGGCTGGCGTCCGGCTCGAGTAGCAGGTTCAGCTCGCTGGTATCGAGCATCGGCTGGTTGGCCGCCAGGCGCGGTGGTTGCTGGCGCAAATACTGGGCGCTTTCGGCGCCCTGCAGGCGGGCATCGCTGTCGGCATCGAGCCAGTCAGCCAAGGCATCGACCAGGCGCTCGGCAGCCATGTCGTCACCCAGCAGATAACGCAACTGGCGCGCGGCACGCTCGCCATCAGCGCCGAGCAGCGCATTGACGTTGAAGCAGGTGTGCTGGTCGCGCACCCGCAACTGCGCCTGGCCAGCGCCAAAATCATAGTTCAGCGGCTGCCCGCGCAAGGCCTGCCAGAACAGCGGGCTAAGCCGCCAGCTGGGGTCACGCAGGGCCTGCTCGGCATAGGCCAGGCCGGCCTGTTCCATCGCCCGCGCTTGCACCCGCTGGTGCAACAGGCGCACGTCTTCGACCTGGCGCCGGCCATCTTCCACCAGCCAGGCCATGCCCGCCGCCAGCATCGCCAGCACCACCATCACCATCAGCAGGGCCACGCCCCGCTGTTGCCTGCCACCCATCCTTGCCTGCCTCTGTCGCCGAATAAAGACGCCAGTCAACACGCCAGGTGTTGCAGGTAGATGGCAGTGACCGTTCGTCATGTGCACGTCATCTACGCGAGGCAGGATTGCCCTTCCTTTTCATGACCTTACAGGAGTGGTCGCAATGGGTGGCATTGGAATCTGGCAACTGGTGATCGTACTGCTGATCGTATTCCTGCTGTTTGGTACCAAGCGCCTCAAGGGCCTGGGTAGCGATGTGGGCGAGGCGATCCAGGGCTTTCGCAAGTCCATGGGCGGCGACAATGACGCCAACGCCCCTGGCCAGGCGCACGTACAGCAGCAGGCCCCGCTGGCTGGCCAGGCGCACGTACAGCAGCAGGCCCCGCTGGCTGGCCAGGCCACGCAACAGCCTCAAGCGGATCGTCAGGCCTGATGTTCGAGGTAGGCTTCAGCGAGTTGCTGCTGGTCGGCATCGTCGCGCTACTGGTGCTGGGCCCGGAACGTCTGCCGGTGGCGGCGCGCACGCTTGGCCGTGGCCTGGGCCAGGCGCGCCGGGCCATGCACGCCTTGCGCACGCAGGTGGAGCGGGAGATCGACCTGCGCGCTGTCGAGCTACCCAATCTCGACAGTGCGCCTTTGCAGCGCCTGGAACAGGAGATCCGCCAGGGCATCAGCCTGAACGCGGAGCCGGCCAATGATGCGGCTACGGTTGCTTCCCCCAAGGAAAACGCTACATGAGTATTGCCATGGACCCGGCGGCGAGCATGCCGCTGACCGAACACCTGCGCGACCTGCGCAAACGACTGGTGCGTTGCCTGGCACTGGTGGCGCTGGTGTTCGCCGGGCTGTTCCCCTTCGCCCAGACGTTGTACACGCTGATTTCCGAACCGCTGCGGCGCTTCTTGCCGGAAGGCGCGAGCATGATCGCCACCAGCGTCACTTCGCCGTTCCTGACGCCGTTCAAGCTGACCGCGATGTGCGCACTGTTCGTGGCCATGCCGCTGCTGCTGCACCAGGCCTGGGGCTTTCTGGCGCCGGGGCTGTACCGCCGTGAACGGCGCATTGCCCTGCCGCTGCTGGTGTCGAGCATCGTGCTGTTCTATGCCGGCATGGCCTTCGCGTTCTTCCTGGTGTTCCCGATGATGTTCGGCTTCTTCGCCAGCGTGACACCGGAAGGCGTGGCGATGATGACCGATATCAGCCAGTACCTGGACTTTATCCTGGCGCTGTTCCTGGCGTTCGGGCTGGCGTTCGAGATCCCGGTGGCGACGTTTATCGTGGTCTGGGTGGGGTTGGCCGATGTGGCCACGTTGCGGCGCAGCAGGCCCTACGTGATCGTCGGCTGCTTTGTGGTGGGGATGATCCTGACGCCGCCGGATGTGTTTTCGCAGACGATGCTGGCGGTGCCGATGTGGGTGCTGTTCGAGGTGGGGTTGCTGGCTTGTGGGTGGCTGAAGCGGCCCGGGCAGGGCAAGGAGATTGTGCCTGGATTGTAAGGCCTCTTCGCGGGTGAACCCGCTCCCACAGGGATCGCACAATATCCGAGGGTTGTGCGATCCCTGTGGGAGCGGGTTTACCCGCGAATTGCCTTGATGCGGTCTAGAACTCGGCGAGCCGCCAGACTTCGTAGGCTGGCGTCTCGTACGGGTGGCTCTGCTTGAGTGCAGCGACGGCCTGGACAATCAGCTCGTCAGCCACCACCAGCTCCACCTTCCACTCTTCCACCACCTCGACCTGGCCGGTTTGCCCGAGGAACGGCTGGCTGCCGTCCAACGGGCGAAACTGGCCCTGGCCCAGGGTTTGCCAGGCGCAGTGGTCATAGTCGCCGATGCGCCCGCCACCAGCGGCGAACACAGCGGCCTTGACCACTTCGACGTGGCTGGCGGGGACGAAGAAGGCGAGCTTGTACACGCCTTAGTTCACCCACACCCGTGCGTTGCGGAACATGCGCATCAGCGCGGCATCTTCCTGCCACTCATCCGGGCGCCAGGAGTTCTGCACGGCACGGAACATACGCTCCGGGTGCGGCATCATGATGGTCACGCGGCCGTCGCGGCTGGTGAGGCCGGTGATACCACGCGGCGAGCCGTTCGGGTTGGCCGGGTAGGCTTCGGTGACCTTGCCGTGGTTGTCGACGTAGCGCAGGGCCACGCAACCGGACAGGTCGGCTGCCAACAGTGCTTCTTCGCTGGCGAACTCGGCATGGCCTTCACCGTGGGCGATGGCGATCGGCATGCGCGAACCGGCCATGCCCTGCAGGAAGATCGAGTTGGACTTCTGCACTTCGACCATGGCCACACGCGCCTCGAACTGCTCCGAGCGGTTGCGCACGAAGTGCGGCCAGTGCTCGGTGCCCGGGATCAGCTCGTGCAGGTTGGACATCATCTGGCAACCGTTGCACACGCCCAGGGCGAAGCTGTCGGTACGCTCGAAGAAGGCCTGGAAGGCATCACGGGCGCGGCTGTTGAACAGGGCCGACTTGGCCCAGCCTTCACCGGCACCCAGCACGTCACCGTAGGAGAAGCCACCGCAGGCGACCAGGCCCTTGAAGGCTTCGAAGTCGACACGGCCGGCGAGGATATCGCTCATGTGCACGTCAATGGCAGCGAAGCCGGCGCGGTCGAAGGCGGCAGCCATCTCGACCTGGCCGTTGACGCCCTGCTCGCGCAGGATGGCCACTTGCGGGCGCACACCCTTCTTGATGTACGGCGCGGCGATGTCGTCGTTGACGTCGAAGCCCAGCTTGACCGACAGGCCCGGGTTGTCCTCTTCGAGCAGCAGGTCGAATTCCTGGTCGGCGCAGTCGGCGTTGTCACGCAGGCGCTGGATCTGGTAGCTGGTCTCGGCCCACTGGCGCTGCAGCATGCGGCGGTCGTCGTCGAACAGCACTTCGCCGTTCAGGCTGATGGACACTTCACCGTTGTTGATCGGCTTGCCGATCACCGCGACGCACTCACCCAGGCCAGCGGCGCTGAACTGTGCCAGCACGTCCGGAGTGGCATCCTGGCGAACCTGGATGACCGCGCCCAGCTCTTCGTTGAAGAGGATGGCCGGTACGTCGCCACGGCTGTCGGTCAGCGGGTCGAGGTGCAGGTCGAGACCGCAGTGGCCGGCGAAGGCCATTTCCAGCACGGTGGTAACCAGGCCGCCGTCGGAACGGTCGTGGTAGGCCAGCAGGTGACCGTCGGCGTTCAGGCCCTGGATCACGGCGAAGAAGGCCTTGAGGTCTTCGGCATCGTCGACGTCCGGTGCCTGGGCAGCGATCTTGCCGTAGGTCTGGGCCAGGATCGAGGCGCCCATGCGGTTCTTGCCACGGCCCAGGTCGATCAGGATCAGGTCGGTTTCACCCTTGTCCATGCGCAGTTGCGGGGTCAGGGTCTTGCGGATGTCGGTGACCGGGGCGAAGCCGGTGATGATCAGCGACATTGGCGAGGTGACGCTCTTCTCGACGCCCTCGTCGCTCCACTTGGTCTTCATCGACATCGAGTCTTTGCCGACCGGAATGGTGATGCCCAGCTCCGGGCACAGCTCCATGCCGACAGCCTTGACGGTGTCGTACAGGCGGGCGTCTTCACCTGGGTGGCCGGCAGCGGACATCCAGTTGGCCGACAGTTTGATGTCGGACAGCTTCTCGATGCGTGCAGCGGCCAGGTTGGTCAGTGTCTCGCCAATGGCCATGCGGCCGGACGCCGGGGCATCCAGCAGCGCCAGCGGGGTACGCTCGCCCATGGCCATGGCTTCACCGGTGTAGACGTCGAAGCTGGTGGCGGTGACGGCGCAGTCGGCCACCGGTACCTGCCACGGGCCGACCATCTGGTCACGAGCGACCAGGCCAGTGATGGTGCGGTCGCCGATGGTGATCAGGAAGCTCTTGCTGGCCACGGCCGGGTGGCTGAGGACGCGCTGAACGGCGTTGTCCAGGTCCAGCTTGCTCGGGTCGAAGTCATCGCCCAGCTCGGCTTCGCGGGTAACCGAACGGTGCATGCGTGGTGGCTTGCCCAGCAGCACATCGAGCGGCATGTCTACCGGCGTGTTGCCGAAGTGGCTGTCGCTTACGGTCAGGTGTTGCTCTTCAGTCGCTTCACCCACTACGGCAAACGGGCAACGCTCACGTTCGCAGATGGCCTTGAAGCGCTCGAAGTCGACGGCGCTGACGGCCAGCACGTAACGTTCTTGCGATTCGTTGCTCCAGATTTCGTGCGGGGCCATGCCCGGCTCGTCGTTGGGCACGTTGCGCAGCTCGAAGCGGCCACCACGGCCACCGTCGTTGACCAGCTCAGGGAAGGCGTTGGAGATACCGCCGGCGCCGACGTCGTGGATGAAGGCGATCGGGTTCTTGTCGCCCAGCTGCCAGCAGCGGTCGATGACCTCCTGGCAACGGCGCTCCATTTCCGGGTTTTCGCGCTGTACCGAAGCAAAGTCCAGGTCAGCCGAGCTGGCACCGGTCGCCACCGACGAAGCGGCGCCGCCGCCCAGGCCGATCAGCATGGCCGGGCCACCGAGCACGATCAGCTTGGCGCCGACAGTGATCTCACCCTTCTGCACGTGGTCTTCACGGATGTTGCCCATGCCACCGGCCAGCATGATCGGCTTGTGGTAGCCGCGCACTTCTTCACCGTGCGGGGTGTTGATGGCCTGCTCGAAGGTACGGAAGTAACCGGTCAGGGCCGGGCGACCGAATTCGTTGTTGAACGCAGCGCCACCCAGCGGGCCTTCGATCATGATGTCGAGGGCGTCGACGATGCGCTCAGGCTTGCCGTAGGCCTGCTCCCACGGCTGTTCGAAGCCCGGGATACGCAGGTTGGACACGGTGAAGCCGGTCAGGCCGGCCTTGGGCTTGGCACCACGGCCGGTCGCGCCTTCGTCGCGGATTTCGCCGCCGGAGCCGGTGGAGGCGCCGGAGAACGGGGCGATGGCGGTCGGGTGGTTGTGGGTTTCCACCTTCATCAGGATGTGCACCGGCTCCTGTACCGCACCGTACTGGCGGGTTTCAGGGTTCGGGAAGAAACGGCCGGCAACGTTGCCGACGATCACCGAGGCGTTGTCCTTGTACGCAGACAGCACACCTTCGTTGTGCATCTGGTAGGTGTTCTTGATCATGCCGAACAGGCTCTTTTCCTGAGCCTGGCCGTCGATGTCCCAACTGGCGTTGAAGATCTTGTGGCGGCAGTGCTCGGAGTTGGCCTGGGCGAACATCATCAGTTCGATGTCGTTCGGGTTGCGCTTGAGACCCTGGAAGGCGTTGACCAGGTAGTCGATCTCGTCTTCGGCCAGGGCCAGGCCCAGGTCGATGTTGGCCTTGGCCAGGGCGTCACGGCCACCGGCGAGGATGTCCACCGAGGTCATCGGCTTTGGCTGGGCATGGCTGAACAGGTCAGCGGCCTGCTCCAGCTGGCCGAGCACGCGCTGGGTCATGCGGTCGTGCAGCTCGGCGGCGATCAGTTCGGCGTCGGCTTCGCTCAGGCTGCCGGCAACGTAGTAGGCGATACCGCGCTCCAGGCGCTGGATCGACTGCAGGCCGCAGTTGTGGGCAATGTCGCTGGCCTTGCTGGCCCAGGGCGAAATGGTGCCCAGGCGCGGCACGACCAGGAACAGGCGGCCGCTCGGCTCCTGTACCGGCACGCTCGGGCCGTACTTGAGCAGACGGCCCAGCACCTGCTGCTGGTCGGCGGTCAGCTCGCCGTCGACATCGGCGAAGTGGGCGAATTCGGCATACAAACCAGTAACAGCGGGAACTTTCTGGCTCAGTTGCTCGAGTAATTTACCGTGGCGAAAGGCAGAAAGGGCAGGAGCGCCGCGCAGGATCAACATCGTCGGGACAGCCTCAGGAAGGGGTGTGCTTAGAGGCCGTGCATTCTAGCCTAATTCAAAGGGTTTCGGCACCCGCTCTAAGCCACGGCTGCCGGGCGGCGGAACCGGACTTTCGGGTCAGAAATTCAGGTGTTCGTCGTTGCCGGTCCGGCGCCTGTGAGATCGAGCGCCGCCCGCGCGGCGCTCGATCTCACAGGCGCCAAACCTCCATAGGCAGGCACCCACACCACAGAACCCGCTACCAGACAAGCTAACAGTTGTCGAGATATGGTTGGGCCAGTCCTTTGCGTATACTGCAACCTATGTTCGCCCACACTGCTTTGCGCCAGCGTTGCGCCAGATGGCTTTTCGCAACCGGACTCTTTCTGTTGCTCGGTGCCTGCGTTGAAAAACCCAGCACTCTCGAGCGCGTGAAGGAGGATGGCGTGCTGCGCGTGATCACCCGCAACAGCCCGGCCACCTATTTCCAGGACCGCAACGGCGAAACCGGCTTCGAGTACGAGCTGGTCCAGCATTTCGCCGAGGATCTCGGCGTGAAGCTGCAGATCGAGACCGCCGATAACCTCGACGAGTTGTACGATAGCCTCGGCAAACCCTCCGGCCCGGTGCTGGCGGCGGCCGGCCTGGTCACCAGCGAACGGCGCAAGGCCCAGGTGAAGTACTCCCACCCTTACCTGGAAGTGACCCCACAGGTCATCTACCGCAACGGCCGCACGCGGCCCACCGATGCCAAGGGCCTGGTCGGCAAGAAGATCATGGTGCTCAAGGGCAGCAGCCACGCCGACCAGCTGGCCGAGCTGAAAAAGCAGTACCCGGGCCTGGAATACGAAGAATCCGACGCCGTCGAGGTGGTCGACCTGCTGCGCATGGTCGACGAAGGGCAGATCGACCTGACCCTGGTCGACTCCAACGAGCTGGCGATGAACCAGGTGTACTTCCCCAACGTGCGGGTTGCCTTCGACCTGGGCGACACCCGCGACCAACGCTGGGCGGTGGCGGCCGGTGATGACAACAGCCTGCTCAACGAGGTCAACGAGTTCCTCGACAAGGCGCAGAAGAACGGCACCCTGCAACGCCTGAAGGACCGCTACTACGGCCATGTCGACGTACTGGGATATGTGGGTGCCTATACCTTTGCCCAGCACCTGCAGCAGCGCCTGCCCAAGTACGAGAAGCACTTCAAGAGCTACGCCAAGGTCGAGCAGGTGGACTGGCGCCTGCTGGCCGCCATCGGCTACCAGGAATCGATGTGGCAGCCCGAGGTCACCTCCAAGACCGGTGTGCGCGGCCTGATGATGCTGACCCAGCGCACCGCCCAGGCCATGGGCGTGTCCAACCGCCTGGACCCGAAGCAGAGCATCCAGGGCGGCGCCAAATACTTCATGAAGATCAAGGAAGAGCTCGACGACAGCATCCAGGAACCGGACCGCACCTGGTTCGCCCTGGCCGCCTACAACGTCGGCACCGGCCACCTGGAAGACGCCCGCACCCTGGCCAGGCGCGAGAAGCTCAACCCGAACAAGTGGCTGGACGTGAAGAAGATGCTGCCGCGGCTATCGCAGAAGCAGTGGTATCGGCAGACCAAGTATGGGTATGCCCGGGGCGGCGAACCGGTGCATTTCGTGGCCAACATCCGCCGCTACTACGACATCCTCACCTGGGTGACCCAACCGCAGCTCGAAGGCCAGGTGGCCGAGGGCAGCCTGCATGTGCCCGGGGTGAACAAGGACAAGCCGGCGGAGCAGTCGCCGCCGATGTAGGCCTGTACCGGCCTCTTCGCGGGTAAACCCGCTCCCACAGGTACATCACTGGTTTTGAAGATAGTGGTATTCCTGTAGGAGCGGGTTTACCCGCGAAGCGGCCGGTACAGGTCAAGACTTGGCCCGGCGAGCCTTGAAGAAGTCACTGAGGATCTGCCCGCACTCCTCCGCCAGTACCCCGCCCTCCACCATCACCCGGTGGTTGAGGAAGCCCTGCCCGAAGAACTGCCCCTGACTCTGCACGATCCCCGCCTTGGGCTCCAGCGCGCCGTACACTACCCGCATCACCCGCGAATGCACGATCAACCCCGCACACATGCTGCACGGCTCCAGGGTCACGTACAGGGTGCTGCCGGGCAGCCGGTAGTTACTGGCGGATTTCGCTGCCGCGCGAATGGCCACCATCTCGGCATGCGCACTGGGGTCACTGTCGATGATCGGCCGGTTGAAGCCCTGCCCGATCACCTGCCCATGCTGCACCAGCACCGCGCCCACCGGCACCTCCCCCATTGCCGCGCCTTCGGCGGCCAGGGTCAGGGCCAGGCGCATGAATTCCTGATCACGGCTGCGATCGATGATCTGCGGGCGCATCAGACCACCGCGATCGCGGCCATCAGGCCGGTTTCCATGTGGTCGATGACGTGGCAGTGGAACATCCAGGTGCCCGGGTTATCCGCCACCAGCGCCACCTGGGCGCGCTCGTTCTTGCCCAGCAGGTAGGTGTCGGTGAACCACGGTTCCTTGATGTCATGGCGGTTGGAGCCGATCACCTTGAAGCTCATGCCGTGCAGGTGGATCGGGTGCTGGTACTGGGTCATGTTCTTCAGCTCGAAGATGTAGCTCTTGCCCTGCTTCAGCGTGGCGATCGGCCGCTCGGCGCAGGTCTTGTCGGTGATATCCCAGGCCTGGCCGTTGATCTGCCACATGCTCGACGGCCTGTCCTGGTCCGAAGTGACCGAGACTTTCGCCGCCCACTCGAAATTGAAGTTCAGCTTCTCGGCATTCTCCAGGTCCGGCTCGGCGATCGGGTTGGGCGGCAGCGCCGGTGGCCAGTCGCTTGGCGCGTCGTTGCTGGCCACCGAACGCAAGGTGCCCAGGCGCACGAAGCCGTCGCGCAGGGAGATTTCCTCGCCCGCCTCGGGAATACGGATAGCCAGGCAGATACGCATGCCTGGGCCGAGCCAGTAGTCATCGTCCAATGGGCGCGGGGTTACCGGGTTGCCGTCCAGGGCATAGATTTTTGCCTCGCAGTTGCCCTTGAGGTTGATGCGGTAGGTCCAGGTGTTGTCCAGGTTCAGCAGGCGCACTCGCACCACCTGGCCGGCTGGCAGCTCGGTGACCGAATCGGCCTGGCCATTGATGGTGATCAGGCGCCCGGCGGTGCCGTTGCGCGCGGCCTCACGCGGAATGCTGAAAGGCAACCAGGCGCCCTGCTCGTCCACGTGCCAGTTCTTCAGGCTGAGCGTGCGCTCATGCTGAAAGCCGGTCGGCTCGCGCTCCTCGACAATCAGCGGGCCGACCAGGCCCCGCCCCAGTTCCTCGGAGCTGCTGACGTGCGGGTGGTACCAGTAGCTGCCGGCGTCCGGCACGCGGAACTTGTAGTCGAAGTACTCGCCCGGCTTGACCGGCAGCTGCGACACATAAGGCACGCCGTCCATTTCCAGCGGCAGGCGGATGCCGTGCCAGTGGATGGTGGTTTCGACCGGCAGGTGGTTGATGAAGCGCACCCGCAGCCAGGTGCCCTGGCGTACGCGCAGTTCGGTACCCGGTGCCGACGGGCCGAAGGCCCAGGCCTCGGTCTTGTGCCCAGGCACCAACTCTACGTCCAGAGGGGCGGCGATCAGCTCGTAGTCGTGGCCGGCGTTGTCGTCTTCGACCTTGCCCAGCCAGTAACGCGCTGCGCCACCGGCGCCCAGGCCAACCACAACCAGGCCGGTCAGGCCCTTGAGCATTTGTCGACGGGTGAAGGACATCGGTGCGGGTACCTCGTGTTCTGCGCAATCAAGCTGCCAGCATGGCTGGCGATGAAGGGCGAATACGATACACCTGCAAATGGGAAAGATTAAGTGAAGTCTCGTTTTTGCCTGCGCTGGCCTCTTCGCGGGCAAGCCCGCTCCCACAAGGACACCACAGCATTTGAAAGCTGCGCTTTACCTGTGGGAGCGGGCGCGCCCGCGAACAGGCCGATACAGAGGGCAGATACAACAAGGGCGCCGTGCGGCGCCCTTGTGGCTCAACTTATTCCCACTCGATAGTGGCCGGCGGCTTGCTCGACACGTCGTAGGTCACGCGCGAGATACCGTCGATTTCGTTGATGATACGGCCGCTGACGGTTTCCAGCAGTTCGTACGGCAGGTGCGCCCAGCGCGCGGTCATGAAGTCCACGGTCTCGACGGCACGCAGGGCCACGACCCAGGCGTAGCGACGGCCGTCGCCAACGACACCCACCGACTTGACCGGCTGGAACACCACGAATGCCTGGCTGGTCTTGTGGTACCAGTCGGCCTTGCGCAGCTCTTCGATGAAGATGTGGTCGGCGCGACGCAGGATGTCGGCGTATTCCTTCTTCACTTCACCGAGGATGCGCACGCCCAGGCCCGGCCCCGGGAACGGGTGACGGTAGACCATGTCGTACGGCAGGCCCAGCTCCAGGCCGATCTTGCGCACTTCGTCCTTGAACAGTTCACGCAGCGGCTCGACCAGCTTGAGGTTCATTTCCTCCGGCAGGCCACCGACGTTGTGGTGCGACTTGATCACGTGGGCCTTGCCGCTCTTGGCGCCAGCCGACTCGATCACGTCCGGGTAGATGGTGCCCTGGGCGAGGAACTGGATGTTTTCCAGTTTGCTGGCTTCGGCATCGAACACGTCGATGAAGGTGCGGCCGATGATCTTGCGTTTCTTCTCCGGGTCGGCTTCGCCGGCCAGGTTGTCGAGGAACTGCTTTTCAGCGTCGGCACGGATGACCTTGACGCCCATGTTCTCCTTGAACATGGCCATCACCTGGTCGCCTTCGTGCAGGCGCAGCAGGCCGTTGTCGACGAATACGCAGGTCAGCTGGTCGCCGATGGCGCGGTGCAGCAGCGCAGCAACCACCGAGCTGTCGACGCCGCCGGACAGGCCCAGCAGGACGTTGGCCGAACCGACCTGCTCACGCACCTGGGCAATGGCGTCTTCGACGATGTTGGACGGGGTCCACAGGGCTTCACAGCCGCAGATGTCCTGCACGAAGCGGGACAGGATGCGACCGCCCTGCTTGGTGTGGGTCACTTCCGGGTGGAACTGCACGCCGTAGTAGCCGCGCGCGTCGTCGAACATGCCGGCGATCGGGCAGCTCGGGGTGCTGGCCAGCACGTGGAAGTTGCCCGGCATCTGGGTGACCTTGTCGCCGTGGCTCATCCACACGTCCAGGCCCAGCACGCCGTCGGCGTCGATGTGGTCTTCGATGCCATCGAGCAGGCGGCTCTTGCCGACCACGTCAACGCGGGCATAACCGAACTCACGCAGGTCGGAACCTTCGACCTTGCCGCCCATCTGTTCGGCCATGGTCTGCATGCCGTAGCAGATGCCCAGTACCGGTACGTTCAGGTCGAACACCGCCTGCGGGGCGCGTGGGCTGTTGGCTTCGTGGACCGACTCGGGGCCGCCGGCGAGGATGATGCCACGCGGGTTGAATTCGCGGATCGCTTCATCGTCCATGTCGAACGGATGCAGCTCGCAGTACACGCCGATTTCGCGCACACGGCGGGCGATCAGCTGGGTGTACTGGGAACCGAAATCGAGGATCAGGATGCGGTGAGCGTGAATGTCGAGGGCCATGACTCAATCTCGTCAGTGGAAATCGGAAACGACGCGGGGCTGTCGTGACAGCCCCGCTTTCTGTTGTAGCTGGAAGCCTCAGCCTACGCGGTAGTTAGGGGCTTCTTTGGTGATCTGCACGTCATGCACGTGGGACTCGGCCATGCCGGCACCGGTGATGCGTACGAACTCCGGCTTGGTGCGCATCTCTTCGATGGTTGCGCTGCCGGTATAGCCCATGGACGAACGCAGGCCGCCCATCAGCTGGTGGATGATCGCGGCCAGGGCGCCCTTGTAGGGAACACGGCCTTCGATGCCTTCCGGTACCAGCTTCTCGGCGCCGGCCGAGGAGTCCTGGAAGTAGCGGTCGGAGGAACCTTGCGCCTGTGCCATGGCACCCAGCGAGCCCATGCCGCGGTAAGCCTTGTAGGAACGGCCCTGGAACAGTTCGACTTCACCCGGAGCCTCTTCGGTACCGGCGAACATCGAACCCATCATCACGCAGGAAGCACCGGCAACGATGGCCTTGGACAGGTCACCCGAGAAGCGGATGCCGCCGTCGGCGATCAGCGGCACGCCAGTGCCTTCCAGTGCAGCGGCAACGTTGGCGATGGCGCTGATTTGCGGCACGCCGACACCGGCAACGATACGGGTGGTGCAGATCGAGCCTGGGCCGATACCGACCTTGACCGCGTCGGCGCCAGCTTCGGCCAGAGCCTTGGCGGCAGCGCCGGTGGCGATGTTGCCGCCGATTACCTGTACTTGCGGGTAGGTTTCCTTGACCCAGCGAACGCGGTCGATCACGCCTTTGGAGTGACCGTGAGCGGTGTCGACCACCACGACGTCAACGCCAGCAGCCACCAGGGCGGCAACGCGCTCGCCGGTGTCCTTGCCGGTGCCGACTGCGGCGCCGACGCGCAGGCGACCCTGGTCGTCCTTGCTGGCCAGCGGGTAGGCCTTGGCCTTTTCGATGTCCTTGACGGTCATCATGCCCTTGAGGTTGAACTTGTCGTCAACGATCAGGACTTTTTCCAGGCGGTGCTTGTGCAGCAGCTCGCGGACTTCGTTCTTGTTGGCGCCTTCGCGGACGGTGACCAGACGCTCTTTGGGGGTCATCACGTCGCGGACCTTGGCGTCCAGGCGGCTCTCGAAGCGCACGTCACGGGAAGTGACGATGCCGACCAGGTCGCCGTTCGCCAGCACCGGAACGCCGGAGATGTTGTTCAGGCGGGTCAGGTCGAACAGGTCGCGCACGGTGGCGTCGGCGTCGATGGTGATCGGGTCCTTGACCACGCCAGCCTCGAACTTCTTGACCTTGCGGACTTCGCTGGCCTGCTGCTCGATGGTCATGTTCTTGTGGATGATGCCGATGCCGCCTTCCTGGGCCATGGCAATGGCCAGGCGCGCTTCGGTCACGGTATCCATGGCGGCGGAAACCAGCGGAATGTTCAGCTCGATGCCACGGGTCAAACGGGTCTTGAGACTGACTTCATTAGGCAGTACCTCGGAATAGCCAGGTACAAGGAGGATATCGTCGAAGGTCAGGGCTTCTTGGCTGATACGCAGCATCGCGGGGGCTCCCGGGCGGGAAAAATGGAAGCGCGCCATTATACTCATGCACGGCGCGCCGCTCAATGCAAAAAAAGGGCCTTCGGTCAGCCTTGTGGCAGTTTTACCTGTACCACGGCCACCGGCTGGTCGAGCCAGTCGGCGAAGCTGTCGAGAAAGGCCTGGGTGAACCCGGCCTCGCCCCAGTTGTTGAAGATGAACCCCAGGTTGGAAAAGGCACATGGCTGCAGGTAAATGAAGCCATTGATGTCATCTTCGAAGCCGCACAGCGGGCAGGTAAAGTTGTCGCTCACCGCCGGCATCCATTCTTCGAGGCTTTCGAACAGCGGCTCGCCCACCTCACGCCGGCACTCGGGGCAGCCGGCCTCTTCGAGGAAACCTTCGGTAGGGGTATAGATGCAGCGCTTGAGCATCACCTCCAGGCCGTTGACCTGCTCGCCGAAGGGCAGTTTCTCCGGGTGCAGGGCCACTTTGCGGGCACCTTCGGCCAAGGCATGGGCCATGCGGTTGCCGGTGCGGCCACAGGTGGTCAGCTGTTCCTCGACGACTTTCTCGCGCACCAGCCAGCGCAGGATGGCGCGGGCACGGGCTTCATGCACCGGGACGGTAGACAGCTTGGGAACGATGATGCTCTGGGTGTTCATGAACGGGGCAAGCCTGAAAAACTGCGGTAATGACGCAATTCTACCGCCTGCTCAGGCGCTCAGATAGCGACCGATCAGCGCCAGCCCGCTGGCCAGCACCAGCCAGGTGACCAGGCGCACGAACGCTTCGCGGGACAGCCGGTGGGTCAGCCTGCGCCCTGCCCAGAGACCAGCAAGCATGACCGGCAACAGGCAGGCGGCGAGCAGCAGCAGGCTTTGATCGGCATAGACGCCAGCGGTCAGGAACAGCATCAGGCGCACCACTGTACTGCAACTGATCAGTGCGCTCTGGGTAGCGCGCACCTGTTCCTTTACCTCCAGCCGCGCACTCAGGTACAGGGCATATAGAAAGCCACCGCTGCCGAACAAGGCACCGAACAGCCCGCCTGCCGTGCCCATCGGCACCGCCCAGAAACCGGACAGACTGGCCGGCCGCACCTTCACCGCCAGCCCGTACACGGCATATGCCGTGACGAACAAGCCCATCAGCAGCAGCAACAGGTCGGACTTCAGCTGTAGCAGGAATACCACGCCCAGCGTGCAGCCTACGGCCATGAACGGCAACAGCCGCAGCAGCTCGCCCCGCACGACATCGCGGCGCGATGGCAGCAGGTTGCCGAAGGCGGCGACGAAGTCCAGCAGTACCAGCAGCGGTATGATCCGCGACAGCGGCATGAAGTGGATCAGCACTGGGCCGGCCACCAGCGCAGTGCCGAAACCGGCGATACCGAAGACGATGTAGGCAACGCCAACACCCAGCAGGATGGGCAGCCAGTCGAGGCCGGAAAACGACAGTTGAGCGAGCATGGCAGCAGTTCCTGGGAAGACAGGCAAAGGTTAGCCAGCCATGAGCCATGCCGACTAATATGCATTTTTCGCCACAACCATCTCGAAAAGGCATGACATGACGTCGATCCGCCAGTTGCGTTACTTCGTGGAAATCGCCGAATGCGGCAGCTTCAGCGGTGCCGCCGAGCGACTGTACATTGCCCAGTCGGCGCTGAGCCGGCAGATCAAGGAGCTGGAACAGCAACTGGGCACGCCGCTGTTCGAACGCACCGCGCGCCTGCCGCGCCTGACACTGGCTGGCCAGGCCTTTCTGGAGCGGGCGCGGCGCTTGCTGGCCGACCTGGCGCAGGCCGAGCGAGTGACCCGCGACATTGGTGAAGGGCTGCAGGGCAGCCTGCGCCTGAACCACTCCAGTACAGTGCCGCTGACCGGCCCATTGCTGGCCCGCCTGGGCGGTTACTTGCGCGACAACCCGGGGGTTTCGCTGGAAATTGCCCAGCAGTCGTCGGAGGCGCAGCTGGAGGATATTGCTAATGGACGCCTGGATATCGGCCTGCTGCGTTTGCCTGTGTTGCGCCAGCATGAAGGCGTGGTGCTGCATGCGCTGTTCAGTGAGCCATTGCTGCTGGCGGTTGCCGCTGGGCATCCGCTGGCTGACGCACCACAGGTGAAGCTTGAACAGTTGCGCGAGGAGCGCTTCATTTCCATTCCGCATCGGGATCGTGGCGGGCTGAGCTACCTGTCGGCCTCGTTGTGCATGGAGGCAGGCTTTTTTCCGCGCGCGGCGCAGGTGCTGTCGCGCAAGACCACCCAGTTGCAGCTGATTCAGGCGGGGTTTGGGGTGGCGTTGCTGCCGGCGTGCATGCGCGAGATTGCGCCAGCCTCAGTCAGCTTCGTGGCGCTGGAGGGAGGGTGTGAGAGTACTGTGGCGATGGCTTGCAGGCGGGATGCGGGGCAGATGGTCAGGCAATTCGTGGCAGCGATGCAGGGTTGATGGCACCGGCGATGCCGGTGTTCGCGGGTAAACCCGCTCCCACAGGTACAGCGTCAACTCGAAGCCAGCGCTCCCACTGAGATCGCGACAGGGCCGGGACAGACAACCGGGGCCGATGTCCTTTATGATGCCCGCTATGATCAGAGACCCTTTCGAACGACTCGGCCTGGACCGCGAGGTCCTTACCGTCAGCCAACTCAACGGTCGCGCCCGCGTGCTGCTGGAGGACGTGTTCCGCAGCGTGTGGGTGGAAGGCGAGATTTCCAACCTCGCCCGCCCAGCCTCCGGCCACATGTACTTCACCCTCAAGGACAGCGGCGCGCAGGTGCGCTGCGCGCTGTTCCGGCAGAACGCCACGCGGGTGCGCCAGGCCTTGCGCGACGGCCTGGCGGTGCGGGTGCGCGGTAAGGTTTCGCTGTTCGAGGGGCGTGGCGACTACCAGCTGATTATCGACACCGTCGAGCCGGCCGGCGACGGCGCCTTGCGCCTGGCCTTCGAGGCCCTGAAGGAAAAGCTCGGCGCCGAGGGGCTGTTCAGCGCCGAACGCAAGCAGCCGCTACCGGCCCACCCGCAGCGCATCGGCATCATCACCTCGCCCACCGGCGCGGTGATCCGCGACATCATCAGCGTGTTCGGCCGCCGCGCCCCGCAGGTGGAACTGAACCTCATCCCCACCGCAGTACAGGGCCGCGAAGCCGTTGCACAGATCGTGCGCGCCATCCGCCTGGCCGACAGCCTCGGTTTCGATGCGCTGATCCTGGCCCGGGGCGGCGGCTCGCTGGAGGACCTGTGGTGCTTCAACGAAGAAGCCGTGGCACGGGCCGTGGCCGCCTGTGTAACACCGATTGTCAGCGCCGTGGGCCATGAGACCGATGTCTCGATCAGCGACTTCGTCGCCGACGTGCGCGCACCCACACCGTCTGCCGCCGCCGAGCTGCTGGCACCCGACAACAGCGGCCTGCAGCAACGCCTGGACGGCCTGCAACGGCGCCTGCTGCTGCGCATGCAGAACCGCCTGACCCACGACCGCCTGCGCCTGGAGTCGCTGACCCGGCGCCTGCGCCACCCGGGCGAGCGCTTGCGCCAGCAGGCCCAGCGCCTGGACGACCTGGACATGCGCCTGCGCCGTGCATTCATGCTCAACCTCAACCAGCGCCGCGAACGCCTGGCACGCCTGGATACCCGCCTCGCCGCGCAGCACCCTGGGCGTACCCTGAAACTGCTGGGCCAACGCCTGGACAGCCTCGCCGAACGCCTGCCGCGGGCGATGCGCGAAGTGCTCAAGGACCGCCGCCAGCGCTTCCAGGCCCAGTTGCAGACGCTGCAGGTGGTCAGCCCGCTGGCCACCCTCGCCCGCGGCTACAGCATCCTGCTGGACGAACAGGGCCAGGCCATCCGCAGCGCCGAACAGACCCGCAATGGCCAACGCCTGACCGCCCGCCTGAACGAAGGCGAGCTGTTGGTGCGGGTCGAAGACAACCACCTGACCCCGGTCACCCTCTCACTTCTGGACTGACACATGCCCCGCCTGCTCGCGCCCCTGCTTGCCCTTTCCCTCCTGCTGCTGGCCGGCGGCGCCCAGGCCAGCTACATCACCCGCACGCTGAACAAGCCGGTACCCGGCGGCGTGGCGGTGGTCGACCTCGGCCCCGCCGCCAGCGCGCCCAACGCCAGCTTCGACGGCAAACCGGTGCTGGTGGTGAAGGAGCAGGACAACTGGCTGGCCATCGTCGGCATCCCGCTGACCCAGAAGCCCGGCACCGCTGTGCTGAACCAAGGCGGCCGTACCCTGCCCTTCACGGTCGGCAGCAAGAAGTACCCCGAGCAGCGCATCACCCTGAAGAACACCCGTCAGGTCAACCCGAACCCGGCCGACCTCAAGCGCATCGACCGCGAGCTTGCCGAGCAGATCAAGGCTTACCGCAGCTTCAGCCCGACCCTGCCGAGCAACCTGATCCTCGACAAGCCGGTCAGTGGCCCGCTGTCGAGCAAGTTCGGCGTGCGCCGCTTCTTCAATGGTGAAGAACGCAACCCACACGCCGGGCTGGACTTCGCGGTACCGGCCGGCACGCCGATCAAGACCCCGGCCAATGGCAAGGTGATCCTGGTGGGGGATTACTTCTTCAATGGCCGCACGGTGTTCGTCGACCACGGGCAGGGCTTTATCAGCATGTTCTGCCATATGTCGAAGATCGATGTGCAGGTGGGGCAGCAGCTGCGCCGGGGCGAGGTGGTCGGGCGCGTGGGCTCGACCGGGCGGGCTACCGGGCCGCACATGCACTGGAACGTCAGCCTGAATGATGCGCGGGTGGATCCGGCGATTTTCATTGGCGCGTTCCAGCCCTGAGACCGGGGCGCCTGCTTCGCGGGCATGCCCGCTCCCACAGGTATTGCGCCGCGCCTGAAGGCTGTGCTGTACCTGTGGGAGCGGGCGCGCCCGCGAAGAGGCCAGCACATGAGACATCATGTTCAACCGCGTTGCGCCATCGAAAAAGACTGCGCAAAAATTGAGAAGCACTCAGAAAAATATAGCGATAAAATCTCGCCTATCAGCTTTTTTTAAGCATTCCTCTCAATTTTTGCTGAACGCTTGCCATCCCCCACCCCACTGTTTAAGTTTGAAGGCATGAAAACCTTCAGCACCCTCATCCTGCTCCGACAACATCGCAGCCTCTGCCTGGTCAGCGCCCGACTACCAGGCTGAATCGCGTCGCCTCGCCTTTTCATCTCGTTATCGCTCGGCAGGCCCGATTTCGGCCGCACACAAAAGGATTGCTTCCATGACCATGCTCAAAGACCCTTCGAAGAAATACCGCGCTTTCCCGACCATCGACCTGCCTGACCGTACCTGGCCGTCGAAGACCATCACCGCCGCGCCGATCTGGTGCAGCTCCGACCTGCGTGATGGCAACCAGTCGCTGATCGAGCCGATGGATTCGGAGAAGAAGCTGCGCTTCTGGAAGACCTTGGTGCAGGTTGGCGTGAAGGAAATCGAAGCCTCGTTCCCGTCCGCATCGCAGACCGATTTCGACTTCGTGCGCATGCTGATCGAAGAAGGCCACATCCCGGACGACACCACCATCCAGGTGCTCACCCAGGCCCGTGAAGACCTCATCGCCCGCACCTTCGAATCGCTGCGCGGGGCGAAGAAGGCCATCGTCCACCTGTACAACGCCACCAGCCCGTCGTTCCGCCGCATTGTCTTCAACCAGGACAAGCAAGGCGTGAAGGACATCGCGGTGAACGCGGCCAAGCTGTTCGTCAAGTACGCCGCCCAGCAGCCGGAAACCCAGTGGACCTTCCAGTACTCGCCGGAAACCTTCAGCGCCACCGAGATGGAGTTCGCCAAGGAAGTCTGCGACGCGGTGATCGAGGTGTGGAACCCGACCCCCGAGCACAAGATCATCCTCAACCTGCCGGCCACCGTGGAAGTGTCCACGCCGAACATCTACGCCGACCAGATCGAGTGGTTCTGCCGCAACGTCAGCCGTCGCGACAGCGTCATCATCAGCCTGCACTGCCACAACGACCGCGGCACCGGCATCGCCGCCACCGAACTGGGCCTGATGGCCGGTGCCGACCGCGCCGAAGGCTGCCTGTTCGGCAACGGCGAGCGTACCGGTAACGTCGACCTGGTGACCCTGGCGTTGAACCTCTACACCCAGGGCATCGACCCGCTGCTGGACTTCTCCGACATCGACGGCGTGCGCAAGGTGGTCGAAGAGTGCAACCAGCTGCCGGTGCACCCGCGTCACCCGTACGTGGGCGACCTGGTCCACACCGCGTTCTCCGGCTCGCACCAGGACGCCATCCGCAAGGGCTTCGCCAAGCAGCAGGAAGGCGAGCTGTGGGAAGTGCCTTACCTGCCGATCGACCCGGCCGACATCGGCCGCAGCTACGAGGCGGTGATCCGCGTCAACAGCCAGTCGGGCAAAGGCGGCATCACCTACCTGCTCGAGCAGGAATACGGCATCAGCCTGCCGCGCCGCATGCAGATCGAGTTCAGCCAGGTAGTACAGAGTGAAACCGACCGTCTGGGCCTGGAAATGACTGCCCAGCAGATCTACAGCCTGCTGCACAAGGAATACCTCCAGGCCAACACCCCGTACGCGCTGGTCAGTCACCGCCTGCAGGAAGAGAACGGCCACAGCGCCGTGGAAGTGGAAGTCGCCAGTGAAGGCGAAACCACCCTGCACTGGCGCGGCAAGGGCAACGGCGCGCTGGAAGCGCTGGTGGCCGGCCTGCCGATTGCCGTGGAGATCATGGACTACAACGAGCACGCCATTGGCGCCGGTACCAATGCCAAGGCTGCGGCCTATATCGAACTGCGCGTGGCCGGTGGCCGCCCGGTGCATGGTGTGGGTATCGATGAAAACTTCACCACGGCCAGCTTCAAGGCACTGTTCAGCGCGCTGAACCGCTCGCTGAGCCAGCAGGAAGCCAAGGCGGCCTGAACTGTAGCGTGATGAATGCAAAAGCCCGCATCGTTTGATGCGGGCTTTTTTGTCTGCCTGTGCCGGCCTCTTCGCGGGTGAACCCGCTCCCACAGGGATCGCGCTGCACTCAGCAACTGTACAGTACCTGTGGGAGCGGGTTCACCCGCGAAAGGGCCGGTACAGGCACTGCAAGATCTCCAGGCAAAAAAAAGGGGCGCCGACCAAGCGCCCCATAAGCCGTAAAGCACACAACAAATTCAGTTGGCGTCCAGCAGCGCCATTGCCTCCGCACTGCACGCTTCGATCCGCGCCCAGTCGCCGTTCTTGATCCAGCCACTGTCGAGCATCCAGGTGCCACCCACGCACATCACATTGGGCAACGCCATGTAGTTGCGCACGTTGGCCGGGTTCACCCCGCCGGTCGGGCAGAAGCGAATATCGCCGAACGGGCCACCAAAGGCCTTGATCGCCGCGACGCCGCCGCTGATTTCCGCCGGGAACAGCTTGAAGCGGCGGTAGCCCAGGGCATAGCCCATCATGATTTCGGACGGCGTGCTGATGCCTGGCAGCAGCGGGATCTCACTGTCCACACCGGCTTCGAGAATGTCCTGGGTAATGCCCGGGGTAACGACGAATTGCGCCCCCGCAGCTTCAACGGCCGCGAACATGCCGCGATCGAGCACGGTGCCGGCACCGACACAAAGTTCCGGGCGCTGCTCGCGCAGCACCTGGATGGCCTTCAGGCCATACTGCGAGCGCAAGGTCACTTCCAGGGTACGGATACCGCCGGCCGCCAGGGCATCAGCCAGCGGCAGGATGTCTTCCTCACGGGCGATGGTGATCACCGGCAGGATGCGCGCCTTTTTGCAAATGGCGTCGATCCGTGCGGCTTTGTCGGCCATCGAGAGCTTGGGCTGTGGGCGTTCGAGGGTGGTCATGACTGTGGATCCTTGGCTCATGGGCACCAGTAGATGTCCAGGGGGGCGTGAAGAAAAGCGCGAATCGGCATTTCGGTAAGGTCGTTGCCAGCCAGCGCGGCGCGCAGGGTAGCGAGTTTGCCCTGCCCTTGTACGGACAGCGCGGTAAAGGCGGCACCGGCCAGCAGCGAGCGGGTCATCGACAGGCGCTGGTGCGGCACGCTCGGTGCCAGCAAGGGCAGGCAGCGGCGTGGGTTGGCCAGGTCGAGGCCTGCTTCCAGGTTGGGACTGGCGGGGAACAGCGAGGCGGTATGGCCATCATCACCCATGCCCAGCACCAGCACGTCGATTGGCGGCAGCTCGGCCAGGGCCTGATCGGCCTTGCCCGCAGCAGCATCGAGGTTATCCGCCTGCTGGTACAGGCCAACGAAGCGGGCCTTGGCCGCCGCGCCCTTGAACAGGTGGCGGGCCAGCAGGCCGGCGTTGCTGTCGGCGTGCTCCACCGGCACCCAGCGCTCATCGGCCAGGCTGACGGTAACCTTGGCCCAGTCGAGGTTTTCGCTGGCCAGCTTTTCGAGGAACGGCACCGGGCTGCGGCCACCGGACAGCACCAGGCAGGCCTGGCCCTTGGCGGCAATGGCCGCGCGCAGGCGCTCAGCCACGTCATGGGCCTGGGTTGCGGCCAGCGCCTTGGCATCCGCCAGCTCATGCACCTTCACAACCGCTGGCAGTTTCAGTTCAGATATCCCCATACCACGCCCTCCCATCGCGCGTGATCAGTGCAATCGAGCTCATCGGCCCCCAGGAGCCTGCCGCGTATGGCTTGGGTGCATCACCCGCGTTACGCCAGCCGGCGATCAGCTGGTCGCACCACTTCCAGGCATATTCGATTTCGTCCTTGCGCACGAACAGGTTCTGGTTGCCGCGCATCACTTCGAGCAACAGCCGCTCGTAGGCATCCGGAATCCTTGCACTGCGCCAGGTGTCGGAGAAATTCAGCTGCAACGGGCCGCTGCGCAGTTGCATGCCTTTGTCCAGGCCCTGCTCCTTGGTCATCACCCGCAAAGAAATGCCTTCGTCCGGTTGCAGGCGGATGATCAGCTTGTTACCGATCTGCAAACGCTGTTCCGGGGCGAAGATGTAGTGCGGCGTTTCCTTGAAATGGATGACGATCTGCGACAGCTTCTGCGGCATGCGCTTGCCGGTACGCAGGTAGAACGGCACGCCCGACCAGCGCCAGTTGCGGATGTCGGCACGCAGGGCGACGAAGGTTTCGGTGTCGCTCTGGGCGTTGGCGTTGTCTTCTTCCAGGTAACCGGGCACCGGCTTGCCTTCGCTGTAGCCGGCGATGTACTGGCCGCGCACCACACGGGTGCTCAGCCCTTCGCCGGTGATCGGTGCCAGGGCCTTGAGTACCTTGACCTTTTCGTCACGGATGGCATCGGCGGACAGTTCGCTGGGCGGGTCCATGGCGATCAGGCACAGCAGCTGCAGCAGGTGGTTCTGGATCATGTCGCGCAGCTGGCCGGCCTTGTCGAAGTAGCCCCAGCGGCCTTCGATGCCGACCTTCTCGGCGACGGTGATCTCCACATGGGAGATGGAATTCTGGTTCCACTGGGTTTCGAACAGGCTGTTGGCGAAGCGCAGGGCGATCAGGTTCTGCACCGTTTCCTTGCCCAGGTAGTGGTCGATACGGTAGACCCGGCTCTCGGGGAAGAACCGCGCCACGGCATCGTTGACCCGGCGCGACGACTCCAGGTCGTGGCCAATGGGCTTCTCCAGCACCACCCGGGTGCGCGCGGCCAGCCCGGCCTTGTCGAGGTTTTCGCAGATGGCCCCGTACACCGCCGCTGCGGTGGCGAAGTAGGCGATCAGCGGCAGCTCGCCCGGCAACTGCTCGGCCAGGGCCTGGTAGCCCTCGGGCTGGAGGAAGTCCAGGTGCTGGTAGCTCAGCCGGGCGAGGAAGCGGCCCAGCGCAGCGGGCTCGATATCGGCCTCGGGCACATGCCGGCGCAGGTGCGCTTCGATGCTGTCCAGGTGGTCCTGCGCGCTACCGGCCTCGCGGGCCAGCGCCAGCAGGCGGGTATCCGGGTGCAACAGGTTGGCCCGGTCGAGCTGGTAAAGCGCAGGAAACAGCTTGCGCAATGCCAGGTCGCCGAGGGCGCCAAACAGGGCAAAGGTGCAAGGTTCGACACTGATCGCAGCCATGATGTTGGTTCTTTCCTAAAGTTGGTCTAGGAATACCGCTTTCACATACGGTTTTCAAGGGATAATGTAGTAAAAACCACAACATTACACACAAGTGTTACAGACAAGTGGTACGTCAACCGCGCCGACAGTACGATAGACGACCGTGCAAAAAGCCTGCTGCTCCCACAGCCGGCTGTCTTCCCGACCCAAGGACACACCCATGGACCGCGTGCGAAACCTCCTGGAACAGATCCAGGGCCGCCTCGACGAGCTGAACAAGGCCGAACGCAAAGTCGCCGAAGTCATCCTGCTCAACCCGCAACAAGCCACCCGTTTCAGCATCGCTGCGCTGGCCCAGGCGGCCAAGGTCAGCGAACCGACCGTCAACCGCTTCTGCCGCTCGTTCGGCGTCAGCGGCTACCCCGAGCTCAAGCTGCAGCTGGCGCAGAGCCTGGCCAGCGGCGCCGCCTACGTCAGCCGCGCGGTAGAGGCTGACGATGACCCGGCAGCCTACACCCAGAAGATCTTCGCCAGCGCCATCGCCTCGCTCGACAGCGCCTGCCAGCAGCTCGACCCGCAGCAGGTCAGCCGTGCCGTGGACATGATGATCCAGGCCCGGCAGATCCACTTCTTCGGCCTGGGCGCCTCGGCCCCGGTGGCGCTGGACGCCCAGCACAAGTTCTTCCGCTTCAACCTCGCAGTATCGGCCCACGCCGACGTGCTGATGCAGCGCATGCTGGCCTCGGTGGCGCACACTGGCGACCTGTTCGTGATCATTTCCTACACCGGGCGCACCCGCGAACTGGTTGAAGTGGCCCGCCTGGCCCGCGAGAACGGCGCCTCGGTGCTGGGCCTGACCGCCGCCGGTTCGCCGCTGGCCAATGCCTGCAGCCTGAGCCTGCACATTCCGCTGCCGGAAGACACCGACATCTATATGCCAATGACCTCGCGGATCATCCAGCTGACCGTGCTCGATGTACTGGCCACCGGCATGACCCTGCGCCGTGGCGTGGACTTCCAGCCGCACCTGCGCAAGATCAAGGAAAGCCTCAACGCCAGCCGCTACCCGATCGAGGACGACGAGCTCAACTGAGCCGGTGCGCCTGCAGGCGCAGGTGGGCACGCTGTCCCGGCGCCAGGCTCAGGCCCTCACCACTGCCGCTGGCGGCCTCGACACAGACGAAGTGCTGGCATTCACGCCCGGTCACGCCCATCAGCGGGCGGTTGCCCGGGTGCCAGACCACCGTGTCGTCGCTGTCACCGGTATCGATGCACAGCTCGCGCTGCCAGGCCGGGTCCTGCAGTTGCACCCGCGGCGTGCCGGGGTAGACCTTCTGGCAGCCGCCCTTGAGCTTCAGCGCGCCATCCTCACGGCAGACCTGGCGGTTGAGGCGGTCGTAGCCTTCGATATCCTCGAGCCCGGACAGCGCTATCTCAGCCACGTCACTGATACGCCAGTAGGCCAGCAGGGCATGGCTCAATTGGCAGGGTTCGCTGTCCTGGTGCTCGGTGCTCAGGCTCAGCTCCATGCGGCTGCCCAACCGGGCATGCAGGTCGACCTGCCAGTCGCACAGGTCCAGCCGCCACTTCAGGGTTACGCCCTCCTCGTCCTCGCGGCTGTCCACCAGCTTCCAGTCCAGCAAGCGCGCCCAGCCATGGGCCGGCCACAAGTCCTCGCTGGGGTGGCGGCCATACCACGGCCAGCACACCGGTACGCCACCGCGTATCGCTCCCACCTGCGGCCACTGCTCGGCGCACCACAACCAGGGCCGTTCACCCGCCGGTTGAAAATGCAGCAGTTGCGCACCCTGGCGGCTGAACACCGCCTGGCAACGGGGGTGATCGATGATCAGCACATCGCGCTGCTGGTAACGCTCCCACTCGAATGTCGGCCGGGGCCGCTGCGAGGCAAAGAAGCGATGGAGCGGATGTTCGGGCATGGTTCAGAGCTCTTGTTGTTTGAGATAGCGCTGTCTCGGCCTATCCCCGGCACCCACTGCAGGGCAGTGGGTGCCGACTATCGAAATAGTACCGAAAATGAATTGGCGTAAATTTACAACAATCGCCCTCAGAATGACGACTGAATCTTCAACCCTGCGACCAGCGCGTTGTCCACCTCATCCACCCCGCCGGGGCTCTTGATGTACTGCAGGTTGGGCCGCACGGTCAGCCAGTTGGTCACATGGAAGCCGTAGTAGAGCTCGGCGTTGTACTCGGTACGCTGCAGCGGCACGAAGCCTGGGTTGTCGTAATCGTTGATGCCGCTCTGGGCGTTGAGCAGTTCGGCGCGTTTCTTCACGTCGTCATTCACATGAATGCGCGCCACGCCGAAGCCGATGTCATCCTTGGGCCGGGCATCGAAGGCGCCTTTGTAGACCAGTCCTACCTGCTGGTAGTTGTCGACGACGTTGGTGGCCTGGTCGTGCACGGTGAAGTTGGCGAACAGGCTAAGGCCCCGGTTGACGTCGCCGCCATGGGCAGTGACCTGCTGCTGTGCCACTACCCACCAGCCATGCTTGCTGGAGTGCGACTTGAAGGCTTCGCCCGTCAGCGCCTGCGGGTTACCGTTGACGTCATCGAACACATCATCGGCCTTGGCCGTGCTGTAGTAGTAACCCAGGCGGTACTCGCCCGGCAGGCCGTTGACCTTGGGTGACCACACCGCTTCCACCGGCAGGATCGCGCCCTTGGTGCCGCTGCCACTGAGCTTGAAGCCGTTGCCGGTTTCCAGGTTGGAAGGGTTCTGCTCGAAGGCACCGACCTGGACGAAGAATTCCGGGGTGATGTTGTATTTCACCCGCAGCGCCCACTGGCTGACCGGCCAGTTGTACCAGATGCCGCCAACCCAGTTGCCGACCTGCGAGCCGCAGAAGGCCAGGTTCTGGAAGTCGCAGGGGAAGCTGTTGAAGTCCTCGCCCTCGCCGAAGCGGCCGAATTTCACGTCCAGCGCACCGTCGAAGTACTTCTGCTTGACCCACATCTGGGTCAGGCGCCAGGTCTGGCCACGGCCCCACACTTCCTGCACCGAGCTGAACTGCCCGGCGCGCGGATCGCTGATACGGTCGTTGGACAGGTTGCGGCCGCTACGCTCGGTGATCGCCAGCTTGAACTCGGCATCGTGCCAGCCGAAGATTTTCTGCAGATCCAGATGCGCGCCAAGGGCGAACTGGTCGCTATAGCGCGCGGTCTTGTCGTCGTTGTAGCCGCCGTGCAGGTTGCCAGCGACCTCACCGACATAATCGAGGGTGAAGTCGTAGCCCTTTTCCAATAGTTCGGTACGGGTGCCACCCCAGTCGCCGGTCATCCACTTCGATTCGCTGGAAAAGGCCTCGGCAGCCTGCGCGCCGCTGCTACCGGCCATTGCCAGTGGTGCGAGCAAGGCCAGCGAGCCCAATGTCCTGATGCGTTTGCGCTGTTCCATCCCTTTGCGTCCTCTTTTTCTTATTGATGGTGTAGACGAGTTATCGGCCTTTGAAGTGCGCCACGTTGTCCTTCATGGCTGCGGCAGTGGTGGCCAGGTGCAAACGCTCGCCGCTGGCGGCGTCGAACAGCAGCACCCGGGCCGGGTCGAATTGCAGGTTCAGGCTGTCGCCGACCCGGCACGCCACATCTGGCGCCAGGCGGCAGCAGACCTTGGTCTGGTTGAGGGTGACGAACACCAGCAGGTCTGGCCCGGTGGGCTCGGTCACCTGCACCTCGGCGCGAATGCCCGGCAGGCCATTGCCCTCCGCGGCCCCAAGGGCAATCTGCTCGGGGCGGATGCCAAGGATGATCTCGCGGCCATCCAGTTCGTCAGCGGCCACCCCCAAGGGCAGCTCGCAACGCGCCTGACCGCTGTCGAGCACGGCCAGCAGGCGCCCGTCCTGTTGCGTGAGGCGCACCGGGATGAAGTTCATCGGCGGCGAACCGATGAAGCTGGCGACGAACTGGTTGGCCGGATCGTTGTAGATCTGCTGCGGGGTGCCGAACTGCTGGATGATGCCGTCCTTCATCACCGCCACCTTGTCGCCCAGGGTCATGGCCTCGATCTGGTCATGGGTGACGTACACGGTGGTGGTCTTCAGGCGCTGGTGCATCAGTTTCATTTCGGTACGCATCTCGACGCGCAGCTTGGCATCGAGGTTGGACAGCGGTTCATCGAACAGGTAGATCTTCGGCCGCCGCGCCAGCGCCCGGCCCATGGCCACGCGCTGCTGCTGGCCACCGGACAGCTGCGCCGGCTTGCGCGCCAGCAGGTGCTCGATCTGCAACAGCTTGGCCACCCGCGCCACCTCCTCGTCGATGGCGGCCTGGGGCAGCTTGCGGATCTTCAGGCCGAACTCGATGTTCTCGCGCACGCTCATGGTCGGGTACAGCGCGTAGGACTGGAACACCATGGCGATGTCGCGGTCCTTGGGGCTCATGCCGCTGACGTCCTGCTGGTCGATGAGAATCGCGCCGCCGCTGATCTGCTCCAGCCCGGCGATGCAGTTCATCAAGGTCGACTTGCCGCAGCCCGACGGGCCGACCAGGATCAGGAACTCGCCATCCCTGATCGACAACTGGATGTCCTTGAGGGTGTCCGGCAAGCCGCTGCCGTAGGTCTTGTTCACGTTGCGAAGTTCGAGCGTTGCCATGACTTACCCCTTTACCGCGCCAGCAGTCAGCCCGCGGACGAAATATTTGCCTGCCACCACGTAGACCAGCAGGGTTGGCAGGCCAGCGATCATCGCCGCCGCCATGTCGACGTTGTATTCCTTGGCCCCGGTGCTGGTGTTGACCAGGTTGTTCAGGGCCACGGTAATCGGTTGCGAATCGCCGCTGGAGAACACCACGCCGAACAGGAAGTCGTTCCAGATCTGGGTGAACTGCCAGATCAGGCAGACCATGATGATCGGCGTGGACATCGGCAGGATGATGCGGCGGAAGATGGTGAAGAACCCGGCACCGTCCAGGCGCGCAGCCTTGACCAGGGCATCGGGGATGCTCACGTAGAAGTTGCGGAAGAACAGCGTGGTGAAGGCCAGGCCGTAGACCACGTGCACCAGCACCAGGCCGGTCGTGGTGCTGGCCAGGCCGAGCTTGCCGAGGGTGAACGAGGCCGGCAGCAGCACGGTCTGGAACGGCAGGAAGCAGCCGAACAGCAGCAGGCCGAAGAACAGCTGCGAGCCACGGAAGCGCCACATCGACAGCACATAGCCGTTCAGCGCGCCGATGGCGGTGGAGATCAGCACCGCTGGCACGGTGATCATGATCGAGTTCCAGAAGTAACCGCTGACCGTGCTCCAGGCCTTGACCCAGCCGATACCGGTAATTGCCACCGGCCAGCTCAGCAGGTTGCCGGTGCTGATGTCGTCCGGGGTCTTGAAGCTGGTCAGCAGCATTACCACCAGCGGCACCAGGTACAGCAGCACTGCCAGCAACAGCACCGCGTGGATGGCGATGCGGCTCGGGCTCAGCGCTGGCTTGTCGAGAGGGCTATGCATGGCGTTTGCTCCGCAGCTCCGAGTACAGGTAAGGCACGAGGATCGCCAGGATCGCCCCGAGCATGAGGATGGCGCTGGCCGAGCCCATGCCCATCTGGCCGCGACTGAAGGTGAACGAATACATGAACATCGCCGGCAGGTCGGACGAGTAGCCCGGGCCGCCGGCAGTCATCGCCGCCACCAGGTCGAAGCTCTTGATGGCAATGTGTGCGAGGATCATCAGCGAGCTGAAGAACACCGGGCGCAGGCTGGGCAGTACCACGCGCCAGTAGATGCGCGGCAGGCTGGCGCCGTCGATCTGCGCGGCGCGGATGATCGACGGGTCGACACCACGCAGGCCGGCGAGGAACATCGCCATGATGAAGCCCGAGGCTTGCCACACGGCGGCAATCACCAGGCAGTACACCACCCGGTCGGGATCGATCAGCCAGTCCAGGCGAAAGCCCTCCCAGCCCCAGTCGCGCAGCAGCTTGTCCAGGCCCATGCCGGGGTTGAGCAGCCACTTCCAGGCGGTGCCGGTGACGATCATCGACAGCGCCATGGGGTACAGGTAGATGGTGCGGATGAAACCTTCGCGCCGGATGCGTTGGTCCAGCAAGACCGCCAGCACTACGCCGATGGCCAGGCTGATGGCGATGAACAGGCCGCCGAACAGCAGCAGGTTCTTGCTTGCCACCCACCAGCGGTCGTTGTCGAACAGCCGGGCGTACTGCGCCAGGCCGGCCCACTTGTAGGTGGGCAGGAAGGTCGAGGTGGTGAAGGACAGGACAAAGGTCCAGAGGATGTAGCCGTAGAAACCCACCAGGACGATGAACATGCTCGGCGCCAGCACCAGCTTGGGCAGCCAGCGCTGTAGCGCGTCCAGGGGTGAGGCCCGCAGTTGGGCGGTTGCTGTGGTCATGGTTCACCTCAAAGGCACAACGGCCCGCTTTTGTGGGAGCGGCCTTGTGTCGCGAAAGGGCTGCGAAGCAGCCCCGGGGGCCTGATGAAGGAAGCTGTTCTGGAAGGACTGCGCTGCCTGGTTCTGGGACCGCTTTGCGGTCCTTTCGCGACGCAAGGCCGCTCCCACAGTCAGGCTGCGTTGGCCTCCGAGCCGCTTATTGGGCAGCCTTGATCGCCGCCGCCAGCTTCTTCGCCGCATCGGCCGGGTCGGCCTTGGGGTCGTTGATGTAGTTGGTCACCACATCGAAGAATGCGCCCTGCACGGCCAGCGTGGTGGCCATGTTGTGCGCCATGCTCGGCTGCAGGCCGCCGGTCTTGGCATCGGCGAGGAAGTCGTTGGCGGAGGTTTGCGCACAGGCATCGAAGCCATGCTTGCCCATGTCGGCGAGCATGTCGTTACGCACCGGGATCGACCCTTTGTTGCTGCTGAAGACCTTCTGGAAGTCCTCGCCCAGCACCTTGCGCGCAATGTCCTGCTGGCCGGCGGACGTGCCAGCGTCGTTCTGCTTGAACACCACCAGCGAGTCGATGTTGTACAGGAACGCCTTGTCGGTGCCGGGGAACGGCACGCACTGGTAATCCTTGCCGGCGGTTTTCTTCGCCAGGGTCCATTCGCTCTTGGCCCAGTCGCCCATGATCTGCATGCCGGCCTTGCCGTTGATCACCTTGGCCGCTTCCAGGTTCCAGTCCTGGCCCTTGCCGTCCGGGTCCATGTAGGTGGCGACCTTTTTCAGCTCGGTCAGCGCCTTGACCATCTGCGGGCCGGTCAAGGCTGTGCTGTCGAGATCGACCAGGGCCTTCTTGTAGCCATCGGCCCCCATCACCGCCAGCACCACGTTCTCGAACACGGTGCTGTCCTGCCACGGTTGGCCACCATGGGCGAGCGGGATGAAGCCGGCGGCCTTGAGCTTGTCGGCTGTGGCGTAGAATTCGTCGAGGGTGGCGGGTGCCTTGTCGATGCCGGCCTTCTTGAAGACGTCGGGGTTGATCCATAGCCAGTTGATGCGGTGGATGTTCACCGGCACGGCGACATAGTCACCGTCGTACTTGACGGTATCGGCGACTTTCTTGTCGAGCAGTGAGTCCCACTTTTCTTCCTTGGCCACACCCTTGAGCACATCGGCGTCGAGCAGCCCGGTGGCCGCCCAGTCCTGGATGTCCGGGCCCTTGATCTGCGCGGCACCCGGCGGGTTGCCGGCCACGGCGCGGCTCTTGAGCACGGTCATGGCCGTGGCACCACCACCACCGGCGACGGCGCCGTCCTTCCAGGTGAAGCCATCGTTTTCGACCTGGGTCTTGAGTACATCAACCGCCGCTTTTTCACCCCCGGAAGTCCACCAGTGCACCACCTCGACACTGCCTTTGGAGTCGGCAGCCAGAGCACTGAACGGAAGTAAGGAAGCCAGGGAGATGGCGGCAGCGAGACGGAGCGTGGGATTCATTGGGGCACCTTTCTTGTTGTTATGCCGGGCAAGTCTTCGCTTGCATTGCATGAAGTCTAAACAGCGTGTCCGCCTCGCCAGGTAACGAAGCGACGCGCGAATGTCATCGTTTGGTTACATTACCGGCCAGGCCGCTGGCCAGGCTGGGTGCCAGTGGCAAGCCCGGCAGCAGCAGCGCCTGGTAGGCGTGGTAGAGGTCGGGCTTGCCTGGCCAGATGGTCGCGGCCGGGTGGTTGTGCGCATCGAGTTCGTGGTGCCAGCTGCCAGCGCCGTGGTCGATGAAATGGTTGGCGATGAAGTCCCAGCAACGACGGTACCACTGCTCGTAGTGCGCCTCGCCCGTGCGCTGCAACAGGGCTGCGGCGGCGGCGCAGGCTTCGGCATGCACCCAGTGCAGGCGTGCGCGCACCACCGGGCGATCGGCCCAGTCCAGGGTGTAGACGAAACCTGGCGCGCCATCGACGTTCCAGGCCAGCTGGCAGGCAGCGTCGAACAACGCGCGGGCGCTACCTGGCAGCCAGCCGGGTGCGTGCAGCCCGGCCCGCTCCAGGCTGGCCTCCAGGTGCAGCAGCAACCGCGCCCACTCCAGGGCATGCCCGGGCGTGGTGCCATAAGGCCGGAAGTGGTCGGCCGGGTGCGCCTGGTTGTAGTGCGGCAGTGGCTGCCAGAGGGCGTCGAAATGCTCGATGACCCGGTAGCCGTTGGCGGCGGCATGGGTGTGGATGATGCGTTCGGCGATACGCAAGCCGCGTTGCAGCCACAGGCTGTCGCCAGTGACATCCGCCAGGGCCAGGAAAGCCTCGACCGCATGCATGTTGCTGTTGGCGCCACGGTACGGCTCGGGCAACTGCCAGGTGCGGGAGAAGGCTTCCCGCAGGGCACCCTCCTCTTCACTCCAGAAATGCGCTTCAAGTACCTGCACCGCGTCTGCCAGCAGGGCTGTTGCATCCCCAGCACCGGCCATTACCGCCGAACTGGCAGCCAGGGCGACGAAGGCGTGCAGGTAAGCCGCCTTGCCACTGTCGTCATGGCCACCGGGGTGAGCGAACCAGCCGCCGTAGGTGGCATCCTGCAGCGCGCCGCGCAAGGCGACCACACCGTGTTCGGCATAGGCCAGGCAACCGGGCACGCCCTGCAGGTGAGCCAGGGCGAAGCAGTGGGTCATGCGGGCGGTGTTCAGGGTTTCGGCGCGGGCACCAGGGGCAACCTGCCCCTTGGCATCCAGGTTGCCAAAACCGTCGGGCAGTTTCGCGGCCTTGGCAAAGGTCAGCAGGCGCTGCCCTTCGGCCATGCGCCAGGCGGTGTGGGCCGGGGCGTCGAACCAGCGGGTGGAAGGCAGGTTGGAGGTGTTCATGGGCCAGCTTGATCCTTGCCAGTCGTGTGCGAATTCTAGTGAGCGGGCCTGGATGGGAATGTCACCAAGGAAGGTGGATTTGTCACCAGCAAGTGACATTTGCGTTGCCTGTGCCGGCCTCTTCGCGGGTAAACCCGCTCCCACAAGTTTTTGCATTAGCCTCGGAATCTGTATGGACCTGTGAGGCCTCTGTGGGAGCGGGTTTACCCGCGAAGAGGCCGGCACAGGCAACACAACCCTTCAGTCCATGCTCCGCGGCAGATACAAGGTCACCCGCAACCCGCCCTCACGCAGGTTCAGCAAGCTCACCTCTCCCCCATGGCTATGGGCTATGTTGCGCGCGATCCCCAATCCCAGCCCGTACCCCTGCTGCTGCCCGGCCAGACGGAAGTGCGGCTCGAACACCTGCTCCATTTGCTGCTGCGGCACCCCCGGCCCCTGGTCATCCACCTGCAGCACGAACCCCTCGGCAGTGTCGATGATGCGCAGCCGCGCCCGCTCGCCGTACTTAATGGCGTTGTCGATCAGGTTGCCGATGCAGCGCCGCAACGCCAGCGGCTTGCCCGGGTACGGCGCCAGCGCCCGGCCTTCGAGCGTGATGCGGCCATCGCCCAGGTAAGGCTCGGCCAGGATTTCCAGCACCTGGTTGAGGTCGACCGGCTCGATGTTCTCGTGGATGTCGGTGTCCTTCACGCACTGCAACGCACCTTTGACCAGCAGCTCCAGCTCGTCCAGGTCCTGGCTGAACTTGGCCTGCAGACGCTCGTCCTCCAGCAGCTCGACGCGCAGGCGCAAGCGGGTGATCGGTGTGCGCAGGTCGTGGGAGATGGCACTGAACAGCTGGCTGCGCTCGGTCAGGTAGCGGCTGATGCGCTCGCGCATGCTGTTGAACGCGCGCCCCACCTCGACCACTTCACTGCCACCGCCTTCGGCCACTGGCGCCACATCAGCGCCCAGCGACATCTCCCGCGCAGCCCGCGCCAGGCGCTTGAGCGGCCAGCTCTGCCAGTGCACCAGCAAGCCGATGAACAACAGCAGCAACGCCGTGGTCAGCACGATGAAGCCTATCTGCTGGCGCGGCAGGCGCTCGGCTTCCAGGCTGGTGTAGGGCTCGGGCAGCAGCGAGGCGATGTACAGCCACTCGCCCTCGCCCAGGCGGATCTGCGTGACCAGCACCGGCGGGTTGAGCGGCTCCAGGGTCAGCGAGTAATGGGCCCAGGAACGTGGCAGCTCGTCGAGCTTGAGGCCACTGTTGAAGATGCGCAGGTCGTCTGGCGCGACGAACGCCACGGAAATTTCCATCTGCGAACCCAGGCGCTCATGCAGCACTTGCCGGAACACATCGATTACCGCCTGCTTGCGCGGGGTAACGGGCAATACCGGCATGTCCAGCGGCTTGGCATTGAGCGACACGAAGAAGCGCGTGCCGCCCATGCTGCGCAGCTGGTCGAGGACCATCGGCCGGTAGGCCACCGGCAGCGAGCGGAAGTAACTGACGCTGGCGCTCATCGAATGGGCCAGGCTGCTGGCGCTGGCACGCAGGCCCTGCAACTGGCTGGCGCGTAACTGGGCAACCCAGATGATGCTCGACAAACCCTGGGCCAGCAGCACTACCAGCAGGGTCAGCAGCAGCATGCGCCCCAGTAGCGAACGCGGCAGCAGGCGCCAGCGCCGTTCAGGGCGCACTGCAGACATGGGCAGCCAACAGGTAGCCGCTGCCGCGTACGGTGCGGATCAGCCGGGGTGGTTTGTCAGTATCGCGCAGACGCTGGCGCAGGCGGCTGACCGCCATGTCGACGATGCGGTCCAGCGGCATCGGCTCGCGGCCACGGGTGGCGTTGCCGATGGTGTCGCGATCGAGGATCTGCTGTGGGTGGTCGAGGAACAGCTTGAGCAGGGCGAAGTCGGCGCCGGAGAGAATCACCTCCTCACCGTCGCGATGGAACAGGCGGTGGCTGACCGTGTCCAGGCGCCAGTCGTCGAAGGCCAGCACCGCACTGCCCGGCGCCGCCTGGCCGAACTCGGCGCGGCGCAGCAGGGCCTTGATCCGCGCTTGCAGTTCGCGGGGGCTGAACGGCTTGCCCAGGTAGTCGTCGGCGCCCAGTTCCAGGCCAATGACCCGGTCGGTTTCGTCGGAGCTGGCGGTGAGCATGATGATCGGTACCCGTGCCTGGCGCGGGTGCTGGCGTACCCAGCGGCACAGGCTGAAACCGTCTTCGTCGGGCAGCATGACATCGAGGATGACCAGGTCGCAGGGGGTGGTTTCCAGGGCGCGGCGAAAGCCCTTGCCGTCGGCTTCGGCATGTACCTGGAAGCCGGAGCGGCTCAGGTAGGTTTGCAGCAGTTCGCGGATTTCCTGGTCGTCGTCGACCATCAGGATCGATTTTCCGGCAGTGCTCAAGGTGGTCCGTCCTCTTGTTAGTTACAGGTCTTTGATGCCTGTTTTTTGGGGGCTGCCCTGCAGCCCTTCGCGGGCACGCCCGCTCCCACAGGGTACCTGCACCACCTGTGGGAGCGGGCGTGCCCGCGAAGGGCCGCAAAGCGGCCCCAGTCAGTGATCCAGCGCCTGCTGCAAGGCCACCCCGGCCCCCAGCAACCCGGAAAACTCCGCCGTCACCAGCCAAACGGGCACGCCAGCGAAATAGCCGCTCATGCAACCCTTGTCGGAAAAACTGGCGGCAAACCCGCTGCGCACGAACAGTTCGGCAAAGCGCGGGATCACGCCGCCGACAATATAGACCCCACCCCGTGCGCCCAGCGTCAGAACATTGTTACCCGCGACTCGGCCGAGGAACCGGCAGAACTGCTCGATCACCGCCAACGCCCTTGGCTCGCCGCCCAGCGCGGCATCGGTGATCTGCGCCGGGGTCTTGTGTCGGGGTGTGTCGCCGTCCAGCGCACAGATTGCCTGGTACAAACGCAGCAGGCCACCGCCACTGAGCACGGTCTCGGCGCTGACATGGCCGATCTGGTCATGAATCTGTTGGTGGATCGCAGCCTCGCGGGCATTGCCCACCGGCAGGTCGACGTGCCCGCCCTCCCCCGGCAGTGCCTGCCAGTGCTGTTCGCCCAGGCGCAGCAGCGCGCCCACGCCCAGCCCGGTGCCCGGGCCGATGACCAGGGCCGGCCGCGACAGGTCCGCCTGGCCCGGGCACACTTCGCGGAATTCGCCGGGGCGCAAGCGGGTCATGCCCAGCGCCATGGCGGTAAAATCGTTGATCAGCAGCAGCCGCTCGACCTGCAATGTCTGGCAGAAGGCCACGCGGCTCAGGCGCCAGTGGTTGTTGGTGAAGCGGAACTCATCGCCATCGACCGGCCCGGCCACCGCCAGGCACACCGCCGCCAGGCCGCCGCGGGCGATACCCTGGCCTTCCAGGTAGGCCTCGATGGCCTGTTCCGGGCAGGTGTAGTCAGCGGTGGCGAAGACCTTCACTTCATGCAGCTGGTTGTCACGCCACAACGCAAAACGGGCATTGGTGCCGCCGATGTCGCCAACCAGCAGGTCCTTCATTTAAGGTTCTCCAGGGCCGAGGTGAACGCACTGGCGCCCTGCTCTGCCGGGCTGAACGCCATGCGCATGAAGCCGAACAGCTCGCGCCCGCAACCCAGGTCGTTGCCCTGGGGCGCTGGCGGCAGGTCGCGGCTGGCCAGTTCTTCGGCCGACACCATCACCCGCAGCGTGCCTTCGACACCATCGACCCGCACCATATCACCGTCACGCACCCGCGCCAGCGGCCCGCCGTCATAAGCCTCGGGGCAAACGTGAATGGCCGCCGGGATCTTGCCCGAAGCACCGGACATGCGCCCGTCGGTGACCAGCGCTACCTTGTAGCCACGATCCTGCAACACGCCGAGGAACGGCGTGAGCTTGTGCAGTTCCGGCATGCCGTTGCAGCGCGGGCCCTGGAAGCGCACCACGGCGACGAAATCACGCTCCAGCTCGCCGGCCTTGAATGCATCGGCCAGCGACTGCTGGTCGTGGAACACCCGCGCCGGGGCCTCGACCACCTGGTGCTCGGGGGCGACAGCGGACACCTTCATCACCCCTCGGCCAAGGTTGCCCTCCATCACCCGCAGGCCGCCTTCGGCCGAGAATGGCCGCGCCACCGGGCGCAGGATGCTTTCGTCCAGGCTGTGCTGCGGCCCTTCGCGCCACACCAGCTTGCCGTTATCGAGGAATGGCTCCTGGGTGTAGCGGCGCAGGCCATGGCCGGCCACGGTGTTGACGTCTTCGTGCAGCAGCCCGGCATCGAGCAGCTCGCGGATCAGGAAGGCCATGCCGCCCGCGGCCTGGAAGTGGTTGATGTCAGCCTTGCCGTTGGGGTAGACGTGGGACAGGGTCGGCACCACCTCGGACAGGTCAGCCATGTCCTGCCAGGTCAACTGGATACCCGCAGCCTGGGCAATCGCCGGGATGTGCAGGGTGTGGTTGGTCGAGCCGCCGGTGGCGTGCAGGGCAACGATGGAGTTGACCAGCGCCTTTTCGTCGACGATTTCACCCAGCGGCATGAAGCTGCCGCTGGCCTTGGTCATGCGCGTGACCTGCTGCGCAGCCTCGGCGGTGAGTGCGTCGCGCAGCGGTGTGTACGGGTTGACGAACGAGGCGCCCGGCAGGTGCAGGCCCATCACTTCCATCACCAGCTGGTTGGTGTTGGCAGTGCCGTAGAAAGTGCAGGTGCCCGGGCTGTGGTAGGACTTCATCTCCGACTCCAGCAGCTCTTCGCGGCTGGCCTTGCCCTCGGCGTAGCGTTGGCGCACATCGGCCTTCTGCTTGTTGGAAATGCCGGAGACCATCGGCCCGCCCGGGACGAAAATGGTCGGCAGGTGACCAAAGCGCAGTGCACCCATCATCAAACCAGGGACGATCTTGTCGCAGATGCCCAGCATCAGCGCGGCGTCGAACATGTTGTGCGACAGGGCCACGGCGGTAGACATGGCGATCACTTCGCGGCTGGCGATGGCCAGCTCCATGCCCGGCTCACCCTGAGTCACGCCGTCGCACATGGCCGGCACGCCACCGGCGAACTGGCCGACCGAGCCGACCTCGCGCAGGGCCTGCTTGATCTGCTCGGGGAAGTGCTGGTACGGCTGGTGCGCCGAAAGCATGTCGTTGTAGGCCGAGACGATGGCCACGTTGGCCGCGTTCATCAGGCGCAGGGTCTGCTTGTCGTCGCTGCCGCAACCGGCCACGCCGTGGGCGAAGTTGGCGCACTGCAGGCTGGCACGCATGGGGCCATCACTGGCCGCGCCGCGAATCAGCTGCAGGTAGCGTTCGCGGGTGGCACGGCTACGTTCGACCAGCCGCTGGGTGACCTCAAGGATGCGCGGATGCATGTACTGGACTCCAGGCTAATTGTAAGGGCGGTTTGCCGGGCATTTCCCCTCCAAACGATTGCGGCCTAGGCTCAAGGTAAAGGAGCCTGCTGCATCACTGGAGGAACGTCGCCCAACCACTCGTTGTATGTTTAAACAAAATACTGCCACTAAAAAGGCTTGTTTTCTATCGTCGAGTGAATAATCTTGTAATTCCAACAACAAAACCGTTTCAGTGAAGCTCCTTTTTGCCACAGGTTTCACTCGGACTGCCAGAGGTACTGCCATGACCCTACGCATCGCCATCAATGGATTCGGCCGCATCGGGCGCAACGTCCTGCGCGCACTGTATACCCAAGGCTACCGCCAGGACCTGCAGGTCGTCGCCATCAACGACCTGGGCGACAGCGCCATGAATGCCCACCTGCTCAAGTACGACAGCGTGCACGGCACCTTCGATGCCAGCGTCGAGGCCGACCACGAGAGCCTGACGGTCAATGGTGACCGTATCGCGGTCAGCGCCATCCGCAACCCGGCCGAACTGCCCTGGAAGGCCGAAGCGATCGACGTGGTGTTCGAATGCACCGGGCTGTTCACCGAGCGCGCCAAGGCCGCCGCACACCTGGCCGCGGGGGCTGGCAAGGTAATTGTCTCGGCACCGGCCAAAGGCGCCGATGCCACCGTGGTGTACGGGGTCAACCACGACATCCTGCGGGCCTCGCACCAGATCATTTCCAACGCCTCCTGCACCACCAACTGCCTGGCGCCGATTGCCCAGGTGCTGCACCGCGAGTTCGGCATCGAGCAAGGCCTGATGACCACCATCCACGCCTACACCAACGACCAGGTGCTGACCGATGTGTACCACAGCGACCCCTACCGTGCGCGCTCCGCGACCCAGTCGATGATCCCGAGCAAGACCGGCGCCGCCGAGGCCGTGGGCCTGGTGCTGCCGGAGCTGGCCGGCAAACTGACCGGCATGGCGGTACGGGTGCCGGTGATCAACGTGTCGTTGGTGGACCTCACCGTCAACCTCAAGCGCGAGGCCACGGCCGAGCAGGTCAACCAGCTGTTCCTCGAGGCCAGCAAGCATTCCAGGGTATTGGGCTACAACGCCTTGCCGCTGGTTTCCTGCGATTTCAACCACAACCCGCTGTCGTCGATCTTCGATGCCAACCATACCCGGGCCAACGGGCGCATGCTCAAGGTGCTGGCCTGGTATGACAACGAGTGGGGGTTCAGCAACCGGATGCTGGATAACTGTTTGGCGTTGTGCCGGGCCCGTTGAGCATGACATGGCATTTTTGCCGCCTGTGAGATCGAGCGCCGCGCGGGCGGCGCTCGATCTCACAGGCACTGATAATGCCGTGGCGAGCGCCTCTGCGCCCAATACTCACAATCTTTACCTTTTCCTAACATTTCCAGGCTTGACCTTCGAGGCAGATGATAAGCATTATCATTAACCTTTCGTCGGCCAGGTCCCCCCGTGAGTCAGTCCCGGTTCAACTCTGTCTTCCTCGTCCAGCGCCTTACCCTGCTGCGCACTTTGCAGCGCATGGTGGGCAACCCCACCACGGCCGAGGACCTGCTGCAGGAAACCTACCTGCGGGTGTCCCGCGCCCTCGGTGAGCGGCCCATCGAACACATCGAACCGTTCGTGTTCCAGACCGCGCGCAACCTGGCCCTCGACCACCTGCGCGCGCGCCGGGTGCAATCGCGCATGCTGGTCGACGACGTGCCCGATGAGGTCCTGCACAGCGTGGCCGCGCCGGCCACCAGCAGCGAGGATGCCGCCCATGCCGAACGGTTGCTCAAGCAACTGAGCGTCAGCCTCAACCAGCTCAGCGAACGCCAGCAGCGCATCTTCATCCTCAGCCGCCTGCATGGCGCCACCTACCTGGAAATCGCCGAACAACTGAATGTTTCGCCCAGCACGGTACAGAAGGAACTGAAACTGATCATGGCGATCTGCATGGGTGTCGCCGACCGCCTCAAGTGAGGCTACGCAAAGCCCTTGCCACACCCCGCCTCAGCCTTGATCATTCGCAAAAAACCATTCAAGGACTCACCGTGACCGACAGCCCTGCCCCTCGCCCGTCACCCGCCGGGCCCAGCGCCCGTGCTCGTGCCATGGACGAGGCGCTGGACTGGCTGGTGCGCCTGCAATGTGCCGACGCCGAGGACACCCAGGCCTTCGAAGCCTGGCTAAGCGCTGCACCGGAAAATGCCGAGGCCTATGTCGAGGCAGAAGCCCTGTGGAACGGTGCGCCGCTGCACCAGGTGGCCGTGCAGATGCACCAGCAACAGCGCCGCTCGTGGCGCGGGCGCCTGCGCAGCCACTGGAAACCCCTGGCCACGGCGGCGCTACTGCTGGTCGGGCTGTTCACCCTCGGCAACCTGCCCATGCGCCTGCAGGCTGACCACCTGACGGTGGTGGGCGAGCGCCAGCGCCTGCAGCTGGAAGACGGGGCGCAAGTGCTGCTCAACACCAATTCGGCGTTTGCCAGCGACCACCGTGACGGTCGCCAGATCGCCCGCCTGCTGCAGGGCGAGGCTTATTTCCAGGTCCCCGAGGGTGCGCTGCTGCCACTGGAAGTGCAGGCCGGGCCGCTGCGCGCGCAGGTGCGCGACACCGATTTTGCCGTGCGCTACCTCGACGGCGAGGCACAGGTGCGGGTACAGCGCGGCGATGTCGACCTGCAGGGCAGCCGCGACCAGCGCATTCGCCTGAGTGCCGGCGACAGCATCAGTGTTGGCCCACAGGGCTTTGGCCAGCGCCAGCGCCCCGACATGCACAAGGACCTGGCCTGGGTAGACGGCCGCCTGGTGTTCGAGAATTGCCCGTTGAGCCAGGTGCTGGCCGAGGTGCAGCGCTACTACCCGGGCTGGATCATCAACCGCAACGCACAGCTGGAAGACGTGGCGGTCACCGGCAACTACCGCCTCGACCAGCCACTGGAAACCCTGCGCGCGCTGGCCCACATCACCTCGGCACGGCTGCACGAGTACCCGGCGCTGGTCATCCTGAACTGATCCGCCAATCGATCTTCAGCAAAATCTGAAACCCGACACGGTCCCTGTGGGAGCGGGCGTGCCCGCTCCCACGGAAATCGCGATACAGATTGCCAGACCGCAATCCAACTTTTTTTACGCAGTCACGCTACCCCGCCCGTCTCGTTATAGCCAATGCAACTGATTCTCGTTTGAAAACGGGGACAGCCATCACCTATAACAGTCCGCGCGTCAGGGAGCGCTTCCGATGTCCACAGGTCCTACCCGCCCCTCCACCCTTCCCAGCCGTAGAGGGCAACCGTCCCTCCTGAGCCTTTCCCTACTGAACCTGGCCCTGCTCGCCAGCGGCGCCTGCAGCCTGCCGGCGCTGGCCGCCGAGCCGGCCCAGGCCAGCAGCCCGCGCATGGGCGACTACCGCTTCAGCATCGGCCAGCAGCCACTGGTTTCGGCCATCAATGCCTTCAGCCAGGTCACTGGCTGGCAAGTCGGTTTCAGCGCCGAGCTGGCCGACGGCGTGGCCTCACCAGGCGTGCAGGGCTCGCTACCGCCGGAAGCCGCGCTCAAGCGCCTGCTGCACGGTACCGGCCTGGGCTTTCGCAAGATCAGCAACGGCAATGTAGTGCTCGAACGCCAGGCCAGCGCCAATGTGGTCGCCCTGCAACAGGTCACGGTCAGCGCCACGCGCAGTGCCCAGGACGTCAGCCAGGTGCCGAGCACCGTCAGCGTGCAGACCCGCGAGGAACTGGACCGGCAGAACGTCAACAACATCCAGGACCTGGTGCGCTACGAGCCGGGTGTATCGGTGGCCGGCACCGGCCAGCGCAGCGGCCTGAACGGCTACAACATCCGGGGCATCGACGGCGAGCGCATTCTCACCCAGGTCGATGGCGTGTCGATCCCCGACAGCTTCTTCTTCGGCCCCTACGCCCAGACCCAGCGCAACTACGTGGACCCGGAGATCGTCAAGCGGGTGGAAATCCTCCGCGGCCCGGCCTCGGTGCTGTATGGCAGCAACGCCATCGGCGGGGCGGTGAGCTACTTCACCCTCGACCCGGATGACATCATCAAGCCCGGCAAGGATGCAGGTGCCCGCCTGAAGACCGGCTACAGCTCGGCCGACGAAAGCTGGCTGACCTCCGCCACCGTCGCCGGTCGCCAGGGCGACTTCGACGGCCTGTTGCACCTGAGCCAGCGCAACGGCCACGAAACCGAGACCCACGGCGGCCACAGCGGTGACGGGCTGTCCCGTACCGAAGCCAACCCGATGGACGTGCGTACTACAAACGTGCTGGCCAAGCTGGGCTGGAACTACGCCGACGACGCGCGCCTGGGCTTCACCTACGAACGCTACAAGGATGATCGCGACCAGAACATCCTCAGTGCGGTGGGCGGGCCGTTCATTCCCGGCCTTGGTGCCTCGGGTTACTACAAGGCGCGTAATGGCAACGACACCATCACCCGCGAACGCTTTGGCATCAACCATGAGTTCGGCCTGGATTCGCTGGTCGCCGACCATGTGAAGTGGAGCCTGAACTACCAGATCGCCAAGACCGACCAGCACACTGAGGAAGTCTACGCACCGCCCGGCCGTCAGGTGCTGCGTACCCGCGACACCACCTACAAGGACCGCCAGTGGGTATTCGACGCCCAGCTGGACAAGGCCTTCAGCCTCGGCGCCACCGACCACCTGCTGACCTACGGCACCACCTTCAAGCACGAAAAGGTCACCGGTTCGCGCAGCGGCACCGGCACCTGCCTGGCCGTTGGCTCAGGTTGCTCCGCCGCTGGCGCCGAGCGCCCGGCAGATGGCCAGGCCCTGGTCAGCGACTTCCCGGACCCGACCGTGAATACCTACAGCCTGTTCGTGCAGGATGAAATCCGCTGGAACAACTGGACCTTCATGCCTGGCGCTCGTTACGACTACACGCGCATGGAGCCCAGGTTCACCAAGGAATTCCTGCGAGGCCTGGAGTCCTCCGGCACCGCGCCCACCTCCCAGGACGACTCGGACAAGAAGTGGCACCGTATCTCGCCCAAGTTCGGCCTGACCTATGCCTTCAACGACAACTACACCTGGTATGGCCAGTACGCCGAAGGTTTCCGCACCCCGAGCGCCAAAGCCATGTACGGGAAGTTCGAGAACATCGAGCAAGGCTACCGCGTAGAAGGCAACCCGGGCCTCGAGCCCGAAAAGAGCAAAAGCTATGAAACCGGCCTGCGTGGCAACTTCGACGCCGGCAACTTCGACGTGGCGGTGTTCTACAACAAGTACCGCGACTTCATCGACGAGGACGCCGTAAAAAGCGCCAACCTGGAGCAAACCTTCAAGGCCAACAACATCAAGCACGCCACCATCAAGGGTGCCGAGGTCAAGGGCCGCCTGAACCTCGACCACTTTGGTGCGCCGCAGGGCCTGTATACCCAGGGCTCGATCGCCTACACCCATGGCCGCAACGATGACACCGGCGAGCCACTGAACAGCGTCAACCCGTTGAAGGGCGTGTTCGGCCTGGGTTACGAGCAACAGCACTACGGCGGCCTGCTGAGCTGGACACTGGTCAAGCGCAAGACCCGCGTCGACGACAGCACCTTCTACTCGCCCGACGGCTCGAGTTCCAAGTTCCGCACCCCGGGCTACGGGGTGCTGGACCTGACGGGTTACTACAAGGTCACCGACGACGTGACCATCAACGCCGGCCTGTACAACCTCACCGACAAGAAGTACTGGCAGTGGGATTCGGTACGCAGCTACGACGGCCAGGGTGAAGCGGCTGTGACCCAGCCCGCCAACATCGACCGCCTGACCATGCCGGGGCGCAACTTCGGCATCAATGTGGTTTGGGATATCTGACCAGGATTATCGCTGACAGGTTTGTTTCGTCAGTGCCGGCCTCTTCGCGGGTAAACCCGCTCCCACAGGGACATCACAGGCCCGAGGTCTGCGCAATACCTGTGGGAGCGGGTTCACCCGCGAAGAGGCCGTCACTACCAGCACAAATACCGGCTTTTTTTACTGTCCCGCCCCCGCTGTTTCGTCTTGTTTCCAGACGCCCCTTTTTTCAAGGACTGCCCCATGACCGACCGCCCAGCCCTGCGCTCTCAGCGCCTGAACCAGATCACCCACGCCCCGCACGCCGAACTGGATGCCCTGGTCAAATCCCACGCGCCCTTCGACAGCCGTGAAAGCTTCGCCCGCTTCGTGGTTGCCCAGTACCTGTTCCAGGCCGAGTTGCAGGCCCTGTACAACGACCCGCAACTGATCGCCATCGTCCCCGACCTGGCCGAGCGCTGCCGCGCCGAACAGGCACGCCTGGACCTCGCCGACCTCGACACCGAAGTACCGCCAGCCGTGCCGGGTGCCCTGCGCAACCCGAGCCTGGGCGAGGCAATGGGCTGGATCTTCGTCTCCGAAGGCTCCAAACTGGGCGCTGCGTTTCTGATCAAGCGTGCCGTGGCCCTGGAACTGTCCGACAGCTTCGGTGCCCGCCACCTGGGCGAACCGGCCGGTGGCCGTGCCGAAGGCTGGAAGCAGTTCACCCGCATTCTTGATGAACTGGCGCTGTCGGCCGAAGAGGAAGCCGCTGCCGAACGCGGCGCAGTCGCTGCCTTCGAGCGCTTCACCGAGCTGCTCAAGCACGCCTATGCTGCAGATGCCGCGCTGGTTTGACACACCGTACCCGGCCACCCTACCGGTGGCCGAACCGCTTTATGCAGTGAGACCATGACCCGACCCGCCCGCTCGAAACTCGCCCGCCTGCTGTATGCGATCCTGGCTTACGTGAGCCTGGGCGTGGGCCTGGTCGCGATCGTCATTCCCGGCCTGCCGACCACCGAATTCATCCTGCTGGCCGCCTGGGCGGCCACGCGCAGTTCGCCACGCCTGTCTGCCTGGCTGGAGAACCATCGGCTGTTCGGGCCGATCCTGCACAACTGGCGCAATGGCAAGGTGATCCAGCGCCGGGCCAAGGTCAGCGCAACCTTCAGCATGCTGTTGTGCGCGGGCCTGATGCTGACGTTCCTGGAACACCGCTGGCCGGTGTTCCTGGCCATCGCCGGCATGACCCTGGGCAACCTGTGGATCTGGTCACGCCCGGAGCACGCCGCCTGCCCTGCCCCGTCACAAGCTCAGCAGCCCTGAATACAGGGCATAGGCCGCCAGCGCGGCGCCTGCCAGCACGGCGGCGAAAATCAGCTTTTCCCAGGTGGTGAACAAGGTTTTTCCCTGCTCATGCTTGGCCCTGGCGAACAGGATCACGCCCGGCGCGTACAGCAGCGCCGACAGCAGCAGGTACTTGAGCCCGCCGGCGTACAACAGCCACACGGCATACGCCAGGGCAACCAGCGCCACCAGCAGGTCCTTGCGGCGCAGGGCCGGCTGCCCGGTGTAGGTTTCTGCACGTAACGCCAACAGCACGGCATAGGCCGCCGACCACAGGTAGGGCACCAGGATCATCGACGAGGCCAGGTAGATCAGGCTGGTATAGGTACCGGCGGAAAACAGCGTGATCAGCAGAAAACCCTGGATCATGCAGTTGGTCAGCCACAGGGCGTTGGCCGGCACATGGTTGGCGTTTTCCTTGGCCAGGAAGCGCGGCATGGTCTTGTCCCGCGCCGTGGCGAAGAGGATCTCGGCGCACAGCAGCGCCCACGACAGCAGCGCGCCGAGCAGCGAAACCGCCAGGCCGATACTGATCAGCAAGGCACCCCAGGGCCCGACGATATGCTCCAGCACCGAGGCCAGCGACGGGTTCTGCAGCCCGGCCAGCTCCGGCTGGGTCATCACCCCCAGCGACAGCACGTTGACCAGTACCAGCAGCGCCAACACCCCCAGGAAACCGATCACTGTGGCCTTGCCCACATCCGAACGGCGCTGGGCGCGCCCGGAATACACGCTGGCGCCCTCGATGCCGATGAACACGAACACGGTCACCAGCATCATGTTGCGCACCTGCTCCAGCACGCTGCCGAACTGCGGGTTGCTCAGGCCCCAGATGTCACGGGTGAAGATATCGGCGCGGAAGGCGAATGCCGCTATCACCACGAAAATCAGTAACGGCACCACCTTGGCCACGGTGGTCACCTGGTTGATGAATGCCGCTTCCTTGATGCCGCGCAGCACCAGGAAATGCACCGCCCACAACAGCAGCGAGGCGCAGCCGATGGCGATTGGCGTGTTGCCTTCGCCGAACACCGGGAAGTAGAAGCCCAAGGTACTGAACAACAGCACGAAGTAGCCGACGTTGCCCAGCCAGGCACTGATCCAGTAGCCCCAGGCCGAAGAAAACCCCATGTACTCGCCAAAGCCGGCCTTGGCGTAGGCATACACCCCCGAATCCAGCTCCGGCTTGCGGTTGGCCAGGGTCTGGAACACGAAGGCCAGGGCCAGCATGCCGACCGCGGTGATACTCCAGCCGATCAGCACCGCCCCCACATCGGCACGCGCCGCCATGTTCTGCGGCAGCGAGAAGATCCCGCCACCAATCATCGAGCCGACCACCAACGCGATCAGCGCCCCCAGGCGCAGCTTCTGTCCCGGTTCGCTCATGAGCCTTCCTTTTTTTTGCGCGCTGTCATGGGTTTGAAACAGCCATGCGGGCCATATACACGATGTTACTTATAAGGATCCTGATCGATGAAGCTATAGCACTAATAACTGCTTTGTCTATGCCACCCTTTGACAAAAAACTAGCAGCTCCCGAGCAACTAGAAAAGAACCTGATAAAACTCGAAATTCTTGTGAAAAATTTGCGAAAGCGGCAAAAGCGGCTAGCTTCAAGCATCGCAGGCTGAACAGAGCGTTTGCTCTAGAAGGACATGGAGGTGCCAGCGTGCAAGGCCTGCAGCAGAAGTTGTCGGCACTCTCCAGGAGCTTCGTGAAGGAATTTTCCTACTTCACGTCGCCATGAACTGACCCAAGTCAGCGAATGGCCGCGGCGTCGGATTTACTCTGTCGTCAACTTTCTCCTGGCAGGAGTTGTTAAATGTCTGATTCATCCGGAAAACTAAAACTCGGCGCGCTAGTTGCACTTGTCGTCGGCTCGATGATTGGTGGCGGGATCTTCTCGCTGCCGCAAAACATGGCTGCCAGCGCTGGGGTTGGCGCTGTACTGATCGGCTGGGCCATCACCGCGGTCGGCATGCTGACCCTGGCGTTCGTGTTCCAGACCCTGGCCAACCGCAAGCCTGACCTGGATGGCGGGGTGTATGCCTACGCCAAGGCCGGTTTCGGCGACTACATGGGCTTCTCCTCGGCCTGGGGCTACTGGATCAGTGCCTGGCTGGGCAACGTCGGCTACTTCGTGCTGCTCTTCAGCACCCTGGGCTACTTCTTCCCGATCTTCGGCGAAGGCAACACCCCGGCCGCCATCATTGGCGCGTCGGTGCTGCTGTGGGCCGTGCACTTCCTGGTGCTGCGCGGCATCAAGGAAGCGGCATTCATCAACCTGGTCACCACCGTGGCCAAAGTGGTGCCGCTGCTGCTGTTCGCCCTGATCTGCCTGTTCGCCTTCAAGCTCGACATCTTCACCGCCGACATCTGGGGGGTTGGCACGCCAGAGCTTGGCAGCGTGATGAACCAGGTGCGCAACATGATGCTGGTCACCGTGTGGGTGTTCATCGGCATCGAGGGTGCGAGCATCTTCTCGTCGCGGGCGGAAAAACGCTCTGACGTGGGCAAGGCCACGGTCATCGGCTTCGTCACCGTGCTGCTGTTCCTGGTGCTGGTCAACGTGCTGTCGCTGGGGATCATGACCCAACCGGAACTGGCCAAGCTGCAGAACCCGTCGATGGCAGCCGTGCTGGAGCATGTGGTCGGCCACTGGGGCGCGGTGCTGATCAGCGTCGGCCTGATCATCTCGCTGCTCGGGGCACTGCTGTCGTGGGTGCTGCTGTGCGCCGAGATCATGTTCGCCGCCGCCAAGGACCACACCATGCCGGAGTTCCTGCGCCGCGAGAACGCCAACCAGGTACCGGCCAACGCCCTGTGGCTGACCAACGCCATGGTGCAGATCTTCCTGGTGATCACGCTGTTCTCCAACAGCACCTACCTGTCGCTGATCTACCTGGCCACATCGATGATCCTGGTGCCCTACCTGTGGTCGGCAGCCTATGCCGTGCTGCTGGCAGTGCGTAGCGAAACCTACGAACAGGCCCTGGCCGAACGCCAGAAGGACCTGGTGATCGGTGGCATCGCCCTGTTGTACGCCATCTGGCTGCTGTACGCCGGCGGCGTGAAATACCTGCTGCTCTCGGCCCTGCTCTACGCACCTGGCGCGATCCTGTTCGCCAAGGCCAAGCGTGAGGTTGGCCAACCTGTCTTCACCAACGTGGAAAAACTGATCTTCGCAGCCGTGGTCATCGGCGCCCTGGTGGCAGCCTTTGGCCTGTACGACGGCTTCCTGACCCTTTGACCCACGTCTTCGTTCAACTGGAGGAATGAAACCATGTCCGCTGAAAAACAGAAGTACGGTGTCCACTCCGAAGCCGGCAAACTGCGCAAAGTGATGGTTTGCTCGCCGGGCCTGGCGCACAAGCGCCTGACGCCAAGCAACTGTGACGAGCTGCTGTTCGACGATGTGATCTGGGTCGACCAGGCCAAGCGTGACCATTTCGACTTTGTCACCAAGATGCGCGAGCGCGGCGTGGATGTGCTGGAGATGCACAACCTGCTGACCGACATCGTCCAGCAACCCGAGGCACTGAAGTGGATCCTCGATCGCAAGATCACCTCCGACACCGTCGGTGTCGGCCTGACCAACGAAGTACGCAGCTGGCTCGAAGGCCTTGAGCCGCGCCACCTGGCAGAGTTCCTGATCGGCGGCGTCGCCGGGCAGGACCTGCCACAGAGCGAAGGCGCCGAGGTGGTCAAGATGTACAACGACTACCTGGGCCACTCCAGCTTCATCCTGCCACCGCTGCCCAACACCCAGTTCACCCGCGACACCACCTGCTGGATCTACGGCGGCGTCACGCTCAACCCGATGTACTGGCCGGCGCGACGCCAGGAAACCCTGCTGACCACCGCCATCTACAAGTTCCACCCACAGTTCACCAACGCCGACTTCCAGGTGTGGTATGGCGACCCGGACAAGGAACATGGCCAGTCCACCCTCGAGGGCGGCGATGTCATGCCGATCGGCAAGGGCATCGTGCTGATCGGCATGGGCGAACGCACCTCGCGTCAGGCTATCGGCCAACTTGCGCAGAACCTGTTCGCCAAGGGCGCCGTCAAGGAAGTGATCGTCGCCGGCCTGCCGAAATCGCGCGCCGCCATGCATCTGGATACCGTGTTCAGCTTCTGCGACCGCGACCTGGTCACGGTCTTCCCGGAAGTGGTCAAAGAGATCGTGCCGTTCATCATCCGTCCGGACGAAAGCAAGCCTTACGGCATGGACGTGCGCCGCATCAACAAGTCGTTCATCGAAGTGGTAGGCGAGCAACTGGGGGTCAAGCTGCGCGTGGTCGAGACCGGCGGCAACAGCTTCGCCGCCGAGCGCGAACAGTGGGATGACGGCAACAACGTGGTGGCCATCGAGCCGGGCGTGGTCATTGGCTACGACCGCAACACCTACACCAACACCCTGCTGCGCAAGGCCGGTATCGAGGTCATCACCATCAGCGCCGGCGAACTGGGCCGGGGCCGGGGCGGCGGCCACTGCATGACCTGCCCGATCGTGCGCGACCCGATCGACTACTAACGCCCATTACCCCCGGCCGCCCTCACAAAGCGGCGGCCGGTGTGTTCACCAAACTCAAGGAGAAAAGTCATGGCGTTCAATATTCACAACCGCAACCTGCTCAGCCTGGAACACCACAGCACCCGCGAGCTGCGCTACCTGCTGGACCTGTCCCGCGACCTCAAGCGCGCCAAGTACACCGGTACCGAGCAGCAGCACCTGAAGGGCAACAACATCGCGCTGATCTTCGAAAAAACCTCTACCCGTACCCGCTGCGCCTTCGAAGTGGCCGCCTATGACCAGGGCGCCAATGTCACCTACATCGACCCGACCTCCTCGCAGATCGGCCACAAGGAAAGCATGAAGGACACCGCCCGCGTGCTCGGGCGCATGTACGACGCCATCGAGTACCGTGGCTTCAAGCAGGAAATCGTCGAAGAGCTGGCCAAGTTCGCCGGCGTACCGGTGTTCAACGGCCTGACCGACGAATACCACCCCACCCAGATGATCGCCGACGTGCTGACCATGCGTGAACACAGCGACAAGCCGCTGCACGACATCAGCTACGCCTACCTGGGCGACGCCCGCAACAACATGGGCAACTCGCTGCTGCTGATCGGCGCCAAGCTCGGCATGGATGTGCGCATCGCCGCGCCCAAGGCACTGTGGCCGCATGACGACCTGGTCGAACGCTGCAAGAAATACGCGGAAGAAAGCGGCGCGCGCATCACCCTCACCGAAGACCCGCTTGCCGCGGTCAAGGGCGTGGACTTCGTGCACACCGACGTGTGGGTATCGATGGGTGAGCCGATCGAAGCCTGGGGTGAGCGCATCAAGCTGCTCAAGCCGTATCAGGTGAATGCGCAGCTGATGAAGTCCACCGGTAACCCACGGACCAAGTTCATGCACTGCCTGCCGGCGTTCCACAACTCCGAAACCAAGGTAGGCAAGCAGATCGCCGAACAGTACCCGGACCTGGCCAACGGTATCGAAGTGACCGACGACGTGTTCGAGTCGCCGGCCTGCATCGCCTTCGAGCAGGCGGAAAACCGCATGCACACGATCAAGGCGATCCTGGTGTCGACCCTGGCTGACCTGTAAAGGCTGACTCGGCAAGCCGGGCAACCCGGATCCCTGTGGGAGCGGGTTTACCCGCGAATGCGTCAGTAGCACCAGCCGCGTTGCATGGGCTGACGCTTTCGCGGGTAAACCCGCTCCCACAAGGGGCGGCGATACCGGTCGAGCGCAGCGCTCCCTTCTTTTCGTTAAAGGACATTCCCCATGCGTATCGTTGTTGCATTGGGCGGCAACGCCCTGCTGCGTCGCGGCGAGCCCATGACCGCTGACAACCAGCGCGCCAATATCCGCACCGCCACCGAACAGATCGCCAAGATCCACCCAGGCAACGAGCTGGTCATCGCCCACGGCAATGGCCCGCAGGTTGGCCTGCTATCGCTGCAGGGCCTGTCCTACAAGCCCGACGAGGCCTACCCGCTGGACGTGCTGGGTGCCGAGACCGAGGGCATGATCGGCTACATGATCGAACAGGAACTGGGCAACCTGCTGGCCTTTGAAGTGCCGTTCGCCACCCTGCTGACCCAGGTCGAAGTGGACGCCAACGACCCCGCCTTCAAGGACCCGACCAAGTTCATCGGCCCGGTCTACGGCAAGGAAGAAGCCGAGCGCCTGGCCAAGGAAAAGGGTTGGGTGGTCAAGCCCGACGGCGACAAGTACCGCCGCGTGGTGGCCAGCCCGAAACCCAAGCGCATCTTCGAGATCCGCCCGATCAAGTGGCTGCTGGAAAAGAGCAGCATCGTGATCTGCGCCGGCGGCGGCGGTATCCCCACCATGTATGATGAGAACCGCAAGCTCAAGGGCATCGAGGCGGTGATCGACAAGGACCTGTGCTCGGCCCTGCTGGCGGAGCAACTGGACGCCGACCTTCTGATAATCGCCACCGACGTCGATGCGGCCTACATTGACTGGGGCAAACCCACGCAGAAAGCCATCGCCCAGGCACACCCCGACGAACTCGAACGCCTCGGCTTCGCCGCCGGCTCCATGGGGCCGAAGGTGCAGGCCGCCTGCGACTTTGCCCGCAATACCGGCAAAGTGGCTGTCATCAGTTCGCTGGAGAACATCGAAGACATCGTCAAAGGCACCGCCGGCACACGCGTTTCCACCGCGAAGCCGGGGATCAGCTACCGTTGAATGCAGTGGGCGGGCGCCAGGCGCCCGCCATTTTCGACCTTCCAAAGGAGCTTGCCATGGCCCAGTACCAGCCCGGTCATGTACACATCGAGCGCACCGCGCTGAACAAGAACGACCACAGCTATGACCTGAACATCGAATACGAAGCCGCGTCGGATCCCAAGGAAGGCAGAGGTATCCAGTTCAAGATGCATGGCAGCATCGAAGGCAAGCCAGTCGAAGAAAAGTTCTTCCTGGCCAAGGATCAGGTGTTGCCCAGCTTCCTCATGCTGCTGACCCGCAAGGCGCAGTCGTACCTGACGCCACCGAAGAAATTCGAGAACCTGAGTTCGCCGCACAAGCTTTATGACCATATGTTCGCGGACATTCGCGAAAAGCTGGATGTGAAGTCGGGCGACCCGATCAAGCCTGAGCATCTGGAGTAATTCAGGAACCGGGGCCGCAAAGCGGCCCCGACAATGTTGAGGCATACTACCGCCTTCCCCGGCAACCACTTCACCCTCCCCATGCGCATCCACGTCAGCTTCATCGACCGCGTCGGCATCACCCAGGAAGTCCTCGCCCTGCTCGGTGCCCGCAACCTCAACCTGGACGCCGTGGAGATGGTCCCGCCGAACGTCTACATCGACGCCCCTACCCTCAGCCCCGCCGTGCTCGAAGAACTGCACGATGCGCTGTTCGAGGTGCATGGCGTGCAATCGGTGGACGTGGTCGACATCCTCCCTGGCCAACGCCGGCACCTGCAGCTCGATGCCCTGCTGGCGGCAATGACCGACCCGGTGCTGGCCGTGGACAGTGCCGGCAAGGTGTTGCTGGCCAACCCCGCGCTGATCGAGTTGTGCGGCCGCGAATCGGCCGGGCGCTCGGTGGGTGAACTGTTCGGCGACCCGGCACTGCTGCAGGCCCTGCTGGACAACAACTTCCACCTGCCCATGCGCGAGATGCAGCTCAACGGCCAGAGCCTGCTGCTGGACGCCATGCCGATCACCAACGCCGGTGGCCTGCTGACGCTGTACCCACCCACGCGCATGGGCGAGCGCCTGTCGGCCATGCACCACGACCATGCCGAAGGCTTGGATGCCTTGCTCGGCGAGTCACCGGCCATCCGCACCCTCAAGGCCCGCGCCTTGCGCGTGGCGGCGCTCGATGCGCCGCTGCTGGTGCATGGCGAAACCGGCACCGGCAAAGAACTGGTAGCCCGCGCCTGCCACGCCATCAGCAGCCGCCACGCGGCGCCATTTCTGGCCCTGAACTGCGCCGCGCTGCCCGAAAGCCTGGCCGAGAGCGAACTGTTCGGCTACGCCCCCGGCGCCTTCACCGGCGCGCAACGGGGCGGCAAACCCGGGCTGATGGAGCTGGCCAACCAGGGCACGGTATTCCTCGATGAAATCGGCGAAATGTCGCCGTACCTGCAGGCCAAGCTGCTGCGCTTTCTCAGCGATGGCAGCTTCCGCCGGGTGGGTGGCGACCGCGAAGTGAAGGTGGATGTACGCATCATCAGCGCCACCCACCGCGACCTGGAGCGCATGGTCGCCGAAGGCAGCTTCCGCGAAGACCTGTTCTACCGCCTGAACGTGCTCAACCTGCAGGTGCCGCCGCTGCGTGACCGTGGCCAGGACATCCTGATGCTGGCGCATTTCTTCATGCAGCAGGCCTGTACGCAGATCCAGCGCCCCGCCTGCCGGCTGACCCCGGCCACCCATTCGGCACTGCTGGCCAACCCTTGGCCGGGCAATGTGCGCCAGCTGCAAAACGTGATATTCCGCGCCGCAGCCATCTGCGAAAGCAACCTGGTGGATATCGGTGACCTGGACATCGCCGGCACCTCGGTGGCCCGTGGCCAGGACGGCGAAGTGGCCAGCCTGGAACAGGCCGTGGGCGATTTCGAGCGCGAGCTGTTACAACGCCTGTATGCCAGTTACCCCTCAACCCGGCAACTGGCCGGGCGCTTGCAGACCTCGCATACCGCCATTGCCCAGCGCCTGCGCAAATATGGAATACCGGGCAAAGCCTAGTGCCTGTCAGATAGCGCTAACGGGGCTGCCGGCGATGGGCGCAAAGCGGCCCCAAATTAAGTAACTGACAGGTCGTAGGTTAAAGCCTGATAGTTTGTTGGAATAATCCAGTTGGTTGTTCAGGCTTTTCCTACGCCGATGAAAGATACTCTCCCACGCATGCCTCGTAGAATGGTGACAGTGTAATCCTACCTGTCACCCCGCTTATCCGCCCCAGAGCGGGAAGTGGTTCGCTACTGGATATAACGAGAGCACCTGATGTTTGAACTCGATTTTTACGGGACGCTTGTAGCCGCCTCTTTAGTACTGTTATTAGGGCGCGGCCTTGTCGCACGCATTGGCTTCTTGCGCACTTACAACATACCGGAACCTGTCGCAGGCGGCCTGTTAGTGGCCTTGGCACTCTTGGCCTTGCGCAGTTTCGATGTCCACGTGCAATTCGATACCTCACTGCAAGCCCCTCTGATGCTGGCATTTTTCGCCACCATTGGTTTGAGTGCAGACTTCGCCAGCCTGAAAAAAGGTGGCCGCGTGGTTACCGTGTTCCTGCTGGTGGTAACCGGCTTGCTGCTGGTTCAGAACGCCATGGGCATCGGCCTGGCAACGGCACTGGGGCTCGACCCGCTGATGGGCCTGCTGGCCGGCTCTATCACCTTGTCGGGTGGCCACGGCACAGGCGCTGCGTGGGGGGCGACTTTCTCCGAGAAGTTTGGCCTGGCCTCGGCCGCCGAACTGGCAATGGCATCCGCTACCTTCGGCCTTGTGCTGGGCGGCCTGATTGGCGGCCCGGTCGCCCGGCTACTGATCAAACGGGTAAGAACACCGGGCATCGAAGAAACTGCACCGCAACTGCCCAAGGGTTTCGAACAACCGGACAGAGAGCGCCTGATTACATCGTTTTCATTTATCGAAACACTGGCGCTGATCGCTGTCAGTTTGCTCGCGGGTTCGTTACTAGACGGTTTGTTGAAAGGCACTGCGTTTGAACTGCCAACATTCGTTTGCGTGCTGTTCGTGGGTGTGGTGTTGCGAAACGGCCTTTCGGCATTCGGCGTTTATCATGTCTTCGAGCGGGAGGTCTCGGTATTGGGCAATGTGAGTTTGTCGTTATTCCTGGCCATTGCCTTGATGTCGCTCAAGTTGTGGGACCTGGCGGCGTTGGCATTACCGTTCTTTGTATTACTCGCCGCACAGACACTGGTCATGGCACTGTTTGCGATCTTTGTCACGTTCCGGGTCATGGGCCGCAACTATGATGCAGCAGTACTGGCCGCCGGGCACTGTGGTTTCGGCCTGGGCGCAACGCCGACGGCAATCGCCAACATGCAAGCGGTGACCCAGCGCTACGGTGCCTCGCACATCGCCTTCCTGGTGGTGCCGATGGTGGGGGCGTTCTTCATCGACATCATCAATGTCATCGTCATCAAGCTGTATCTGGCCTTGCCGTTCTTTTGAGCCAGACGCTGAACACTCAGCCGGTATGTTGCTCCGCCAGGTGCTGCCCAGGATCCGTAGACAGGGCCTGGTGCAGCATTTTCTCCAGAATCGAGAAAAAGCACTTTATGTGAGGCTGCTTCAACGCCTGTGGCCGGGTCACCATGTAGACGTCCATATCTGGAAGGGGAAGGTCGACGAACAACTCGATCAAATCCTTGGCCAGAATCCGGGGAAGTACCGCCACCCCCATGCCTCGTCTCACCGATTCGAACTGTGCGCTGAACGAGTTCACGCGGATAGGCGCACGTTCCAGCCCCCCCGCCTTTGCCGCACGGACTTGCGGCAACACATCCAGCGGCGGAAGCAGGCCGATATTGGCCGCCGTCGCAGGGGTAACCCCCGGAAACCGCTGCAAGTAACCAGCAGCGGCGAACACACCATAGCCAAGCCGGCCTATCGGCCGATAAATCAGTGAGGGTTCCCCCAGGTGGGCCGTGCGCACGGCAATGTCCGCCACCCCCCGGACGATCTTGTGGAAGTCGGCGGTCACGGTCAACTCCACCGAGCAACCCGGGTGTAGGCCGGTGAAGCGATCGGCTGCCTCCAGTACGCAAGTCGAGAAGCCTTCCCCTGCGCTCACCTGAACAGTGCCCGAGAGCTCGCAAGGCAGCTCGGCATCGCCTGCACGCGTCTGGCGCCGCAGGCCAGCTTCTGCGGCCAGGGCCACTTCGACCAGCGATTGGCCGCGCGAAGTCAGCCTGCATCCCTCTACGCCTCGCTCGACCAGTGGCTCACCCAACGCGGCCTCAAGCTGGGTCAGGCGACGCGAAACGGTCGAGGGTGCAATACCCAGCAACTCGCCAGCGCGAAGAAAGCTGCCCCGTCGCCATACGGCCAATAGCAGCCGAAGATCATCCCAGTTTTCCTGCAATGCCATATGCGCTGGCCTCTCCCTGGTTTGCAAATACGCAAAGCCATTATGCGGTAGGCGCTGTTTTTCGACAGCAACCGCCGGCGTATACCTTGGGCCCCTCTGAACGAATGGAATGGATTGCATGATGACTAGCCCCAAGGATTATGCCCAGCGAGCCGCCAACGCCTTTAACCAGCGTGATGTGCAAGGGCTGCTGGCATTGGTCGACGAAGACTTCGTGTACCTGGATGGCATGACGACCCAAACCGGGCGCGAAGCCATGCGCGCACGCGAGATGGCGCTGTTCAGCGCATTCCCTGATGCCCTGGTGACCATGACCCCATTCATGGTCTCGGACGATCGGCTGGCAATGACCGCCATCCTGACCGGCACCTTCGCTGCCCCGCTGCTGCTGCCAGCAGGTGTGATCGTTCCGGCCCATGGGCGTCGGGTGTGCGTGCACTATGCGGCCCACTTCACCTTCAGGAACGGCCTGGCCATTCGCGAAGCGGTATTTTTCGACAGCGCCATGTTGCGGCCATCTGCCGAACAGCACGAGGGTTGAGCCATGCGCAATGTATTCGTCACCGGAGCAACCGGCTTGCTGGGCAACAACCTGGTCCGCGAACTGGTCGCTCGTGGCTACAAGGTCAAAGGGCTGGTGCGGTCAAGAGCAAAGGGGGAACAGCAGTTCGGTGATATGCCCGAAGTGGAGCTGGTCGAAGGCGACATGGCCGATGTCGACGCCTTCGCGGCATCGCTGCGCGGCTGCGACACGGTGTTCCATACTGCGGCGTTCTTTCGTGACAACTACAAAGGCGGCAGCCATTGGCAAGCACTCGAGCAGATCAATGTGACCGGTACCCGCCGCCTGTTGGAACAGGCCTACCAGGCCGACATCCGGCGGTTCATCCACACCTCGTCCATTGCAGTGCTCGACGGGGCACCCGGCACGTCCATCGATGAGACATGCCTGCGGGCCGAAGCAGATGCAGATGACTACTACCGCAGCAAGATCCTCGCCGACCGCGTCGTGGCTACGTTTCTCGAAGCCCACTCCGACATGCACGCCTGCATGGTGCTCCCAGGCTGGATGTGGGGCCCTGGCGACATCGGCCCTACGTCGTCCGGGCAACTGGTCAACGATGTCGTGCACGGCAAACTGCCTGGCTTGATCCCGGGCAGTTTCTCGGTGGTCGATGCCCGCGATGTGGCTTTGGCGCACATTGCCGCTGCTACACAAGGGCGAAGCGGTGAACGCTACCTGGCTGCGGGCCGGCATATGACCATGGCTGAACTGGTACCAATGGTGGGCCGTCTGGCAGGCGTACGAACGCCAGCACGGCATTTACCGCTGCCGTTGTTGTTCTGCCTGGCCGCAGTGCAGGAAATGTATGCGCGGCTCACCGGCAAGCCCATCCTGCTAAGCCTGGCAACACTGCGCCTGCTGGTACGGGAAAAGGATCGTACGCGTTTCAACCACAGCAAAAGCGAACACGCGCTTGGCCTGAGCTTTCGGGCGCTGGAGCTGACAATCGCCGATACCGTGGCGTGGTATCGTGATCACGGCTGGTTTGAACAACAGGGCGCGCCCATCAGGACAAGGAAGTAGTTACACCATGACCGCGGAAATAATCTTGATGCGCCACGGCCAGCCAGCACTGGTTACAAGCAACAAAGTGTCAGCGCTGGATATGAAGGACTGGATCGAAGGCTACAACCGCGCCGAAATTACCGACCAGCCCGTCCCGGCCGCCAGCCTGCAGCTCGCCACAACGGCGAGGGTGATTGTCTCGAGCACAGCGCCACGTGCATTGAGCTCGCTGCAGGCGCTCGGTCTTGAGCCCAGCCACGTCGATGCGCTTTTTTGTGAAGCGCACCTGCCGTATGGCCAATGGAAGTTGCCTCGACTTTCACCGTTTACCTGGGCATTCATCCTTCGCCTCCTGTGGTTGTGTGGTTACTCGCGCAATGTCGAAACAGTCAGCGGTGCCAGGCTTCGCGCCAGCATGGCAGCACAACGGCTGTTATCACTTGCCAGCGAGGGGCCGGTACTGCTGCTGGGTCACGGGTTCATGAACCGGATGATTGCCAAGGAACTGATGGCAAAGGGCTGGACTCGCCAACACCAAAACGGCAGCCGCTATTGGAGCGCGGCTGTTTTTGCGAAGGGTAATGAGGGCCAGGACTAAGCGGCCGTTATAGCTACAAGTTCCAGGTACGATCCATGACCGGCGACTCTAGCATCCCCCCTGGTTGAAGCACTGCGAGCGGCCAGCAAGCAGAACTGCCCGGCCCCGTCTGCGACAAAAGGGCGCTGCCTGGAACTTTTACAGAGCGCCACCGATGCGGCTTAATGCGCAACTTACTCCATGGGGCGGTCCATGCTGCCAGACCTTCGCACTCACCTCTGGCTGCTCGCCTGTTTCGCAGTGGTGTTCAACCTGCTGGCGATGCCGCTCGACCGTTCCTTGCGCGCCCCGGCTGTAGACCAGTCGCTGATTCTCGGCAGCTTCTGCAGCCTGCATGGCACGCAGAACCTGCCAAAATCACTACTGGCTCAACTCAAACTCAATCAGCCCGAACTGGCTGAGCATGCCGATAGCAAGCTGCAAGCCGGTGATTGCTGCTGTGGTCACGCCGGTCAGGCACTGCTAGCCGGTGACTATTTCAAGCATCTGTTCCCGCGTTTCTGGCCCGCTGAGCTGCTGCTCGGCCATGCCCCTACCTTGCGGCTACCTCGTGAGCAGTGGCCCAAACTGAGTCCACGCGCCTCTCCCTTGGCCTGATCTGTCGACTACTCCTCGGTCCCACGCACGATGCGCGTGATGACCGTGCCCGACTTTTTCTTGCCAGGAAGCTCTGTCCATGCCTGCGTTCCGTAGCACCGCACGCACTGTATTACCCGTTTTTGCCATCACCTGCGTTTCCACCCTGAACCCTCTGTCCCAGGCGGTAGCCGAGACGCTGCCTAGCGAAAACTCCACCTTGACCCTCGGCGCCGTCACCGTCAGCGGTACCAGCACCGGTCCACTGACCACCAGTACCGTCCTCAGCTCGGTGGACATTCTCGGTGGCGATATCCTTGAGAAAATGCCAGTCACCTACAGCTGGGAACTGTTCAACCGCGCGCCCGGTGTAATGCTTACAGAGTTCAACCAGGGCACCACCTCTGGCAAGTTGTCGTTCCGCGGCTTCAACGGCGAAGGTGAAGTCAATGCAGTGAAGCTGTTGATCGACGGCATTCCCAGCAACAGCAACGACGGCAACATGCCCTTCATCGACTCGGTGTTCCCGATGGACATCGACAGCATCGAGGTGGCGCGCGGCACCAGCGACCCGCGCTACGGCCTGAACAACATCGCCGGTAACGTCAACATCAATACCCGCACCGGCGGCAACTACAACAAGGCACGCGTGCGTTACGGCAGTTTCAACACCCTTGAGGTGCAACTGGCCAAGGGCATCGAGACCAGCAACTGGACGCAGAACTATTTCTTCGGCCGCCAGCAGCTCGACGGCTATCGCGACCATGCCGATACCGAACGCTACAGCTTCGGCGGCAAGTGGTTCTACACCCCCGACGATGGCAACTACCGCCTCGGCCTGATTGCCCGCCACTATGAGTCCGAAGCCCAGGAAGCCGGCTACCTGACCGAAGACGATGCCCGCCATCACCCACGCATGAGCAACGCCTACAACGCCACGGACAAAGGCACACGGCGAATGAACCAGGTCAGCGTGCACTTCGACACCGAACTGGCCGACACCTTGTCCTGGTCAGCCAAGACCTACGTCAACACCTTCGACGACCTCCGCTGGACCCAGTACTGGCACACCAGCTCACAGCAGGAGCGCGATAGCTACGAGGACCAGTACGGCGCCATCACCTCCCTGACCTGGCGGCCTCAGATCGACTGGCTGCACACTTTCGCCCTGGAAAGCGGCAGCGACGTGCAGAAGCAGCAGAACCGTAGCCAGCGCTACCGCACGGTAGAACGTGTGCGCCAGGTGCAGACTCGCGATCAGGACTTCGACCTCAACACCGTCGGTGCCTATGTCCTGGCTGAAATCGAACCGGTCGAAACGCTGAAGATTGTCCCTGCGTATCGCATCGACAAGATCAGTGGTGATTTCACCAACAAGATGACCGGGCAGGACTACGACATAAACGACTATGGGTTGATCAAGCAGCCCAAACTCAGCATTGTCTACTCACCGTGGCAGTTCGCCAGTATCTATGCGAACTGGGGCCGCACCTTCCAGGTCGGTACCGGCGCTGCAGCCTACAAGGTGCCGCCGCGCAACGAAGACCTCGACCCTTCGATCAACGAAGGCTGGGAAACCGGTGTGAAATTTACCCATGCCAGTTGGATCGATGGCCGCGTGGCCTACTGGCGCCAGGACGCCACCGGCGAGGTCAGCCGTCGCCTGAACGACCCGAGCGGCGAATCCGATAACGTCGGTGAGACACGCCGCTGGGGCTACGACCTGCAGGTCAACCTGCACCCTGACGAACGCACCGAGGTCTGGATGTCCTACTCCTGGCAGTACTCGAAAATTCTTGAACCCAGCAGCGCGCTCCCGGACAGCAAAGGCAAGGAAATCGACCACGTGCCGCACCACCTGTGGAACACCGGTATCAGCTACCAGGCCACCCCGGCACTGCAACTTACAGCCTGGGCTAACGGGCAGACCAACTACTACCTTGAGCGGGAGAACACTCAGGGAACTTATGGCGGCTACGTATTGATGAACCTAGGCGCGACCTGCAGGCTCAGCGACTTGATGAGCGTGGACCTGCAACTGAAGAACCTCACCAATCGCTACTATGAGTATGTCTGGTACGACCCGGATGGAGCGGACGCGTCCCTGCATTCGCCTGGTGATGGTCGCGCAATTTATGCCGGTATGACGCTCGATTTTTAAAGGGTGCCTGCTCTCGGGTTTAGCGAAAACACGCTGTGGCTGGATCGGTCGGGGGCACCATTCGAAATGCTTTATCGCTCCCCTGCCGATTTATGCAAGGGCGTGAAGTGAGTTGATGAATCCGCATCGCTTACCTCTGTGCCCCCCTGTAACTGGGTCGCCGAGCCTTGTCGCAGCCAGGGGAAATTGGCGAGATTCCGGGTGCACAGCGGAACAAGCTGATTGATTGTGCTGCCGGCAAGATTTTCAGCGCTCGATATGAAGCGCTGGATCAAGCAATCCGACCTTTCCGAAATGAAAAACCTGCCCGCACCGAAGGATAGCGTCGTCAAGCAGCGCGCGCCTCGCACACCGACTTCCATTGAAGCGCTAGGCTTGCCGCCCACTCGAGTGGGAGTGGCGTCACCGCGCGCTTGATGGTAAGGTTCGCTCAGAATACTGTAATTTTGTACAGTGTACATTTATCCAGAGGACGGAATATATGCTTAAAGGTAGTTGCTGCTGTGGAGCGGTAAAGTTCATGGTATCCAGCCCGCCGACAATGATGGGTACATGCCACTGCTCCCGCTGCAGAAAAGCAGGAGCCAGTACATTTGTTTTTGTTCAGCGCTCATCGTTCGAAATGCTGTCCGGCCTGGATTCGATAACTACTTACAAGCCCGAAGCACCTTACAAGTACAACCGATGCTTTTGCTCGATATGCGGAACTGCATTAGGTGAAGTGACAGCAACCGCCGATTCCTTTCCAGTGGCTGCTAACTGTTTTGACGACGCATTGCACCTTTCAAACCTGTTCCACGAATTTGTCAAGGAAAAACCGAATTGGTACGAAATTTGCGATAACGCCAAACAATTCGCTGCACACCCTTACAATTAAATCGACCACGTCGAACTACAACTCTGACAGAGCACAAGACGAAGCTGACCGCGATAGAGAATAGCCACTTCATGATCTGACGCGCAGGCAGACACAACTGCCCAAGTCGGTCCTTGCCCGCCAACCGATGCGCGACAGATTTTATTGCTGCCCCACCTTCACATCAGTCAGGCCTCACCACCTGTACTGATTTCAGTACATCGTATCGAATTCACTACAACCTTGCCTGGATACGGCTCGCCAAGGTTTTGAACCCCAAACCCTTTTCCTCCGTCCACTGTGTGTAGCGTTTTCATTCCACAGAAAATGAGAAAACGTCATGAGAACTTTGTAAATCATTGATTTAAATGATTTTCTATACATTGGCCGCATTTTTGCTAAGGGAATCCCAACCCCAAGAGCGCGGAGCCACCGCGCCTAACGCCCTGCTTCCCGAGGATTCCCCATGAGCGAGTTGCGTTTCACTGAAGATCACGAATGGCTGCGCGTCGAAGCCGATGGCAGCGTTACCGTGGGCATCACCGCCTACGCCCAGAACGCCCTTGGCGATGTGGTTTTCGTGCAACTGCCAGAGTTGCAGCAGTATGAGAAAGGCAGCGAAGCCTCCACCGTCGAGTCGGTCAAGGCCGCCAGCGGTGTGTACATGCCCCTGACCGGCGAAGTGGTGCAGATCAACGAGCAGCTCGAAGACAGCCCGGAACTGGTCAACGAAGACCCGATGGGCGAAGGCTGGTTCTTCCGCTTCATCCCCGCCGATGCCAGCGCCGTGGCCGCCCTGCTCGACCAGGACGCCTACGACCGCCTGATCAAAGCCAACGACGACGCCTGAGGAACTCCGCCATGACCATCAACCTCGGCACCGCCAACGAATTCATCGCCCGTCACATCGGCCCGCGCGCCGCCGACGAGCAGGCCATGCTGGCCGCCCTCGGCTTCGACTCGCTGGAAGCCATGACCGCCGCGGTCATCCCCGACAGCATCAAGGGCACCAGCGTGCTCGGTTCGCACGACGGCCAGAGCGAAGCCGACGCGCTCGCCGCGCTCAAGGCCATCGCCGGCAAGAACCAGCTGTTCAAGAGCTACATCGGCCAGGGCTACTACAACACCCACACCCCGGCGCCGATCCTGCGCAACCTGCTGGAAAACCCGGCCTGGTACACCGCCTATACCCCATACCAGCCAGAAATTTCCCAGGGTCGCCTGGAAGCGCTGCTGAACTTCCAGACCCTGATCAGCGACCTGACCGGCCTGCCGATCGCCAACGCCTCGCTGCTCGACGAAGCCACCGCTGCGGCCGAGGCCATGACCTTCTGCAAGCGCCTGTCGAAGAACAAGGCCAGCCACGCGTTCTTCGCCTCCGTGCACTGCCACCCGCAAACCCTCGACGTGCTGCGCACCCGTGCCGAGCCGCTGGGCATCGAGATCGTGGTCGGCGACGAGCGCGAACTGGGCGATGTCAGCGCCTTCTTCGGCGCCCTGCTGCAGTACCCGGCCAGCAACGGTGAAGTGTTCGACTACCGCGAAGTAATCGAGCGCTTCCACGCTGCCAACGCCCTGGTCGCCGTTGCCGCCGACCTGCTGGCCCTGACCCTGCTGACCCCGCCGGGCGAGTTCGGCGCCGACGTGGCCATCGGCAGCGCCCAGCGCTTCGGCGTACCACTGGGCTTCGGTGGCCCGCACGCCGCCTACTTCGCCACCCGTGACGCGTTCAAGCGCGACATGCCGGGCCGCCTGGTCGGCGTGTCGATCGACCGCTTCGGCAAGACCGCCCTGCGCCTGGCCATGCAGACCCGCGAGCAGCACATCCGCCGCGAAAAGGCCACCAGCAACATCTGCACCGCCCAGGTGCTGCTGGCCAACATCGCCAGCATGTTCGCCGTGTACCACGGCCCGGCCGGCCTCAAGCGCATCGCCGAACGTACCCATGCCCTGACCTCAATCCTGGCCGCCGGCCTGAAGACACTGGGCGTGCAGGTAGCGGGCGCCAGCGCCTTCGACACCCTGACCCTGGCCACCGGCAGTGCCACTGCCAGCCTGCATGACAAGGCGCGCGCCCAGGGCATCAACCTGCGCCAGATCGATGCCGCCCACGTGGGGCTGTCGCTGGACGAAACCAGTAGCCAGGCCGATGTCGAGGCCCTGTGGCAACTGATCGGTGGCGACCAGGCCCAGCCGGACTTCAACGCCCTGGCCGCCAGCACCGGCTCGCTGCTGCCTGCTGCCCTGCTGCGCCAGTCGGCCATCCTCGCGCACCCGGTGTTCAACCGCTACCACAGCGAAACCGAGCTGATGCGCTACCTGCGCCGCCTGGCCGACAAGGACCTGGCACTGGACCGCAGCATGATCCCGCTGGGCTCGTGCACCATGAAGCTGAACGCCGCCAGTGAAATGATCCCGGTCACCTGGGCCGAGTTCGGCAACCTGCACCCGTTCGCCCCGGCCGAGCAGAGCCAGGGCTACCTGCAGATGACCACCGAACTGGAAGCAATGCTCTGCGCCGCCACCGGCTACGACGCCGTGTCGCTGCAGCCCAACGCCGGTTCCCAGGGCGAGTACGCAGGCCTGCTGGCCATCCGCGCCTACCACCGCAGCCGTGGCGAAGGCCACCGCGACATCTGCCTGATCCCGTCGTCGGCCCACGGTACCAACCCGGCGACCGCGCACATGGCCGGCATGCGCGTGGTGGTCACCGCCTGTGACGCCCGCGGCAACGTCGATGTCGAGGACCTGCGCGCCAAGGCCATCGAGCACCGCGAGCGCCTGGCCGCGATCATGATCACCTACCCGTCGACCCACGGCGTGTTCGAGGAAGCGATCGGCGAAATCTGCGCGATCATCCACGACAACGGTGGCCAGGTGTACATCGACGGCGCCAACATGAACGCCATGGTCGGCCTGTGCGCCCCGGGCAAGTTCGGCGGCGACGTTTCCCACCTGAACCTGCACAAGACCTTCTGCATCCCGCACGGCGGTGGCGGCCCGGGCGTCGGCCCGATCGGCGTCAAGTCGCACCTGGCGCCGTTCCTGCCCGGTCACGCGCAGCTGGAAAACACCGAGGGCGCGGTTTGCGCCGCGCCGTTCGGCAGCGCCAGCATCCTGCCGATCACCTGGATGTACATCCGCATGATGGGCGGTGCCGGCCTCAAGCGTGCCTCGCAGATGGCGATCCTCAACGCCAACTACATCGCCCGTCGCCTGGAAGAGCACTATCCTGTTCTGTATACCGGCGGCAATGGCCTGGTGGCCCACGAGTGCATCCTCGACCTGCGCCCGCTGAAAGACACCAGCGGCATCAGCGTCGACGACGTGGCCAAGCGCCTGATCGACTTCGGCTTCCACGCCCCGACCATGTCCTTCCCGGTGGCAGGCACGCTGATGATCGAACCGACCGAAAGCGAGTCCAAGGAAGAACTGGACCGCTTCTGCGACGCGATGATCCAGATCCGCGAAGAAATTCGCGCGGTCGAAAACGGTAGCCTGGACAAGGACGACAACCCGCTGAAGAACGCCCCGCACACAGCGGCCGAGCTGGTTGGCGAATGGGCCCATGGCTACAGCCGCGAGCAGGCGGTGTACCCGCTGCCAAGCCTGGTGGAAGGCAAGTACTGGCCGCCGGTCGGCCGGGTCGACAACGTGTTCGGCGACCGCAACCTGGTGTGCGCCTGCCCGTCGATCGAGAGCTATCAGGACGCCTGATAGCCCTCAGGCCCGCTACCTTGCTTGAGGTGTGGACCTCTGTGGGAGCGGGCGTGCCCGCGAATGCGATGTCGGCCTCACCGACGCATTCGCGGGCACGCCCGCTCCCACAGGGTTCACCGTCCGCCCAATATTCCTGGCTGGAGGTCACCCATGTCCCTGAGCGTCTTCGACCTGTTCAAGATCGGCATCGGCCCCTCCAGCTCCCACACGGTCGGCCCGATGCGCGCCGCCGCGCGTTTCGCCGAAGGGCTGCGCCGTGATGACCTGCTTACCCGCACCGTCAGCGTCAAGGCCGAGCTGTATGGCTCGCTCGGCGCCACCGGCAAGGGCCACGGCAGCGACAAAGCCGTGCTGCTGGGCCTTGAGGGCGAGCACCCCGATGTCATCGACACCGACACCATCCCTGCCCGCCTGCAGGCCATCCGCGACAGCGGTCGGCTGAACCTGCTCGGCGAGCACAGCATCGCGTTCATCGAAAAGCAGCACCTGGCGATGATCCGCAAGCCGCTGGACTACCACCCCAACGGCATGATCTTCCGCGCCTTCGACGAGGCCGGCCTGCAAATCCGCAGCCGCGAGTACTACTCGGTGGGCGGCGGTTTCGTGGTCGACCAGGACGCCGCCGGCCACGACCGCATCGTCGAGGACAGTACACCACTGACCTACCCGTTCAAGACCGCCAAGGAACTGCTCGGCCATTGCACCGGGCAAAACCTGTCGGTCAGCCAGGTCATGCTGGCCAACGAGGCGGCCTGGCGCCCCGAGGCGGAAACCCGTGCCGGGCTGCTGCGTATCTGGCAGGTGATGCAGGATTGCGTCGAAGCCGGCTGCCAGCATGAAGGCATCCTGCCGGGCGGGCTCAAGGTCAAGCGCCGGGCGCCGGCGTTGTACCGCCAACTGAGCCGCCACCCGGAGGCCAGCCTGCGCGATGCCCTGTCGGTGCTCGACTGGGTCAACCTCTACGCCCTGGCGGTGAATGAGGAAAACGCCAATGGCGGGCGTGTGGTCACTGCGCCGACCAACGGCGCGGCGGGCATCGTCCCGGCAGTGCTGCACTACTACATGCGCTTCGTACCGGGAGCCAGCGAGGAGGGGGTGGTGCGGTTTCTGCTCACCGCCGCGGCCATCGGCATCCTGTACAAGGAAAACGCCTCCATCTCCGGCGCCGAAGTGGGCTGCCAGGGCGAGGTCGGCGTGGCCTGCTCGATGGCCGCCGGGGCGCTGTGCGAAGTGATGGGCGGCAGCGTGCAACAGGTGGAAAACGCTGCCGAAATCGGTATGGAACACAACCTGGGCCTGACCTGCGACCCGATCGGCGGGCTGGTCCAGGTGCCTTGCATCGAGCGCAACGCCATGGGCTCGGTAAAGGCGATCAACGCGGTGCGCATGGCCTTGCGCGGCGACGGGCAGCACTACGTGTCGCTCGACAAGGTCATCCGCACCATGCGCCAGACCGGCGCCGACATGAAAAGCAAATACAAAGAGACCGCCCGTGGCGGCCTGGCCGTCAACATCATCGAATGTTGACCCGACAACAACAGCAAGGAGTCACCGATGTCCGAAACACTGCTCAAGACCCCGCTGCACGCCCTGCACCTGGAACTGGGTGCGCGCATGGTGCCGTTCGCCGGCTATGACATGCCAGTGCAGTACCCGCTGGGCGTGCTCAAGGAACACCTGCACACCCGCGAGCAGGCCGGCCTGTTCGATGTCTCGCACATGGGCCAGATCACCCTGCGCGGCAGCGACGCCGCCAAGGCCCTGGAAAGCCTGGTGCCGGTGGATATCATCGACCTGCCGGTGGGCATGCAGCGCTATGCCATGTTCACCAATGAGCAGGGCGGCATCCTCGACGACCTGATGGTCGCCAACCTGGGCGACGACACCCTGTTCCTGGTAGTCAACGCCGCCTGCAAGGACCAGGACCTGGCCCACCTGCAAGCGCACATCGGCAGCCGTTGCGAGGTGCAGCCGCTGTTCGAGCAACGCGCCCTGCTGGCCCTGCAAGGCCCGGCGGCGGTCAAGGTGCTGGAGCGCCTGGCCCCGGAAGTGGCCGGCATGACCTTCATGCAGTTCCGCCCGGTGAAACTGCTGGGCGAAGACTGCTTCGTCAGCCGTTCGGGCTACACCGGCGAAGACGGCTATGAAATTTCGGTACCGGCACAGGCCGCCGAAGCCCTGGCCCGCCGCCTGCTGGCCGAGCCCGAAGTACAGCCGATCGGCCTGGGTGCGCGTGATTCGCTGCGCCTGGAAGCCGGCCTGTGCCTGTATGGCCACGACATGAACACCGAGACCAGCCCGGTCGAAGCCAGCCTGCTGTGGGCCATTTCCAAGGTTCGCCGTGCCGACGGCGCGCGTGCCGCCGGCTTCCCGGGTGCCGAGGCCATCTTCGCCCACCAGCGCGATGGCGTGGCGCGCAAACGGGTGGGTCTGTTGCCGCAGGAGCGTACGCCAGTACGTGAAGGCGCGGATATTGTCGATGCAAACGATAAACCTGTAGGCAAAGTGTGCAGCGGCGGCTTTGGCCCGACACTCGGTGCACCTGTAGCAATGGGTTATATCGATAGTGAACATGCCGCACTCGACACCCCACTGTTTGCCATGGTGCGTGGCAAGAAGGTTGCCTTGAAAGTCAGCAAAATGCCTTTCGTGGCACAACGTTACTACCGGGGCTGAAGCCGCTTTGTGAAGGTTACGGGCCGGTTCGACATATTCGATTTCGAACCTGTCCAATAACTTTTGAACATGGCGCCAGGCCAGGCGCCATGCCGTTTCCGACAAACCGGTCGGTTATCGGCAAACGGCTGATTTTCCATACGACCAAGGGCTTGTTTTTCGCTCGGGAGTTGGCGTAGAGTCACTGCACTGTGTTTGCATGGGTCGCAACAGTTCGTGACCTGGGCCAGTAGCCGCAATCTGCTACAACCCGTTTGACGTCTCTTACTTTCCTGCAACCCAGCCCAGTAATCTTTTGCTTGTTTATTGCAAAAGAAACTGTCATCAAAATTCAAGCTTCATAGGAAATAAGACAATGGCTGAGCGTCAGAACGGTACCGTCAAGTGGTTCAATGACGAAAAAGGTTACGGCTTCATCACCCCAGAAAGCGGTCCGGATCTGTTCGTGCACTTCCGCGCTATCGAAGGTAACGGCTTCAAGAGCCTGAAAGAAGGCCAGAAGGTCACCTTCGAAGCAGTCCAGGGCCAGAAAGGCATGCAGGCTGACAAAGTTCAGGTCGCCGGCTAAGCCGAACCCGACTTCGAGAAAAGCCCCTGCCAAGTGCAGGGGCTTTTTTTTGCCCGTAGAATAGCGGCTTCGTCTTCTGGAGCCGTTTTGCATGTCCAAGCCTCTGCTCACACCCCAGGGTGATTTTCCGCCAGTCGGCCTGGGCCGGCGCCTGGCGGCGATGTTCTATGACTTCCTGCTGTGCACGGCGCTGCTGATCGTGACCGCCGGTGCCTACAAGATGATCCAGATGGCGATCATCGGCGAAGCCCGCATGCGTGAGCTGACCGAGGCTGGCGCACTGGACGGCGACCCGCTGCTGTCGACGGTGCTGCTGTTTGCCTTGTTCGGTTTCTTTGCCAAGTTCTGGACCCATGGCGGGCAGACCCTGGGCATGCAAGTGTGGGGCGTGCGGGTGCAGAACGCCGATGGCACGGCTATCAGCCTGTGGCAGGCGCTGTTGCGCTTTGTGGTGTCGATTGCTTCGTGGCTGTGCCTGGGGCTGGGGTTTTTCTGGGTGTTGATCGACAAGCGCAAGCGGGGCTGGCATGACATCTATTCGGAAAGCCAGCTGGTGCGGGTGCCGAAGCAGAAGAAATGAGCCGGGGATTTGTGTTGCCTGTTCGGGCCTCTTCGCGGGCTCGCCCACTCCCACAGGAACCTCACAATCCTCAGGGCCTGTGATGAACCTGTGGGAGCGGGCGAGCCCGCGAAGAAGGCAACACAAATGCCAGCAAAAAGCCGACCCTGAGGTCGGCTTTTTTTGTGCAGCTCAGGCCATCAACCCGCCCGGCGCAACAACCACACACCCGCCAAGGCACAGATGCCTGCCGGGATCACCACTGCCAGCAGCGGCGGGAAGCCGAACACCTGGCTAGAAGGCCCCAGCAGGTCCTGGGCGATGCGGAACACGAAGCCCACCAGCACACCGGTGAACACGCGCTGGCCAAGGGTCACCGAACGCAGCGGGCCGAAGATGAAGGAAATCGCCATCAGCACCAGCGCCGCAGTCACCATCGGCTGCAACACCTTGGTCCAGAACGCCAGCCAGTAACGTGCATTGTTCAGACCCTGGTCGGACAGGTAGTGGATGTAGTCCCACAGCCCGGTGATGGACAGCGACTCCGGCGCCAGGATCACGGTATTGAGCAGTTGCGGCGTGAGCGAAACGTCCCAGCGCTCCTGCGGCGTGTTCACCACTTCGGTGTGGTCGCCACGGAAGTAGGTGGTGCGCACATCGGCGAGCAGCCAGTGGTCATCCTGGTACTGCGCCCGGCGTGCAAAGCTCGAGGTGATGATCTTGCGCTCGTTGTCGAAGCGGTAGCGGGTCACCCCCAGCAGCAGGCCGTTGGGCTGCACGGCGTTGATGTGCACGAACTCCTCGCCCTGGCGGTGCCACATGCCGCGCTTGGAGCTTTGCGCATCACCACCACCCTGGGCCAGGGAACGGTCGGCCTGGGCCTTGTTCTCGGTCACCGGCGCCACGTACTCGCCGATCAGCAGGCCGACCAGCATCAGCACCAGCATCGGCTTCATCACCGCCCAGACGATACGGCCGATGGAAACCCCGGCAGCGCGCATGATGGTCAGTTCGCTGCTGCTGGCCAGGCTGCCCAGGCCGATCAGGCAGCCGATCAAGGCGGCCATCGGCAGCATTTCGTACAAGCGCCGTGGTGCGGTCAGCAGAACGAAGTTGCCCGCCTCCATCACCGTGTAGGTGTCACTCAGGTCGCTCATCTCGTCGATGAAGGCAAACAGCGAAGCCAGGCCAAGGATGATCCCCAGCACGGCGAGGATGGCCAGCAGCACACTCTGGCCGATGTAGCGGTCGAGCTTACCCATGGGCCACCTCCGCACGACGGGCGGCGCGCTTGAGGCGCAGCGGCTCCCAGTACATCAGGCCCAGGCCGATCAGCAGGAACAGGCCGTGGACCCACCACATGCCCAGGGCGATCGGCAGTTTGCCCTTCTCGAGGGCGCCGCGTACGGAAATCAGCATTGTCAGGTAGGCCATGTACAGAAGAATTGCCGGCAGCAGCTTGAGGAAGCGGCCCTGGCGCGGGTTGACCCGGGACAGCGGCACCGCCAGCAAGGTGACGACGAACACCAGGATCGGCAGCGACAGCCGCCATTGCAGCTCGGCGCGCTCACGCAGGCCCTTCTTGCCGATCAGCTCGGAGGTGGGGACGGCCTCGCGCTCGGTCACTTCCTCGCTGACCTCCGGTTTGGGCAGCAGCACGCCGTAGGTATCGTACTTGATGGCACGGTAGTCGGCCTGGCCCGGGTTGCCGTCATAACGGTAGCCGTTTTCCAGCACCAGGTAGCGGTTGCCGTCGGCCTGTATTTCCTGGTGGCCTTTTTCGGCAACCAGCACCGACGGGGCGCGGTCCTTGGTCTTGTCCTGGTTGAAGCGCTTCTCGGAGATGAACACGCCGGCCAGGTTGATGCGATCGTCCGAAAGCTCTTCGGTGTAAGTCACTCGCGAACCGTCGCGCAGGGTCTGGAAGCGGCCCGGCACCAGGGTGTCGAACTCGGTCAGGGCATCCTGCTGGCTGATGATCTGCTGCACCTGGGCAACGCCCAGCGGCGCCAGGCTCAGGCTCAGCCAGGCCACCAGCAGGGCGACCAGGGCGGCCGGCACCATGGTCAGGCCCAGCAGGCGCTGCTGGCTCATGCCGGTGGCCGACAGCACGGTCATCTCGCTTTCCAGGTACAGGCGCCCGTACGCCAGGAGAATGCCGAGGAACAGCCCCAAAGGCAGGATAAGCTGCAGGAAGCCCGGCAGGCGGAAGCCCATGATCAGGAACAGCACGCTCGGGTCGAGCACGCCCTGGGCAGCCTGGGCCAGGTACTTGATGAAGCGCCCACTCATGATGATCACCAGCAGCACGGCGCTGACGGCGCTCAAGGTCACCAGGACCTCGCGGGACAAATAACGAAAGACGATCAAACCAGACACTCCTGGGTTGTCAGGGCGGACTGCCAATCTATGGCGCCAGACAATGACTTAGTACAGCCAAGACCAATGCCGGTTCGCCAAAGGCGAACCTCCATGTAAAGTGCGCGCATTATCCTGTGATTGACCGCCCCTGTCACTTCGCCGCGCATGAAGGCGCATGACGGGGTTGTCAGCACGCTTGCCGCAGGCTCAAACTGGCAGCTTTTCCGCTGGCGCGCGACGACGCGGCCAGGCCCGCCCAGAGCGCTGGAATACACAGCGCCGACTGTATCGATCATTCGGGGATCCTGACATGGAACTGGTTGTAAAAAGCGTAGCTGCTGCATCCGTAAAAACCGCCACCCTGGTCCTCCCGGTAGGTGAAAACCGCAAGCTCGGCGCCGTGGCCAAGGCCGTGGACCAGGCCAGCGAAGGCGCCATCAGTGCCGTGCTCAAGCGTGGCGACCTGGCCGGCAAGCCGGGCCAGACCCTGCTGCTGCAGAGCCTCCCGGGCCTTAAGGCCGAGCGCGTGCTGCTGGTGGGCAGCGGCAAGGACGAAGCCCTGGGCGACCGCGCCTGGCGCAAACTGGTCGCCAGCGTAGCCGGCGTGCTCAAGGGCCTGAACGGCGCTGATGCCGTGCTGGCCCTGGACGACATCGCGGTCAGCAACCGCGACGCTCACTACGGCAAGTACCGCCTGCTGGCCGAAACCCTGCTCGACGGCGAGTACGTGTTCGACCGCTTCAAGAGCCAGAAGGCCGAGCCACGCACCCTGAAGAAGGTCACCCTGCTGGCCGACAAGGCCGGTCAGGCCGAGGTCGAACGTGCCGTCAAGCACGCCAGCGCCATCGCCACCGGCATGGCCTTCACCCGCGACCTGGGTAACCTGCCGCCCAACCTGTGCCACCCAAGCTTCCTCGCCGAACAGGCCAAGGACCTGGGCAAGGCGCACAAGGCGCTGAAAGTCGAAGTACTGGACGAGAAGAAGATCAAGGACCTGGGCATGGGCGCGTTCTACGCCGTCGGCCAGGGCAGCGACCAGCCGCCACGCCTGATCGTGCTCAACTACCAGGGCGGCAAGAAGGCAGACAAGCCGTTCGTGCTGGTGGGCAAGGGCATTACCTTCGACACCGGCGGCATCAGCCTCAAGCCTGGTGCCGGCATGGACGAGATGAAGTACGACATGTGCGGTGCCGCCAGCGTGCTCGGCACCCTGCGTGCGGTGCTCGAACTGCAGCTGCCGGTCAATCTGGTGTGCCTGCTGGCCTGCGCCGAGAACATGCCAAGCGGCGGCGCCACCCGCCCGGGTGACATCGTCACCACCATGAGCGGACAGACCGTGGAAATCCTCAACACCGACGCCGAAGGCCGCCTGGTGCTGTGCGACACCCTGACCTACGCCGAGCGCTTCAAGCCACAGGCAGTGATCGACATCGCCACCCTGACCGGCGCCTGCATTGTCGCCCTGGGCAGCCACACTACCGGCCTGATGGGCAACAACGACGACCTGGTCGGCCAGTTGCTCGACGCCGGCAAGCGCGCCGACGACCGCGCCTGGCAGCTGCCGCTGTTCGATGAATACCAGGAGCAGCTGGACAGCCCGTTCGCCGACATGGGCAACATTGGCGGGCCGAAGGCCGGCACCATCACCGCCGGCTGCTTCCTGTCGCGCTTTGCCAAGGCCTACGACTGGGCACACATGGACATCGCCGGCACCGCCTGGGTCAGCGGCGGCAAGGACAAGGGCGCCACTGGCCGCCCTGTGCCCCTGCTGACCCAGTACCTGCTGGACCGCGCTGGCGCCTGACGCCGTGCAGCCGGTGGCGCCCCACGCGCCACCGGCCGGCGATACCACCATGAGCAAAGTCGATTTCTACATCCTGCCCACCGACTCGCTGTCGGCACGGCTCGATTTCGCCTGCAAGCTGTGCGAAAAGGCCTGGCGCCTTGGCCACCGGGTCTACCTGCATTGCCAGGACGCCGAGCAGCGCAGCGAGCTGGACCAACGCCTGTGGCGCTTCAAGGGCGAGGCCTTCGTGCCCCACGACCTCGCGGAAGTACATGCCGATGCCGGCGTGGCATTGGGCCTGGCCGCCGACAGTGCAGGCGATCACCACGACCTGTTGATCAACCTGGGCGCCGGCGTACCGGGCTTTGTCGGCCAGTTCGAACGGGTGGCCGAAATCGTGGTTGAGGAGCCTGGCATCCGCCAATCGGCCCGTGAACGATTCCGTTTCTACCGTGAACAGGGCTATGCTCTGCAAGACCACCGCTTACAGCGACTTTGACGACGATGGACAAGCCCTCCCCCCTGCCCGACTCCGCCCATCTGCTCGATGACCTCGAGTCGATACGCCAGCTGCTTGGCGACGCCGACCTGCAACCACCGCTGCTGACCGAGACAGTGGAGCAGATCCCGCTGCTGCTGGAAGAAGCGCCCGGCAACCCCGCGCCTGTGGCCGAACCGGTCGAGCCCGAAGACGACCCGCAGACCCGCCGCCAGGATACCCTGCTGCACCTGGAAAGCGAGCTGCGTGCCGCGGCGCAGATGATCATGCAGGACGTGATCAACGATTTCACCCCGCACATCGAGAACGAGATCAAGCGCCGGCTGGATGCGCGGATCGAGCGGTTGATCAAGCGTTCCGAGTAAAACCGAGATTCGGCGGTACCTTCTTCGCGGGTAAACCCGCTCCCACAGGACCGGCGCAAGCTTTGAGACTTGCGCCGGTCCTGTGGGAGCGGGTTTACCCGCGAATAGGCCATCCCTGCCGTGCCAGATAGCAGCAGCTTGTCGCCTGCGGCCCCCAGCTTGGTTATACTTCCCGGCTTTCCCGAATAAATGCACAGGGTCCCGCCGCGCATGGATAAGACCTACCAGCCGCACGCCATCGAAACTTCCTGGTACAACACCTGGGAGTCCGAGAACTATTTCGCCCCACAAGGTGCAGGCGAGTCCTACACCATCATGATCCCGCCGCCGAACGTGACCGGCAGCCTGCACATGGGCCACGGGTTCAACAACGCGATCATGGACGCCCTGATCCGTTTCCGCCGCATGCAAGGCCGCGACACCCTGTGGCAGCCAGGCACCGACCACGCCGGTATCGCCACCCAGATGCTGGTCGAGCGCCAGCTCGAGGCCAAGGGCCAGAACCGGCATGACCTGGGCCGCGAAAAGTTCCTGGAAAAGGTCTGGGAATGGAAGGACCAGTCCGGCGGCAACATCAGCCGTCAGATCCGCCGCCTGGGCTCGTCGGTCGACTGGAGCCGCGAGCGCTTCACCATGGACGACGGCCTCTCCGAAGCGGTCAAGGAAGCCTTCGTGCGCCTGCACGAAGACGGCCTGATCTACCGCGGCAAGCGCCTGGTCAACTGGGACACCAAGCTGCACACGGCCATCTCCGACCTCGAAGTGGAAAACCACGACGAGAAGGGCCACCTGTGGAACCTGCGCTACCCGCTGGCCGACGGCGCCAGGACCGCCGAAGGCAAGGACTACCTGGTCGTCGCCACCACCCGTCCGGAAACCCTGCTGGGTGACGCCGCCGTGGCGGTCAACCCGAACGACGAGCGCTACCAGGCACTGATCGGCAAATTCGTCGAACTGCCGCTGGTCGGCCGCCGCATCCCGATCATCGCCGACGACTACTGCGACCCCGAGTTCGGTACCGGCTGCGTGAAGATCACCCCGGCCCACGACTTCAACGACTACGAAGTCGGCAAGCGCCACAACCTGCCGCTGCTGAACATCTTCGACAAGAACGCCTTCGTGCTGGCCAGCGCACAGGCCTTCAACCTCGACGGCAGCGTCAACGAGCAGGTCGACACCCGCCTGCCGGCCCAGTACGCCAACCTCGACCGCTTCGTCGCGCGCAAGCAGATCGTCGCCGACCTGGATGCCCAGGGCCTGCTGGTGAGCATCGACGACCACGCCCTGAAAGTGCCGAAAGGCGACCGTTCGGGCACCGTCATCGAGCCGTGGCTGACCGACCAGTGGTACGTTTCCACCAAGCCGCTGGCAGAACCTGCCATCGCCGCCGTGGAAGATGGCCGCATCCAGTTCGTGCCCAAACAGTACGAGAACATGTACTTCTCCTGGATGCGTGACATCCAGGACTGGTGCATCAGCCGCCAGCTGTGGTGGGGCCATCGCATCCCGGCGTGGTACGACGAGGCCGGCCAGGTCTATGTCGGCCGCAACGAGGATGAAGTGCGCGCCAAGCACAACCTGGGCGCCGACGTGGCCCTGCGCCAGGACGATGACGTACTCGATACCTGGTTCAGTTCGGGCCTGTGGACCTTCTCCACCCTGGGCTGGCCGGAGCAGACCGAGTTCCTCAAGAAGTTCCACTCCACCGACGTGCTGGTGACCGGCTTCGACATCATCTTCTTCTGGGTTGCGCGCATGATCATGCTGACCATGCACCTGATCAAGAACGAGGACGGCACCCCGCAGGTACCGTTCAAGACCGTGTACGTGCACGGCCTGGTACGTGACGGCCAGGGCCAGAAGATGTCCAAGTCCAAGGGCAACGTGCTGGACCCGCTGGACATCGTCGACGGCATCACCCTCGAGGCCCTGCTGGAAAAACGCACCAGCGGCATGATGCAGCCCAAGCTGGCCGAGAAGATCGCCAAGCAGACCAAGGCCGAGTTCCCCGAAGGCATCGCCAGCTACGGCACCGACGCCCTGCGCTTCACCTTCTGCTCGCTGGCTTCCACCGGCCGCGACATCAAGTTCGACATGGGCCGCGTCGAAGGCTACCGCAACTTCTGCAACAAGATCTGGAACGCCGCCCGCTACGTGCTGGACAAGGGCGAGGACTGCGGCCAGAACGGCGAAGCCGTCGAGCTGTCGCTGGCCGACCGCTGGATCATCTCGCAGCTGCAGCGTACCGAAGCCGAAGTGACCCGCCAGCTGGAACAGTTCCGCTTCGACCTGGCCAGCCAGGCGCTGTACGAGTTCATCTGGAACCAGTACTGCGACTGGTACCTGGAGCTGTCCAAGCCGGTGCTGTGGGACGAGAACGCCCCGGTCGAGCGCGCCCGTGGCACCCGCCGCACCCTGGTGCGCGTGCTGGAAGTGGCCCTGCGCCTGGCGCACCCGTTCATGCCGTTCATCACCGAAGAAATCTGGCAGCGCATCGCGCCGCTGGCCGGCATCCAAGGCAAGACCATCATGCTGCAGCCGTGGCCGGTGGCCAATGAAGCACGCATCGACGCTGCTGCCGAAGGTGACATCGAGTGGCTCAAGGAACTGATGGTCGGCCTGCGCAACATCCGCGCCGAGATGAACATCGGTCCGGGCAAGCCGCTGCCGCTGTTCCTGAAAAACGCCAATGTCGACGACCAGCGTCGCCTGCAGGAAAACGAAGCCCTGCTGAAGAAGCTGGCCAAGGTCGAATCGTTCACCATACTGGGCGATGCCGACGAAGCGCCGCTATCGGCCACTGCCCTGGTCGGCGACCTGCAAGTGCTGGTACCAATGGCCGGCCTGATCGACAAGGATGCCGAGCTGGCGCGCCTGAACAAGGAAATCCAGCGCCTGCAGGGTGAAGTGGCACGCGTGGGTGGCAAGCTGTCCAACGCCGCCTTCGTCGACAAGGCACCGCCTGCGGTGATCGAGAAGGAACGCGCCAAGCTGGCCGAGTCCGAACAGGCCCTGGCCAACTTCACCGAGCAGCATGCGCGGATTGCAGCGCTGTAATCACTAGAGAGACCGTTGGGGCCGCTGTGCGGCCCTTTCGCGACACAAGGCCGCTCCCACAGGACGGCGCCAACCTTCAAGGCGCTACCATCCTGTGGGAGCGGCCTTGTGTCGCGAAAGGGCTGCGCAGCAGCCCCAGGCTCTTCAAGCCACCGCTCGTATAGGGCTGGACACTGCCATGACCCCGAACAAACCCACCCTGCACCCGCGCAACCGCCACCAGGGTCGCTACGACTTCCCCAGCCTGATCAAGGCCCACCCTGACCTGGCGCGCTTCACCATCACCAACCCCCACGGCAAACCCAGCATCGACTTCGCCAACCCCGAGGCCGTGCGGGTGTTCAACCGAGCCTTGCTCAAGGCCCAGTACGGCATCCAGCACTGGGACATCCCCGCCGATTACCTGTGCCCGCCAATTCCCGGCCGCGCCGACTACATCCATGTGGCCGCCGACCTGCTGGCCGACGACAATGCCGGCGAGATCCCCAAGGGCGCCCAGGTGCGCGCACTGGACATCGGCGTTGGCGCCAACTGCATCTATCCGCTGCTGGGCCACAGCGACTACCGCTGGCGCTTCCTGGGTTCGGACATCGACCCCGTGGCCCTGGCTTCGGCCAAAGCCATCGTCCAGGCCAATGGCCTGGGCAAGGCCATCACCCTGCGTCAGCAGGCCAACCGTGCGCACATACTCAGCGGCTTGCTGCAGGAAGACGAACGCTTCGACCTGACCCTGTGCAACCCGCCCTTCCATGCCTCACGTGACGAAGCCACCCGTGGCAGCCAGCGCAAATGGAAGAATCTTGGCAAGCAGGACCCCAAGCGCAAGCTGCCGGTGCTCAACTTCGGCGGCCAGAACAATGAACTATGGTGCGAAGGTGGCGAGATCCGCTTTGTCACCCAACTGGTTGGCGAAAGCGTGCAGTACGCCGAGCGGGTACTGTGGTTCACCAGCCTGGTGTCCAAGGCCAGCAACCTGCCAGGGATCGAGGCCGCGCTCAAGAAAGCGGGCGCCAAGGCCGTGCGCATCAGTGAAATGGGCCAGGGGCAGAAGCAAAGCCGCATGGTCGCCTGGAGCTTCCACGACGACACCGCGCGCCAGGCCTGGCACGCCCGGCGTAAATCCCAGGCATGAAAAAACCGCGCCCGGGCAAGCCGGGCGCGGTTTCGTCAAAGCTTCAACAATTACTTGTTGATGGCGTCGGTCAGCACTTTGGCTGGAACGAACTTGACGACTTTCTTGGCAGCGATTTCGATGGCAGCGCCAGTCGAAGGGTTACGGCCGGTACGGGCAGGACGCTCAGCGACTTTCAGCTTGCCGATGCCTGGCAGAGTGATTTCAGCGCCGTTTTCCAGTTGGTCGGCAACGATCTGGCCCAGTTGCTCCAGAGCGTTCTTGGCGGTGGCTTTTGGCGCGGCGATCGATTCGGCGATGTCGGCAATCAGTTGGTCTTTGGTCAATGCCATGGTGGTGTTCCTTCCCTATCAAATTCGATGGTTATGCAGCGGACTACGACGTTATCGGGCCAGCCCCTGAAAGTGGAGGGCCGCGCCAATCGCGTATGTAGATACGTAAATCGACGTTTGGTTCGACACGACGACAGCACGCTGCCAGCAATGCGCCACACAAGGGGCGCAAGACCGCGCAAAGCTACCACAGGAACGGATAAATATCCGCTGCGCACTTCGATTTAATGCAGGTTTTTCGGGGGTTTTAGCCTAAAACGCACAAATTTGAACAAAAAACGAACAACCGACATTTCTGCCAACATCCGGCCACTGCATCACCTTGTGTCTAAGGTAAACTGGACGACTTTTGCAGCTCGCGAGAATTCCATGCCAATCCGTCATTGCATCGTTCACCTGATCGACAAAAAGCCCGATGGCAGCCCCGCCGTGCTGCATGCCCGCGATTCCGAACTGGCCGCCTCCGACGCCATCGAAAACCTGCTGGCCGACCTCAATGACAGCTACAACGCCAAGCAAGGCAAGGCCTGGGGCTTTTTCCACGGTGAGTCTGGCGCCTACCCGCTGAGTGGCTGGCTGAAACAGTACCTGGACGAAGAAAAGGACTTTACCGCCTTCAGCCGCGTGGCCGTGGAACACCTGCAGAAGCTGATGGAAGAGTCCAACCTGTCCACCGGCGGCCACATCCTGTTTGCCCACTACCAGCAAGGCATGACCGAATACCTGGCGATCGCCCTGCTGCACCACAGCGAAGGCGTGGCGGTGAACGCCGAGCTCGACGTGATGCCTTCGCGCCACCTCGACCTTGGCCAGTTGCACCTGGCAGCGCGCATCAACCTGTCGGAGTGGAAGAACAACCAGAACTCCAGACAGTACATTTCGTTCATCAAGGGCAAGAACGGCAAGAAGGTCTCGGACTACTTCCGCGACTTCATCGGCTGCCAGGAAGGCGTCGACGGCCCGGGTGAAACCCGCACCCTGCTCAAGGCCTTCAGCGACTTCGTCGAGAGCGAAGACCTGCCGGAAGAGTCCGCCCGCGAAAAAACCCAGACCCTGGTCGAGTACGCCACTACCCAGACCAAGCTGGGCGAGCCGGTAACCCTTGAAGAGCTGTCCAGCCTGATCGACGAGGACCGGCCCAAGGCGTTCTACGACCACATCCGCAACAAGGACTACGGCCTGTCGCCGGAAATCCCCGCGGACAAGCGCACTCTCAACCAGTTCCGCCGTTTCACCGGGCGTGCCGAGGGGCTGTCGATCAGCTTCGAAGCGCACCTGCTGGGGGACAAGGTCGAATATGACGAAGCGGCAGGGACCTTGATCATCAAGGGCCTTCCGACCACCTTGGTGGATCAGTTGAAGCGGCGCAAGGACTGAGCGCGAAGCGGCCCTAAATAGCGGAAGACACAGCCTCATAGGAGGCCACCAGCGCCTCCTTCGCCGACTTGCGCAGCCGCTTCACCAGCCGCTCCTGGCGCAATGCTTCGCCCTTGTCCGGCCATTGCTCCACATACACCAGCGCCTGGGCCGGGCTGGTCTTGAAGTAACGCGCGCCCTGCCCTTTCTGGTGCGCCAGAAAACGCCGCTGCGGGTCATCGCTGATACCGCAATACAGCGATCCATTGGCAGCCCTTACCAAGTAGACATACCAGGGTTTTACTGCCTGATCCGGCACTTTTTCACTCACGACGCCTGCTCTTTCCATCATTAATTTGGTGAGCCCACCCCAAAAGGGCTTCATCATGCTCACTTCAGTATCCCGCACCTTGCTTGCCGCTGCCCTCTGGGCCGGCGTATCCACCGCCCAGGCCTCCATCGGCGCCCAGACCGCCAAGCAGTTGCAGAAAAACTACGACTCCACGCCCGCGCAGTGCCAGGGCAACGCGGTACCTGCCCACGCCTGTTCGGGCGTTTTACTAAGGTCAACCAGACCTTCACCGCTTTATCACTCCTGGCATCATAGCCAGAACAGCAAGGACAAAGGCGGCGTATCGTTCTCTTACCTGCGCGCCGACATTCCCACCACGCAGCTGGCTGCCGACGGCCGTAGCGGCTTTACCCTGTACCCGCTGCTGCAACGCCCGAAAGAGAGCTTGCGCTACGAAATGCTATGCGCCTGGCCCACTGACGGTGATACCTGGGAGCGTGACAACCGCGGTTGCGGCGACAATCGGCAGACAGCCGCAACCGAAGCGGCCTGCCATGAACAGGGGGTACTCACTGCCGAGCAGTGGATGGAGCGCTTCCGGCAAAGCGGCGACTACAAGGCCCAGTGTGCATTCGATATCCGCCGGGCGCGGGTGCCTGAGCGGGCTGACGCCTTCTACCAGAGCATACGTGCCAAACAGTTGTTTGCGCCTGAATTACCTTTCCCGTGGAACGAAGTAGTGATCGGTGCGTGGGACGAAGAGCAGTCCAGCAGGCTGCCAATCCAGTCGTTCTTCCATATCGAAGGTGCTTACGGCGCATTGCAACAAGCTCAGGCCGATCAGCAGGATTGGCACAGGACCAACGGCACATTCATACCCGTCATTCGTATTCGCCTACCGAACGGCCTCGATGAACGTGCCGCCTTCAGCTATCACGAGAGTGATCAGGCAGTAGCGCTGCCTTGAGCATGCTGGTACGCCCGCAGGCCTTTGAATGCCTGCTGGCGTACCTTGTTCTGCACCAGCGGCGACCAGCCCAGCAGCACGCCAGGCACTCCCAGCGCCTGGCGCGTCCAGCGCCACAAGTCGAAGTGGTCATCGTGCTGGCAGATCAGCCCGTCACGGATCACGAAACGCGCCTGGATATCGTTGACCACGGTGCGACCGGTCTGGCTGAACAGGTAGGTGGCCACCCAGTGCGCTCCACCACTGCGCTCGTCAGCGCGGACGTTATCGAAGGTCAGGGTGAAGTCCTTGGCGCGGCTGGTCAGCATCCGCCACATGTCGCCTGCATCCTTGCCACGCAGGGTGCCGAAGACCGGGTCGCTGAAGACGATATCATCGCTGTAGCAGGCGACCATGGCCTCGGCGTCCAGGCGCTGGAAGGCCTGGTAGAAACGGGTGATCAGGTCGTGGTTGGCATCGCTCATGAGGGCTGGTCCGTCCTGGGAGTCAAAGCAGCACGATAATCTGCCCCGGTTGCTTATGCCAGTACCGGCCCCTTCGCGGGTGAACCCGCTCCCACAGGGATCGCACACATCTTGAAAATTGTGCAGTAGCTGTGGGAGCGGGTTCACCCGCGAAAGGGCCGGCACTGCCAACATCAACTTCAGACTTTCTCGCTGCTCACCTGCACATGCAAAGCCCGCCCGGCCCCCAGGCCGAACACGAGGGC
>NZ_JAFGYJ010000254.1:0-525 GCF_017490805.1 Pseudomonas sp. 43(2021)
ATTTTCGACAGTGTCGACGACAACTCCTGCGACATGCCGTAAATGAAGCGAATCCGTTCCTCCGTCGGCGTCGAAACGAGGCCGTCCTTCTTGAACAGGTTGCCGAGGTCGTCGAACTTGCTGCGCGGCAAACCACGCGTGCGCAGTACCTCCATCGCATGAACGAGCTGATCACCATCGACGTTCAGCTTCCAGCTCTTGCCTCCATCGGCCGAATCCTTCGATGCGTCGACGCCGTTCTCGAGGAGGGCGACCATCATCTCGTTGACGTCCTGCTCGGACAGGCCGGTATACAACTCCTTCTTACAACCGGCAAGCAGAACGCTCAATGCGAGCACGCCGAGAAGCCGCACGACAAGGCGGTGAAGCGGCACACGTCCGAATATCATTCGTTGCAGTCCATCGGGCGACCCATCGAGTCGGGCGTCACTGGTTCTTCATCAGTGTCTAGATCGCGGTTTTCGACGCGTTGACGACGCTCATCTTCGCCTCCATGTCGAGCTGGGTACTCGCGATCTCGTAAGT
>NZ_JAFGYJ010000255.1:0-525 GCF_017490805.1 Pseudomonas sp. 43(2021)
TTGTAGCGGTCGCATTCAGGAAGGGCCGCATAGTCATCAGGAACCTACATGCCTACGCCCAAGACTTATTCCTTCAGTTTGCCATCCACGTTGACCGGCAATGCCATCGTCGACAGCCTCATTTCAGGTACCTATTGGCTGGGCGCCAACTGGACCCCAACCGGACCGACCAACCTCAGTTACAGCTTCATGGCGCCGGGCACGTCTTATTTTGTTATCGACTATAGCCCTGACAACGAATACAACGCTTTGTATGAGCTCACGACGGGGCAAAAAAATGCTGTCACCAGCGCCCTCGGAGCGTGGAGCGCTGTTGCCAATCTGAATTTCACCCTGACCACCGACACGATCAGCAACGTGGGTGACATGCGGTTTGGCGGCTATCGACTGATGGACGACAAGACCGCTGCGTGGGCTTATTTTCCGTCAAACACACCGGTAGCCGGCGATGTCTGGATCGGTCCGCAAACCAACGATGCGAATCCGGGCAAGGGAAGTTACGACTACCTGACATTTGTTCATGAG
>NZ_JAFGYJ010000256.1:0-524 GCF_017490805.1 Pseudomonas sp. 43(2021)
GTTCAGTTCGTCGAGGGTGTCGACGATCTGCGCCAGCGCGGCACGCTCGCGGCCCAGCTCCTGGGCGTATTCAGGTTTGTTCCAGACACTCGGATCTTCAAGCTCGCGGTTGACCTCGGTCAGACGCTCATGCTTTTGATCGTAGTCAAAGATACCCCCGAATAGTTTCGGAGCGCTCGGACAGGTCCTTGATGGTGTTCAGGATCGGGTTGATTTCCATGACGGGCAGCACTCGTTGGCGAACTTTTGAAAGCCGGCGAGTATAACGTAAACAGGCTGTCGCGGCAGCCCGTCTGGCGGTGAATGGGCCGAGATTGCTGCCCTCACCCTAGCCCTCTCCCGGAGGGAGAGGGGACTGACCGGGGGATATTCAGGTAATACGCCGACGTGAAAGGTCTTCTCTGAATCCATAATCGCTATGGTCTTTCAGGTCGACGTCAAGTTCAGCACAACTCGGTCGGTTCCCTCTCCCCCGGGAGAGGGCTAGGGTGAGGGGCTACGGTCTGCCAGACACAGGGGATCGT
>NZ_JAFGYJ010000257.1:0-522 GCF_017490805.1 Pseudomonas sp. 43(2021)
CATAACGCTTGGGGCAGTCGCGAGGCGCGCCAGCGTATCGTCGGGCAACTGAGCGAAAACGCCCATGCGTTCTTCAGCGGTGAGGCGCTGCGGGTCGTCAGTTGATAAACTGCGGCACTTTTTTTCAAGGAGCAGTTATGGATCCGCGCAGTGAAGTACTGCTTCGTCAGGCCGAGTTATTCCAGGGTTCGCTGCTGTTGGCCGGCCTGCCCGCCGATGATTTGCTCGGGCGCTTGCCCAACGCGTTCGGCTGGTGCTGGCACGCTGGCGATCAAGCCGCGCTGGATGCACGTTTCGAGGGCCGCAGCCAGTTCGGCGTAAACGTGCCCGAGCGTGAGTTCGACAGCGCTGTGGTGTTCCTGCCCAAATCCAAGGACCTCACCGATTACATTCTTAACGCCGTGGCGTCGCGTCTGGCCGGGCGTGAGGTGTTTCTGGTCGGGGAAAAACGCAGCGGCATCGAAGGCGCGTCCAAACAGCTCAACCCGTTCGGCAAGCCACGCAAACTCGACAGCGCTCGCC
>NZ_JAFGYJ010000258.1:0-521 GCF_017490805.1 Pseudomonas sp. 43(2021)
GGCTGTACACATCCCATAGTTCGCCATCGGTCCAGTTCACCAGCTTCAACGGCAAGGCGGCATCCGCGCGTGCTTCGCTCGGGTCTGCCTTGATCAGGCGGCCATATTTGCCCTTGAATGCGAAGCCGACATTCAGCCGAGTATTCACTTGCCCTTCATAGGGATTTTCCGCCCATTCGTGTACCGCGTAATAACCTTGTTCGTTCGGCACCGGCTGGGAACGCGGCTTGGCCAACTCATACAGGGTGTAGCGGTCGGGCGGGTACTCTTCGATGGGCTTGTTCAAACCCCACAAATCAGTGTCCGCGACTCGATAAAGAGGCGGTCCCGATGGCGTCCGTTCACTGGGCAATCTGGCGCGCCAGGCTTTGATCAGATCGTGGTACGCCACCATTACCGTCTGCCCTGCGGCCGATCCGTCGTCGTTGGCGACGTCTGCGAACTTGCGCCCCTTGTATTCTTTCAGGCCGTCTGCATCCGGGCGTAGAGTCCCGTCGATGTCTTGCAGGTAAGCCTCCAGC
>NZ_JAFGYJ010000259.1:0-521 GCF_017490805.1 Pseudomonas sp. 43(2021)
TATGCAGCAGATCAACAAACCGATGATCGTCGCCCTGATCGTCGCGCTGATCATCATCTCCGCCATGTGCTACGGCCCGCTGGCGGCGCTGATGGTCGAACTGTTCCCGACGCGCATTCGCTACACCTCGATGTCGCTGCCCGATCACATCGGCAACGGCTGGTTTGGCGGCTTCCTGCCCACCGTGTCGTTTGCGCTGGTGGTGTACACCGGGGATATTTTCTACGGGCTGTGGTATCCGGTGCTGATCACCGGGGTGAGCCTGGTGGTGGGGATGATCTGTCTGCGTGAGACGAAGAATATCGATCTCGACAAGAACTGAAAACCCGCTGACACAATGGCGAGGGAAGCGATTCTCTCGCCATTTTTTTGCTCAGGCGTCCGCCTTGATCACTTCGAATGTCACCTGGTCCGGATAAAAGGCCACGTAGTCGCGGATCGGTGCGACGGAGACCTTCGGGTTTTCGTACGTCCACACCGCGTTGGCACCCTCATGTCCGGGCACTTGCAGGCTGAAATAG
>NZ_JAFGYJ010000260.1:0-521 GCF_017490805.1 Pseudomonas sp. 43(2021)
GGCGCAGTCCTGTTGATACCAGCGCGTGCTCGGGCCCTGGCGGAGCTGCTCTTGAGCGATGCGCACAAACCAGGCGCGAAACACCTGGGATTGCGCCGTGCCGATCGCTGGCGCTTCAACTGCTCGGGCGCCAGCGCTCAGCAGCAACGCAAGCAAGCCGAGGCTGCGGATCAGTGCGCTCACAGCGCTTTCCATTCCAGCGGCAGCCATTGCCAGTGGCCGTCAGGCTCGCTGCCTTCGGGCAGGGTCAGGGCATATTTGCCGTAGCCGCCGAGGGTGCGCAGTTTCGGCATCAGGTAGGTTTGCGCAGCGTTATAAAACACCGGCTCCATGTCCTGCGGCAGGCTGTCGAGGGTTTCGCGCTGCATCAGTTGCGCCATCGCGTCCGGGCCGAAGTAGATCGGCATCAGTACGTCTTTTGGCAAACCGTCGGCCATCGGCGGGAAGCGCTTGTCGAGAGTGCCGAGGGCTTTGTCGACGAGTTTGTCGTCGAGGGAGAACAGCAGCGTCGAGCCATGACG
>NZ_JAFGYJ010000261.1:0-521 GCF_017490805.1 Pseudomonas sp. 43(2021)
GGATCTTGAAGTCACCAAGATCGAAACACAGGCCCGTGACGGTGCGGCGCTGGCGTTACGTTTGTATCGGCCCAACGGTATTGAATCGCCGCTGCCGGTGCTGGTGTATTTCCACGGTGGCGGATTTGTCGTTGGCAGTCTGGATTCCCACGACGGTGTCTGCCGCGAGTTTTGCCAGCGCACGCCGTGTGCGGTGCTTTCGGTCGGTTATCGACTGGCGCCGGAGCATCGCTTTCCGACGGCGCTGGAGGATGGCGAGGACGCTTTGGCCTGGCTGGCCGAACAGGCTGCGAGCCTCGGCCTGGATGGTTCGCGCGTTGCGTTTGGCGGTGATAGCGCGGGTGCCACGTTGGCGACGGTGCTGGCGATTCAGGCTGTGCGGCAGCCGCACACGGTGGCTATCGCGCCGAAGGCGCAGTTGTTGTGTTATCCGGTGACGGATGCTTCGCGGGTGCATGATTCGCGGCTGTTGTTTGGTGAGGGGTACCTGCTCGAGAACGACACGCTGGAGTGGTTTTATC
>NZ_JAFGYJ010000262.1:0-521 GCF_017490805.1 Pseudomonas sp. 43(2021)
CCCGGGTACAGTCCCAAATGGTACTTCCAGATACGGTTACCGGGCGACTCATTACCAATCCTGGTCTGGTACAACCGAAATACTCCGTCTACACCATATGTCGAAGGCGTTTCCGCTTCTACAGTCACGCTGCTGTAATGAACACTGGCAGGCGTGGTTCCGTTACTGAGGATCGTCTCGCCATTCACGGACAGGCGCGCACCGATCTCAGTCGTTCCGGCGCTCGATGAGGAAACCCAGAACGTACGAACCTGTGGATGAACGCTGTCATTCTCAAGATCATCGTCGTGCCTGTCTTCGGCGTCAGGTGCAGGACGTGCCTCACGCGTAAACCGCCCTTGGACTGAGCTCGCGACCCAGCCATCGCGCAAGGTCTTGCCGGTCGCGTAATGAATAAGCTGGATGCTTTCCATTACATCTGCGGGTACATGCATTGCGTTGCCGTCGGCGTCCACTCCGGCAACGAGTACTTGAACTTTGACCTGCATTCGGCCATTAGCGACAAGTGCCCTGCTTTGAGT
>NZ_JAFGYJ010000263.1:0-520 GCF_017490805.1 Pseudomonas sp. 43(2021)
CGCAGTACCTGATCGGTACTCACGATTTCAGCGCGTTCCGGGCCGGTCAGTGCCAGGCCAAGTCGCCGATCAAGAAGATGCATCACCTGCGCGTGACCCGTCACGGCAAGATGATCGTGCTCGACATTCGTGCCAATGCCTTCCTGCATCACATGGTGCGCAATATTGCCGGTGTGCTGATGACCATCGGTGCCGGGGAGCGCCCGGTGGAGTGGATGAAAGAAGTGCTGGAGAGTCGCGAGCGTCGTTCCGGCGGGGTGACGGCGCATCCATATGGGCTCTATCTGGTGCAGGTCGAGTACCACGACGAATTCCCGTTACCCGAGCGCTTTATCGGGCCACATTTCCTTACGGGTTTCTCCGAACTTGACGGCTGACGCCCCCGGACGCTTTTGTTACCATCCGGGACGTTTTCGGATTTTGCCTTGAGGTTTTCCTGACATGTCAGCTGTTCGCAGCAAGATCTGCGGCATTACCCGCATCGAAGATGCACTGGCCGCCGTCGAAGCCGGTGCCGATG
>NZ_JAFGYJ010000026.1:0-93774 GCF_017490805.1 Pseudomonas sp. 43(2021)
GATGAAGGATTTACCTATGGCTTGGGCAGGTTTTTTGTAGGGGGGACGCCTTGCGCCCCCCCTGCGTACTACTCGAAGTCGACATTCGTCGGCACACAGTCGTCGCCGATCAGTTTGTACTCTGGCGCGCATGCCATGCCGACCACAGGGCCTACCCCACGCTTGCGCCTGGACAGTGTCTCCTGAGGTTCCGGGTGATCCATTAGATCGTGGTCATCGCGAGCTGGCAGTTCATTCATCGATTCTTCTTGCATGGTCATGACTCCTGGCTTGGTTGATTACGCCCGACCAACGTTAATGACCGTTCAGCTCGCAGCCCATCTGGAAACACAGCCCGCCCCACCAGCCCCGTAAAGGCGATCAGCTGCAGCAGCGCATGTTCCTTGCAGGTGCCACCTGCTCGAGCGTTGCCACTGGTCAAATGCCCCCGAACGGCTTTACTGATACTTATCGACCCCATGCATACGGTGTGCGTTCATGAAGATCATAGTCACCAGCATCCTCGTCGACGACCAGGCCAAAGCCCTGGCTTTCTACCACTACGTACTCGGTTTCGAGCCCAAGCACGACGTCCCCATGGGCCGGCACCGCTGGCTGACCCTCACCTCCCCCAACGACCCCAACGGCGTCGAGTTGCTGCTGGAGCCCGACGCACACCCGGCTGCCAAGGTATACAAGGCCGCGCTCAGGCAGGACGGCATCCCTGCCACCTCGTTCGGCGTGCGTGACATCCAGGCCGAATATACCCGGCTGTGCGCGGCGGGCGTGCAGTTCACCCAGCCGCCCACCCCCATGGGGCCCGTCACCGTGGCGGTGTTCGATGACACCTGCGGCAACCTGATCCAGATCACCCAGAAACACTAGGTGTACGTTTATGGCCCCACGGGCAGGCGCAGGGTCGCGCGCAACCCGTGTGGTAGCTGATTGCGCAACTGCACATTGCCACCCAGGCGCTTCATGATGGTGCTGACGATCGACAACCCCAGCCCGGCGCCATTGGTCGAACCCTTGCTGTAGAAACGCTCGAATACCCGCTGCTGGTCTGCCACGGCGATGCCCGGCCCTTCGTCGTCGACGCTGATCAGCAGGGCTTGCCCTTCACGCTGCAGCGTCACGGTGACCCTCCCCCCCGCTGGCGAATGGTCCACGGCATTGGTCACCAGGTTCTGCAAGGCAATGCCCAGCGCGCCAGCGTCGGTGTGCACGTGGTAGTCGCCTGCTGCGATGTCCAGCGAAGGCTCCAGCCCGCATTCCAGTATCCATGGAGTCAGCTCGGCCAGGGTCTCGGCCACCACTCCCTCCAGGTCAACCTGCGGCCAGGCACGCTGGCCGGGCCGTGGCTCCAGGCGGGCCAGGGTCAACAGCTGATTGACCACCCGGGCAAGGCGGTCGACACCGCCCATCAGGAACTGCAGAGCCTTGTCCCGCTCGGCCTCGCTGGCTGCATTGAGGGCGTTCTGCGCATGCAGGCGCAGGACGGCCAAGGGCGTGCGCATCTCGTGGGCGGCATCGGCGATGAAACGGTGCTCGCGGCGCAGCAGGTCGTCGATCTGCCCGAGCAGGCGGTTGATCGCCGCCTGCATCGGCTCCAGTTCCTTCGGCAGCGGTACCAGCTGCAACGGCTCGAGTGACTCGGCGTGGCGGGCGCGGATCACCTTGGCCATGTTCTGCAACGGCCGCAGTCCCCAGCCAATGGCCGCCCACACCAGCAAGGCCAGGGCCAGGCTGCCGAACAGGAATGGCAACAGCGTGTGCCGCACGATGCGCTCGATCAGGTCGTCACGCACGTCGTTGCGCTCACCCACCCAGATTACCCAGTGTTTTTCCGGCACCGGCAAGACGAAACTGCGCCAACGGTGCCCATCCATCACCATGTCGGCAAACCCCGGCGCCCGGGGCGGCTGCCCCAGCTGCGGGGCGCTGGGCGTGTGCACCAGCAAGCCGTTGTCGTCGGCCCATACCTGGAAGGCCAGCTTGCTCTCATAGCGGTGCCCTACCTTGTCCTGCCCGGCCTTGCTCAAGGCCTCGTCGAAGGCGCGGTATAACTCGTCACGGCTCTGTCCCTGCACCGGCAGGCTCATGATGCCCTGCAGCAGCCGCGCGTTCTGCGCCAGGTGGGCATCGTACACCTCGTTAATTTCGTGGCGGCTGTCGTGGTAGTTATACAGCGCCAGCAATCCGCTGCCGCCAAGCAACAGCAGCATCACCCGCCATAAGGTGCGTTGACGCAGCGAGCTCATGCCTTGACTTCCACCAGATAGCCGATCCCGCGTACGGTACGAATCAGGCCGTTGAACAGCTTTTTGCGCAGTTGGTAGATGTTCACTTCCAGGGTATTGCTCTCCGGCTCTTCATCCCATCCATACAACAACTGGGTCAACCGTTCACGGGTGAACACCTTGCCCGGCTGGGCCAGCAATTCGTGAAGCAGCAGGTACTCCTTGGGCGTGAGCACCACCGGCTGGCCCTGGTAGTGCACCTGTTGGCTGACCGGGTCCAGGCACACCCCGGCGTGTTCGATCAATACCCGCGCGCGGCCACTGCTACGACGCAGCAAGGCCCGCAAGCGGGCCTTGAGTTCGTTGAGGTCAAAGGGTTTCACCAGGTAGTCATCGGCGCCGGCATCCAGCCCGGCGATGCGGTCGTCGGTGGCGTCACGGGCGGTCAGCACCAGCACCGGCAGGCTCTTACCGGCCACGCGCAGGCGCCGCAGCAGCTCGATGCCGTCCAGGCGTGGCAAGCCCAGGTCGAGGATGGCCAGGTCGAACTCCTCGTGGCACAGGGCATGCAAGGCGCTGGCGCCATCCTGCAGCCAGTCGAGGGTATACCCCTCGCGGCGCAGGCCGTCACAGATGCCCTCCCCCAGCGCGGCGTCGTCTTCAACCAGCAGTAGGCGCATGCTCAATCCTGTTTGTCCTTGATCGCTTTGAGTAAAGCATCTATTTCACCACGGCGGCCCTGGTCAGCCAGCTCCCGCCCGGGGCGGGGCGGGGCCTGCAAGGCCTTTTGCAGGGCAGCACGGGCTTCGGCGTAGCGGTTCTGCCGGTACAGGTGGTCGGCCCAGAAGTAGTTGCTGTCGATACCCTCGGGGTTGATCGCCAATGCCTGGCGCAGCATGGCCTCGGCCTTGGTCTGGTCGCCGAAGCTCAGCGGCCAGCCGGGTACCTGATCGTACAGCGCACCCAGGCTGGTGTAGGCCGAGCCCTGCAGCGCCTTGGGGTCCATGGCCAGGGCCTTTTCCAGGCTGGTACGGGCGGCCTTGACCTTGCCCAGCGCGCCCAGCCCGCCGGTGGCACCGGCCCAACTGCTGTTGACGATGCCGTCCCAGATCAGCGGTTCGGCCGAGCCCGGGTGCTGGCGCACCAACGCCGCCGACTGCACCGCCAGGGCCTCGAACGCCCCGGCACGCTGGGCTTCGGGCAGGTTGTAGCGTATTACCGCCCAGCGCTGCTGGATGGCATTGAGTTGCTGGGTTCCGTTCTGGTCGAGGGCCCAGGTGAACGGGGCGATTGCCAGCAGGCTGGCCAGTATCAGACGCTTCATTTGCTCGACTCCTTGCTGTGCCAGGTGCTGTAGCGACGGATCAGCGGCAGTTGTTTGCGCAGGGCGCGGTCGACCACGCCCGGCAGCATGCCGTTAAGGCGCACGAAAAGTTTTTCCGGCCAGCCCAGGTACAGTTCGCTGCGCTCGGCCTGCACGGCATCGAGCACTGCCCGGGCGACATCCTGCGGGTCATCGACGCCTACCTTAAGCGCCTGGTTCAGGGCCTGCGCAGCGCTACTGTTCATCGTCGTGTGGGTGGTGCGCGGTGCGGCATATAGCACGTTCACCGAAGTGTCGGCCAGCTCGCGGCGCAGCGCCTCGGAAAACCCGCGCAAGGCAAACTTGCTGGCGCAGTAGGTGGCATAGCCGGGGTAGCCGATCGAGCCGTAGATCGAACCCACGTTCACCACCAGAGCACTGGGTTGCTCGCGCAGCAGCGGCAGGCACAGGCGGGTAAGCTGCACGGCGGCCTTGATGTTGAGATCGAACAACTCGTCCAGGGCCGCCTCGTCCATCTGTTCGAGCATGGCGAAGCGGTTGACCCCGGCAGCGTTGATCAACAGGTTGCAACAGCCCATCGCCCGCGCCGCTTCCAGCACGTCGCGGCGGCCTTCGGCGCTGCGCAGGTCGGCCTGCTGCCAAAGCAGTTGCCCAGGGTAGCGCACCATCAGCTCGGCCAGCTTGCCCTGTTGCCGGCTTACCGCCAGCACCCGGGCGCCGGCGCTGCACAGCTGGTCCGCCAACTCCAGGCCGATGCCACCGCTGGCGCCAGTGAGCACCGCCACGCAATCAGGCAAGCGCATGCTGTGCCTCCTGCTGCGCGGCACGCGGCAGCCCTTCGAACATGGCGGTGTAGAGGCGATACACAACCTTGGCGGCGTGGATTACCGCCTGCTGGTCCTCGGGCTGGTCCAGTCGGTTCATCAGCCCGCGGTAGGTGGCCATGTGGTCCTGGTCCAGGGCGCCGTGGGAACTCAGGTAGCTGAATGCCTGGTCCGGCAGGCCAAGGCTGCTCTGCAGGGTCCCGGCAGCCTGGGTGGCCAGGGCAATACTGGTGCCTTCGAGCACATTGACCATGCCGAACAGCCCGACCGGGTTACCACGGGCAATCTGGTCGTAGAGAAATGCCACCATCAGCTCGATGGGCAACGCCGGGCGGTCGCCCGCCACTTGCTGCGGATCACCACCGCAGGCGGCGATGTCATCGAGAATCCAGCGCTCGTGGCCGTACTCCTCCTCGATGTACTCGCACACTGCACCGCGCAGCCACTCCAGCCGTGCCGGCAAGCGGGCGCCGCAGGCCATCATCAATGGCACGGTGTGCCGCACGTGGTGGTAGGCCTGGGTGAGGAAGGCCACATAGGCCTCGAGGCTGGCCTTGCCGGCCAGCGCGTCGCGGATGACCGGGACGTTGAACAATGCCGTACGCTCGTCGGCGGTTTCCTGTTGCAGCATATCGAAGAAAAGCATGGCAACCTCGTCGCTCATTGAAGGTCGGATAGCAAGGACTGGTAACACCGCAGGATCTGTTCGCGGCGTGGCCGGCCATTGGCGGTCAGGGTTTGCCCGGCGGCACTCAAGGGCTCGGGCAAGCGCCGCCAGGCATGTACCCGGGCATAGTCCGGCAGCCCGGCATTGGCCTGGCGGACGGCCTGTTCCAGGGTGTGATCATTGGCCTGCGGGTCCAGCGGCCAGACCAGCGCCAGGTTGTGCGCCAGGCCCTCGCCATGAACGAACGCCTGGGCGATCACCCCGCCCTGGGTCAGTTCGGCCTCGACCCACTCGGGGTTGACGTTGCGCCCGAAGCTGGTGCTGTACTGGTGCTTCTTGCGCCCGGCCAGGTACAGGAAGCCGTCGCTGTCGAAGTGCCCCAGGTCACCGGTCGACAACCACGGCTCGCTGAAAGGTGGCTCGCCCAGGTAGCCGAGCAACGCCGAGCCGGCCACCTGCACCTCGCCATCTTCGGCAATGCGCACCTGCACATGCGGCAGCGGCCGCCCGACACTGCCCGGGCGCTGGCCGCCGGGGCGGTTGAGGCATACCACCGAGGCGCATTCGGACAAGCCGTAGCCCTCGAACACCGGTAGCCCGATGGCCGCGGCACGGGCCAGCAGGCTCGGCGCCACCCGCGCGCCGCCCACCGCCACGAAGCGCAACGGGCCAACTCGCATCAGGCCGCGTTCGATGGCGGTGACCAACCCAAGCAGCAGTTGCGGCACCAGGATCAGGCTTTCGGCACCACTCAAGGCAATGGCGCCCAGCAACTGCTTGAAGTCGACCTGGCTGGCACCGCGAAAACCCAGCTGCGCCTGCGGGTACAGGGCAATGCTCGCCCCGGCCAGCAGGGCCGCGTAAAGCCCCAGGTTTTCCAGCAGCACTGCCAGGGGCAAGACCGCCAGGTACTTGCCCGGCGCCGCAGACCGGCTGGCGGCCTCCAGTTCACGCGCTACCCGCAGCATGGCATCGGCGCTCAGGCATACGCCCTTGGGTGCACCGGTGCTGCCGGAGGTGTAGGTAATCTTCGCAGTACCCGGTGGCAAGGGTGCGCTCGCTGGCGGCTGCCGGCTCCAGAAACGCTCACCGGCACTGAAGCCGCTGGCGTGCAAGTCGTCAGCGAAGGCCTCATCGGCCAGCGCCAGCACCGCCCCGCTCTGCGCCAGGCAGTGGCGCCGCTGGGCACTGCTGAAGAACGCCGGCAGGATGACGATGGGACGCGCCGCGAACAGCGCCGCCAGGTCCCAGAACAGCGCCTCGGGGCCGTTCTCCAGGGCCAGGACGAAAGTGCCCGGTGGCTGCGCGCTCAACCAGGCCTGGCGGTGCTCGACCTCGTCCAGCAACTGTTGATAGGTGAATGACCCGGCAAGGCCCAGCAACGCCGGTTGCGCCCCTCGGTGGCGGGCATGCAGTTGCAACACGTCCCTGAACAGCTGGCATTCATGCAGCATGGCCGGCCTCCTGTACGCTCGCGGGCAAACCCAACCGCTCGAACACTCCGCCGCGGGCCAGGGCTTCATGGCCGTAGCCGATGCTGCCGACGAACACCTGCGGGTGCTGCGCGTAGTAACTGCCCCAACTGCCGGCGTCGCCGTTCAGCCGACCAGGGTCGGCCACGGCCAGCGCCGTGGGCACCAGGCCCAGGCGATGAAAGCTGTTGACCAGGGTCGCTGCCCCGGTGAAGGCCACCCACTGCAAGCCGCGGGCGGCCAGCAACCAGGTCACGGCAATGATCATGATCCGCGCACTGCCGGCGCTGAGTGCGGCCAGGTTACCCACTTCAACCAACTGCGCACGGCTCACCGGGCTGGTCGACAGCCGGGTCACGGCCACCTCCAGCGGTTCATCCAAGTAACGTTCGATGAAGGTCGGGCCACTGCTGGCCAGGCGTATACCGGCGGCGGCCATCAAGCGTCCATGGCTGTCGTGCAGGCCGAGCAGTTCGGGCAGGTAGTGCTGCACGTCGGCGTGGTGGGCGCAGGCAAAGCGGGCATGAATGAACTGCTCCAGCTCGTCGCGCCCAGGTTCCCCCGGGAGTTTCAGCGTCAAATGGGCAAGGCGATCGCCGTGGCTACCAATAGCCAGTGGAAACAGGTTGGAGCTGTCTGCCTGGGTCATGGCTGTCCCCCTTTCAGGTCAGGTGTTGGGGGCAGTATCCGGGGGCAATCTGAAGCCAATCTGAAGTGCTACATTTGCCATTGCCCTCATGCGCACCAACAAGGAAAACAGATGCGCCACGAATTCAGCGAAGTGCTCAATGACCTGGTCGACTACTTTCTGCTTGGCGATATCCAGCTGCTCGAGCGCTTCAAGCAACAACATGAACTGCCCGACGACCTGGCCCATGCGTTCACCCATGGCGACAGCGGCGACCAGGCCGTGCGCGAAGGTATCGTGCTGCCGCTGGCCGGGGTCGACAGCCTGCCCTACCGCATCCTGTTCACCCTGGACAGACACACCCCGGCCCTGCTCGAACCCGGCAGCCGCCTCAAGCACCGCCGCAATGGCTATGTGCTGCAGGTCGAGCACGGTGCGCTGATGCTGTACACCTGGCGTATCCTGCAGCACTTCACGCCCAAGACACTGGGTGACCTGATGGCGCGCTACCAGGTGCCGGGGCGGCCAATCATCGAGCTGGACAATGGCTGGTATGACGTGGAGGTGCTGGCGGGTGCACTGGTGCGGGACGGGTTGTACGAACCGGCATTCGAGTTCGTGTTGAAGAAGCGCTGGGGGCGGGGTGAGGCTGAGGGGGTGGATACCGGGTATGCCTTTGGGCTGCGTGGCTATTTCGACTGATGGGTTGCCAATACCGGCCTCTTCGCGGGTGAACCCGCGAAGAGGCCGGTACTGGCAGCCTAAACCTTCAGGTGTGGGTGATATCCCGGTCCTTGGTCTCCGGCAGGAAGAAAATCCCCAACACCGCCGTCATCACCGCAATCACGATCGGGTACCACAAGCCGTAATAGATATCCCCGGTCGCCGCCACCATGGCAAACGCCACCGTCGGCAGGAAACCGCCGAACCAGCCGTTGCCGATGTGGTAAGGCAGCGACATCGAGGTGTAACGGATACGCGCCGGGAACAGCTCCACCAGCCAGGCGGCGATCGGCCCGTAGACCATGGTCACGTAGACCACCAGCAAGGTCAGCAGCAACAGCACCATCGGGTAATGGATCTTCGCCGGGTCGGCCTTCTCCGGGTAGCCCGCCTCTTTCAACGCCCCGGTCAAGTTCGCGGTAAAGGCGTCGCTCTGCGCCTTGAAGTCCGCTGCCGCCAGGCTGCTGCCATCAAAGCTCGGCAGCACCCGCTCACCAATGCGGACCTGCGCCACGCTGCCTGGTTCGGCCGCTTCGTTGGTATAGGGGATGGCCCGCTTGGCCAGCAGGCTCTTGGCGATATCGCACGAACTGGTGAATTTGGCCTTGCCCACCGGGTCGAACTGGAACGCGCACTGGCCAGGATCGGCCATCACCACCACCGGGTTCTGCTCCTGGGCAACGAACACATCCGGGTTGCCGTACTGGGTCAGTGCCTTGAAGATCGGGAAGTAGGTCAGTGCGGCGATGATGCAGCCGGCCATGATGATTTTCTTGCGGCCGATGCGGTCGGACAGGCTGCCGAAGAAGATGAAGAACGGCGTGCCGATCAGCAGCGAACCGGCGATCAGCAGGTTGGCGGTCTGCGGCTCGATCTTGAGCATCTGCAACAGGAAGAACAGCGCATAGAACTGCCCGGTGTACCACACCACGGCCTGGCCGGCGGTACCGCCGAGCAGCGACATGATCACCACCTTGAGGTTGTCCCAGCGGGCGAACGCTTCGGTCAGCGGCGCCTTGGACGCCTTGCCCTCGGCCTTCATCTTCATGAACACCGGCGACTCGTTGAGTTGCATGCGGATGTATACCGAAATCGCCAGCAGCAGGATCGACAGCAGGAACGGCACCCGCCAGCCCCAGGCCTCGAACACCTCGTTACCCATGGCCGTGCGGCAGGCCATGATCACCAGCAGCGAGAGGAACAGCCCCAGGGTGGCCGTGGTCTGGATCCAGGCGGTGAAAAAGCCGCGCCGGCCTTTGGGTGCATGTTCGGCCACGTAGGTGGCCGCGCCGCCGTACTCGCCCCCCAATGCCAGGCCCTGCAGCAGGCGCAGGGTAACCAGGATGATCGGCGCGGCCACGCCGATCGTGGTGTAGCTGGGCAGCAGGCCCACCACGGCGGTGGACAGGCCCATGATGACAATAGTGATGAGGAAGGTGTACTTGCGCCCGATCATGTCGCCCAGGCGCCCGAACACGATGGCGCCGAACGGCCGCACGGCAAAGCCGGCGGCAAAGGCCAGCAAGGCGAAGATGAACGAGGTGGTTTCATTGACCCCGGCAAAGAAGTGCTTGGCGATGATCGCCGCCAGTGAGCCGTACAGGTAGAAGTCGTACCATTCGAAGACCGTCCCAAGGGACGAGGCGAAGATGACCTTGCGCTCCTCCCGGGTGATACCGCGTTGGGGCGCGCTGCCCGTGGATGTGCTGTCGAGAACCGCCATGGGGTGCCTCCGTCTTGTCGTTATGCAGGCCGGGAGCACCTCAAATCTTTTTCACCATCGCACCCAGGCCCTGGGGGACTTGCTTTGGATATGCGAAGCACGACGAGGCGGGCCGCCTCGGATCGCAGCAAGGTCACTGAAGCATAATAGGCTTTGCCGGGATATCCACTGGCATGACCAGGCGCACAAGAGGGCTGCATGAACGATAAGGCGACACAGGGCTGGCAAGGCGATATCTGGTTGGCGGGCGATCACTGCCTGCTGCTGGCCACGCTAGGCAAAACCGACAGCCACGCGCATTACGCGCACCAGGTATTGATCGGCCTCGGTGCGGATGTCGAGGTATGCCTGGGCGAGCAGCGCTATAGCGGCCAGCAGGTGGTCATCCCGTCGCAGCAACCACACGCCATCCTCAGCCATGGCATACCCTGCCTTACCTTGTTCGCCGAGCCCCTGGCGTTCGACGTGGCAGACCTGGCACAGGTCTGCGAGCAAGCCGGCAACAGCCCTGAGCAACTGGCCGAGTGCCTGCGGCAGTGGCCCCGCCGCCCGCTCGACCCGCGCCTGAGCAAAGCACTCAAGCGCATCCGTGCGCTGGACGAACGGGCCCTGCCGGCCTACGAACTGGCCAGTACCGCCGCGCTGTCGATCAGTCAGTTGGAGCGCCTGTTCAGCGGCACGCTGGAGCTGTCGGTACGGCGCCTGGTGCTGTGGCAGCGCCTGCGCGTGGCCCTGCAATTGGCGTTGGGCGGCGCCAGCCTGACCGAAGCAGCACTGCTGGCAGGGTTTGCCGACTCGGCGCATTTTACCCGCAGCGTGCGCCGTCAGTTCGGCATGCCCCCCGGCACCGCCTTGCGTCGACTGCGCCTACGCACGTTCGGCTAACGCCTGGCGCAGTGCTGCCGGCAGCAGGGCCGGTGGTTGCGCATCGCCGCTCACCCAAGGCTCACGCAGTTGCGCCAGGTAGGCCTGCGGATAATCCGGCCGGTCACCGATCCCCATGTCGTCATCTGCCAGCGCGTAGCCTGGCAAGTACAGCACCGTGCCAAGCAGACGGTCCCATAGCGGGAAGAACAGTGCGAAGTTGACGTCACCGGTGGTGCCGTACTTCAGGTGGTGCAGGCGGTGCACCGGCGCCCAGGCGAACACATGGCGCAAGCCGCCGATGCGCATGTCCACGTTGCCGTGCTGCAGCAACAACTGGATCGACACGCTGAACGCCAGCAGTGTAGCCACCTCGACAGGTAGGCCGAGCACCAGCAACGGCAGAGTCCCGCCCAGGGTTTCGAGCAGTTGGTGCACGGGGTGTTTCAGCAAGCCGTTGAAGCCGTACAGCCGGGTGACGCTGTGGTGTACCGCATGCAGCCGCCACAGCAGCGGGCTGCGGTGGCTGGCGTAATGCACCAGGGTGATGCCCAGGTCCGCTACCACGATTGCCAACAGCAACTGCAAGGCCAGCGGCCAATGGACGGGCCACAGGTCGGTTGCCGGGAGGCAGTTGGCCAGCAGTGGGATGGATGCCACGCTGGAGAGGGTCAGGCACTCGTTGACCAGGGCATGGCAAAGGTCACGTCGGCCCTCGCCTTGCGTCTGGTTCCAGGCGGTCTTGTAAGGGATGAGCCATTCGCAGGTGAATGACAGCAACACAGCGCTGGCCAGCAGTGGCAACAGCCACAGCGGGCGGGTTGCCAGCGCCAGTGCAGCGGCGATGAAACCGAAGAAGAACAATGGGGCGTAGAGGATACGCATGGGTGGCTCCAGGCAAGTTGGAGCCGCCAGTGTTGGCCCAGGGGCAAGGTGGGCGCTTGAACGAACGGCGCATGTAAGCCCCACGCGCGCCTACAGGGACCGTAGCCAGTTTCAAGCGAACGTTTAGCGCAAGAACTGTACGACCTCTGCCAATACCCGCTCAGCCTGCTCTCGGTGCGGTACATGCCCACAGCCCTGCAGCAACCGCATCACCCCCGGCCCGCCAGCCAGCGCCACCAGCCGTTCGGGATGTGCAGGCGAGCCGAACTCGTCGTTATCGCCATGCAGGCTCAACAGCGGGCAGCGTACCTGCGGCAGCACCTCATCCAGGCTCCAGCCGGCAAAGTCCTCGGCCAGCCAGTTGTCCACCCAGGCGCGCAATACCCACTCGGCCTTGTCGCCATGGTAGCGCTCCAGCCGTTGCAACTGCCCGGGTTCGGCAAACTGCCGGTCGGCCACGCGAATGCCTTCAAGGGTACGGGCCTCGACAAACGCCTGCGCCGATTCGGTAATCAGCCCCGTACAGTGGCTGGCGAAGGCCGCCGCACAGGCCACAGCCATGCCGCCGCCCACGCTGTGGCCGAAGACAATGAAATCGCCAATGCCAAAATACGCGCGCAACGCCGTGAACCCCTGCTGCGCCTCGCCCTCGACAAAGCCCAGGCGCAACCTGCCCGGGTGGGCGTCGGAGCGGCCAAAGCCCAGGCGGTCGTAGGCGATTACCCGATGCCCGGTGGTTTGCGCAAGCTGCGCCGGGAACTCGCGCCACAAGGCGACGCAACCCAGCGAATCATGCAGCAGGACGATCGGTGCACCCTGCGCCTGCAAAGGCGCCCATTCCTGGGCGAACAGCTTGCCTTGCGCGGTGTCGATCCAGTGCTCGCGGGTGTGCAGGTCAGTCATGGAGCCCTCGTTGCCAGTACCGGCCCTTTCAGCTCGACCTGGTTGCCGTCCGGGTCGTAGCAGTACAGCGACAGCCCCTCGCCTTCAGCGCCATAGCGCTTTTCGGCAGGTTCAACCTCAACCCCCGCGGCTTGCAGGTAGGCCTTCAGTGCCGGCTCATCGAACGGCTCGATGCGCAGGCAGAAATGGTGCAGGTTGCGCCCCTCGGCCCCCGGCGCCGCCCCGCCAGGCTGCCCCAGGGGACCGTCCAGGGTCACCAGGTCGATCATCGCCGTGCCGGTGGCCAGGTGGACCATACCCAGGTCTTCGCGCACGCGGCTGACCGTGCAGCCGAGCAGCTCGGTGTAGAAGGCAACGCTGCGCTCCAGGTCGCTGACCCGCAGAACGAGGTGGTCGATGTGCTTGATGGCGAATGGTCGCATGCCGGGGCTCCTTGTGGCTGCTGGATTCCTGTAGAGGATCGCTGCGAAGAATCAGCGCGGTGTATGGCACCGGCTGCGCCGGTGTTCGCGGCTAAAGCCGCTCCCACAGCCACCATAGCCCAGGTCCGCACGGCATGACCAGACTCACCTACTCGTTCACCAACCGTTGCAGCACGTCCCCTTCATGACGGGCCAGGATGCGCAACAATTGGTCGACCAGCGCCCGGTCCGGCGCATCCAGATGGAAGTGGTGCCCGCCCGGATGCCAGGAGATCTTCGCCTGGCTGGGCAAGGCCGCCTGGCGCCGGGTAAAGGCCTCACCGGTGAATGCCCCCTGGCGGCCGAACAGCAGGTACAACGGGCAACGGATCTGGCTGAGCAGGTCGCAGGCTTCGCGCTCGGTCAGCGGCATGGGCTCGGGCAGTACCAGGCGCGGGTCGTGGCGCCAGCAATAACCCTCGCCCAACTGCAGCAGGTCACGCAGCGCCAGCAGCCGTGCAGCCCCTTCCGACAGCTCGGTGTCCAGGCGCTCGCGGCGTTGCTCCAGGGCCGTTTCAAGGTCCTCGAAACGGTCGACGGCCGGCTCGGCAAAGCCCTGCAACTGACTGCGCTGCACCATGCGCTTGAGCCGGTAGGCCCGGGCCAGGTGTTGCACGCGATCATCCTCGGCCACCGTGAACGGTGCACCCATGCCGTCGAGGAAGGTCATGCTGGCGATACCGCTGGTCATGGCCGCCAGCAGCGACGCCACCCCGGTACCCATGCCATGCGCCAACACATGGAATTGCGCCAGCCCCAGGCTGTCGGTCACCGCCAGCATGTCCTCGGCATGTTCCCACAGGTAGTAGCCACTGTCGTGGCGACGATGGTCCGAACGGCCGTGGCCGACCAGGTCGGGGGCCACGACGAAGCAGCCCTCCAGCAACGGCCCCAGGCGTTCGAACGAGGCCGCATTATCCAGCCAGCCATGCACGGCCAGCACAGGAATGCCGTCTTCCGGCCCCCAAGTCCGTACCGCAATCTCAATACCGTCGAGGTCCAGCAGGTAATCCTTGGGACTGCATAGCGAATGCATCGTAGTTCTCCCTGACAGAGTGCCGACCTAAGGCCAGGCATCATGGCGCCGGCTCCACTGCAATGCGCCGGCGTCCCCACACAGCATGCCTACGCCATGCCGTAGTCCACCATCTCCCACCAGCCCTGCCCGCGCTGCTCCCCTACCGACGCTCTCGTGCACAGGACCGACCTGTGCATTCAACTAAATACCACCGCATGCCGAGCCGAATCCTTTCGACTGATGCCTCCACTGACCTTGGAGCATTCAACATGTCCACCCCTCCCGTGCCTTTCCATCAGGCCCAGATCGTTCGTAGCCTGCCTGCCTGGGCCCGAACAATGCACCCCGACCATACCCGCCGCGTCGTGCAGAGCGTGCGCAAGGACTACCTCGACGAAAACGGCTCGCCTTACGCCTGGTACGCTGCGGCCAGCGCTGAAGATCAAGCACATGTACGACAGCTGATTGACACTCGCGATGCCGGCTTCAAGGCACTGCGAGTCGCGCTCAAGGACTTCAGGCAGATCAGCGAATTCTGCAAGCCTTTGCTAGAGAGCCGGTTGGGCCCGAATATCAACGTGGACAAAGCCCAATATCTGCACCAACCGTTCAAGGTGTACACCACGCTGGTGAATCCCCCCGGCCTCGATATTTCACTCGGCGGCGACGACGCGTACATTGAGCGCCCCGAAGGGCCGCCACAGAAGCGCTCGCTGCTGGAGGCCGCACTGCACAACTTCGAAGGGCCAGACGAAGTGGGGCCGTTCGATGCCCTGACCCTTGGCCCGAACGACAACGCATCACGTCCCGGCCTCGAACCCGAAGCGTTCGTCAGCCTTTGCCGAAGCCTGGACCTGGGTCGGCAGTACCAGGACCACCTGCAGAGCATTTATGAAGGCCCCGGACAGGCCACGATCGAGCAGCTATGGATCGATGCAAGCCGGCAGGCACTGAAAACCGAGGCAATGATCGCTTATCTCAAAGGCCTGTTGACGCTCAAAGGTCGCGATGCTTTGGTACAACTGTGCAACAACGAAAATACACCGCGGTACGGCGATCAAAAGCTTCACTGCTGGCGCTTCAGCCTGTTCGGCATCCCGATTCATGAGGTACTGCTGATTGGCCCCGATGAAGCCGACCAGAGCAATCCCTGCATGCTCTACATTCCCCAGGATACCCAACACCCGGTAAGGGAATTCACTTCCTTGCGGGAAGCCGGCACCCACGTACGTCAACGCCTGCTGCAAACCACCTATCGCCACCACTTGATCAGCTTCGCTTACAAGGACAGCCAGGTCGACCTTGGCCGCAAGCTCGAAAATGCCCTGTTCGAGCAAAGCGCTTCAACGCGCAAACCCAAGAAAAAACCTGAACTGCACTTCAATCGAACGAGCCTGCCCCATCCCATCTGGCAAGTGCTTTACAAGGACCACAAGCGCCGTCTCAAGGCAGATGCCAGAGCGATCGCGGTGCCGACCGCCGATGCCAATGCCAAGGCACGCAAGGAACGGCTGCAGCAATGGCTGGACGCAGGCATGAACCTGCTGAACGTGGCCGCCTTCTTCGTGCCTGGGCTGGATGCCGCGATGCTTGGGGTATTTGCCTACGATCTCATGGATTCGGTGTTCACCGGGTTCGAGGCCTGGGAAGACGGCGATACCCAGGAAGCGCTGCAGCAACTGGAGTCGCTGGCCATCAATGCCGCCGTGGTTGCCGGTTTCGCCGTCGGCAGTCAGGCCGTCAAGGCATCGGGGTTCGTCGATGCCTTGAACAGTGTCTGGAAAGATGGCCGCGAACGGCTTTGGCATCCCGACATGAGCCCTTACAGCACCTTGAAGGCGTTGCCAGAGGATGCACTGCCTGATTCCCAAGGGCATTACATCATCGATGACAAACCCCATGTCCGGCTTCAAGGCAAACTGTATGAAGCGTTCGAAACCGACGGACAGTGGCGTGTGCGCCACCCGAACGACCCCGATGCCTACTCCCCTGTCTTGCACTACCTGGGTGACCAGCGCTGGCAACTGGCCCACGACAACCCGCTGGAATGGGACGATACGCAGTTGCTTGAGGCGCTGGGCCGGTTCAGCCAAGGGCTGGATGCCTCGGAGCGTCTTACCGCCTTGCGTATTACCGAAGTCGATGCATCCATCTTGCGCCGTAGCCAGGTCACCAGCTCCCGGCCGCCGGTTTTGCTGGCCGATGCCATGCTGCGGCTGAAACTGGATAACGACGTCCAGAGCATCATCACCCGGGTGCGTCATGGCATGCCCTTGGCTGCACACATGAACTTCGCGCTGCCAGAACTGGTAAGCCTGCCAGGCTGGCCAGCGCGCTACAGACTGAAGGTGTTCACCGGTGCCGAAAAATGGGGGGACGCAGTCTACTTCGGCACACAGCCAAAAACCGACACGTTGCAGATCGAGATCAGCCGCTCGGAACTCGACGAAGGCAAACTGAGCGAGGTTGTCCTGGCAGGGTTGGCCGAAGACGCCATACAACAGTTGCTGCCAGATACGCCAGCAGAGCAGCGCCCGAGCGCCTTGAACGAGCGATTGGCCAACCGCCTGACAGCGCGTCGTAGCGAAGTATTGGCGAGCATGCTGGAAAGCCATCGACCGTCGCTTGGCGACGAAGCGCAGACCCTGGGCCGCCAGTTTCCCGGTTTGCCTGACAATGCCCTGGAGGAACTCGCCAAGCTTGCCGGCAGCACCGAGCGCGAACGCATGAAGAGTGGGCGTGTGCCCTTGCGCGTGGCTGAAGAAGCCCGCTACCTGCAAGCCCGAGCCCGCCTTGATCGGGCCTTGCTTGGCCTCTATCGACCAGGCCTGAGCAGCGCCGACAGCCAACTGCTGCGTGACGCATTGGCAGCCAGGCAGCCGCAAGCCAGTGACGCCGAACTGCTGGCCAGCGCCCTCGCCGACCGCCCGGGCTGCGCCACGCTGCTTGGGCAGCAACCCATCAAGCCAGGCTTTCGCTCACCCATGCGCCTGGCACATGGGCAAATCGGTTACCCGCTCAGTGGTCGAGGGGCAGGCCCGCTCAGCGCGAGCGCCGCGACACGTCGACTCAGATTGCTTTTCCCCTCACTGAGCCGCAGCCAGATCAGCGCGCTGCAGCTCGAACTGAGCCAGACCGGTGACCTGGGCTCGGCTATCCGGCAACTGCAGTCAGATTGGCACGGTCTGGAACGCTACCTGTATGAATGGTACAGGAACACGGACAGCCTCATTGATCTGATGGAGCGACAGCAATGCGCCGAATACCTCAAGAATGCCTGGCGGCGGGAGGGGCCCGGCAACCAGGGCACGCTCGTCCTGGAGCGAATACATTTGTCCGAGTTGCCAGCGATCACGGCCCGCTTGCCCCATATCCGTGAACTCAGGCTGAGGGGGCTGGGGCTGCAGCGACTGGACACCACATTCCTGTCCTGCTTCCCCAACCTGCAAGTACTGGAAGTGACCGGCAACCCGGAAATCGAGGCAGAAGCGCTGTTCCAGGCACTTGAATCGGTGCCCAGGCTGCGCACGCTGGAACTGGTCGGCAACACCCTTGCTACTCTCTCACCGACCGCACGGCGAGTGCTGGCTGCGATGCCAGACCTGCGCCAGCTGAATCTGAACCGCAACCAGCTGACACTGGATCAGGCGACATTGGCGTTCCTGTGCCGCCGGCCGCTGGAGGTCCTGACGCTGCGGAGCAATCGCATCACGCTCGATGAAAACCTCGCCACGCGCTTTCAGGACATGATCCATCTGCAGCGACTGGACCTGGGCTTCAACCCGCTACAGATCGCGCCTGATGTGAGCTACATGGCGCGGCTGCAACACCTGGACCTGTACAACTGCGATCTGCAGGCATTGCCCACTGGCCTGACCACCCTGATGAGCCAGTCACAGTACCAGTTGCGCTACCTGGAGCTCTCATCCAACCGCATTCACCATGTTCCGGACCTGGCAAGCATCCTGCGCAGCCCCTATGCCCGGGACGTCGCCGCCCGCTTGCCCCAACGCCGCTGGCTGTTCAACTACAACAATCTCGAAGCCGAGTCGGCCAGGCGTCTACGAGCCAGCGGCGTCAATATCTACGAGCACACATTCGAACGGCCAGGGTGGCAAGGGCTCTGGCGCGACTCTTCAACCGACCATCAGAATCAGCTGTGGTCCGACCTGTTCGATCACAACGACCATGGCGACCTGCAAGCGGTGCTGGAACGCCTGGCCAGTTCGGTGGAAGCACGAAGAGATCCGGAAGGCTTGCAGGTGCGTGTATGGGCACTGTTGGAGCAGGCCCACCAGGATACAGAGCTGCGCGAGCGGCTGAACGAGGTGGCGCAAGCCTTCCCCCCTACCTGCGGTGATGCCGGCGCCGATGCATTCAGCGCCCTGGAAGTGGAACTGCTGGCCAATCAGGCGTCAAGGCAGGCACGAAACACGGCCAAGCCGCTGTTCGACCTTTACCGCAAGCTGTATCGTCGCGAGAAAGTCAACGAACTGGCCGATCGCATCAGCCTGCAACGTGCCTTGCGCAAGCAGGCGCTGCAGAGAAATGCCACGGACGAACAGTTACCGGCTCATGACGTGCTGGATGTCCCGGCGGCGTTCCCCGATGCGGACCTGGCCACAGGCCTGGTCGACGATATCGAAGTGCGCCTGGCATTGCGCCAGTCGTTGAGCGAAGACCTCGATTTCCCCGAACCCAGCAGTGGCATGCTCTATTGGGACACCGCCAGGATCAACCAGCAGATCATCGACAACGTGCGCGATGCCGTGCTCGAACTTGATGCCGACACCACCGCCCGCCAGCAGTGGATGACCGAACAGCCGGTCTGGGTTGACTACCTCAAACGCCAATATGCCAGCCAGTTCGAAGCCATTACCGACTTCTGGCGCCCGGGCCTCGATTACCTCTTTTATTGCCTGGATGAAAGCCAGGAGCCGATCACTCACCTGGACAACGCGATATTGCGTGCATTGGCCCCGGAAATGCCTACCCCTGCGCTGGACGAAAACGGCACGCTACGTCGGGTTCCTCTCAATGAGGCCGCCTATGTCAAGGCCACGAACGCCTTGACCCACGAACAGCAACAGGTGGAAGCCGGGCTGTTGTTGAGCCTTACCCGGCAAGTGGAAGTCCTCGGTACCTGAACGCTGATCAATGACCCCGCAGGTCTTCGAAGAAGGCCTGCCGCCCATCCACCTGGCTAGACGCACGAGGCGCGGCCGCCGCCTCTGCGTTGGCCGCCTCCACATGCCAATAGCAGTGCCTGACCGCGCGGGTTACCGCCACGTAGGCCAGGCGCTGCACCTCTTCTTTCTGCGCAGTATCGAAGGGTTGAGCATCACCGGCCTTGCCCAGCCCGGCCTGGCGATACACCTGGTTCTTGTAGGGGGAGCTGGTCAGGTACTGGCAGTCGCCCAGCATGAACACTGCATCGGCCTGCAAGCCCTTGGCACTGTGGTAGGTCAACTGGCGCAGCCGGCGGTGCTCGGCGGGCAACGCGGCCTCGGCTTGCAGCACGCTTTTCAGGTGGTCGTTCATCAGCGCCCTGTCGCTGCCCTTGCGGTACAGCATCATCACCGTCTCGCCACGCTGGTAGTGCTCGATCAGCGTTTCACCCAAGGCGGCCTCGTCTCGGTCGAACACCTTGACCGGCGAGCCCGGCACCTCGGCCGCCGGGCCACTGGCGCGGGCTTTCTTGCCGGCAATCGCCGGGGTGCCCTTGACCAAGTGTTCGGCCGCGTCGATCACTTGCTGCTGGCAACGGTAGTTGTCGACCAGCATCACCCGCGTGTTGGCCGGCGACGGGAAGGCCTTGGTGAACTCCATGAAGTACTTGGGCGAACTGCCGCGCCAGCCGTAGATCGACTGCCAGTCGTCGCCCACGCACAGCAGTGATGAATGCCGGGCATTGCGCCCGGTGTGCATCGCCGGGCCGCGCCGGCGGATCTCGGCAAGGCTGGCGCGCAGCCAGCTGACGATCTGCGGCGACACATCCTGGAATTCGTCGATCATCAGGTGCGCCAGCGGCCGCAGCAGCGGGTCGGGCAGCAGCTGCAGGTTTTCCGGGTTGTTCTCGCCGAACAAAGCGAACATGCGGTTGTAGCTCATCACCGGCGGCGACTGGTCCAGCAGGTGCGCCTCCAGGGCCTTCCAGTACAGGGCCAGGGCCTCGAAGAACAGCGCATCGCTGTCGCCGGAAGGGAAGCTCATCGCCGCCACGGCAGTGTTCACGTCCAGGCCCAGGTTCTCGATGAAGTTCGCCGCTCCGACAAAGGCATCGAGCAGCGGCGCCGGGGCCAGCTCGCCCTTGACCTTGTATTCGAAGCCGGGGCCGGCCACGGCATCACCGGCCAGCGAGGCTGCCAGGCGCCGGGCCATGGCATAGTTGTCGAGCCAGATCAGCGGCTGGTCGCAGAAGGCCTGCAACAGGGTGCGCTTGACCGCCCACTCGGCGCGCACCGCCAGCTTGGCGCCGGGGCGCTGGTACTGCGCGCTTTCCGCCGGGTCGAAGCCGAGCACCAGCAAAGGCCCCTGGCCGGCCAGACGGCCATGCACATGGAAGCGGCTGCCACGGATCTCGATGGTCTCGCGGCAGGGCTCGATGCCGTTGATCGGCCAGGCGCCGGCGGCGAACCACAGGTCCTCGATCACGTCGCACAGCTCTTCGTCGCGCTGGGCAGCCAGCTGGGTTACCTGCGCGCGCTTCTGCACATCGGGGTTATTGGGGTCCAGCGGTTTCAGCTGCAGGGCTTCGTTGCGCAACAGGCCAACCAGCTCGGCAAAACGTGGGCTTTCGCCCAGCAGGGTGCTGTAACACTGGTTCAGTTGCTGGCGCTGGGCATCGTTCAGGCGCAGGTCGAACGGGTTGCTGTCGGCCTCGGCCTCGCGCCCGGCCGGCATCTCGTTGCCCAGCGTCTCGAACGCGCGCACCTGGCCAAAGCCCGGCAGGCTGCGCACCAGCGGCAGGATACGCGAATGAAAGGTGCGCACCAGCTCGCGGGCCTGCGCCGGTTGCAAGTTGATCTGCCATAGCGCGAACACCTGCAGCAGGCGCTTGATGAAGTCCTTGCGCGACTCGCGGGTGAAGGTGACCACGGTCATCGCGTCCAGTTCATAGCCCAGGTAATGGCGCAACAGCAGGATGCGCAGTACCAGCGAGGTGGACTTGCCCGCCCCGGCCCCGGCCACCACGCAGGTGGACGGCGTATCGCTGAAAATCAGCTTCCATTGCGCGGCACTGGGTTGCGCCTCGGCGGGCAGGCGCTGGGCGACATCGGCCTTGAAACGCTTTTTCAGCTCGGCGGTCAGGGGCAGGCGCCAGTCATCGAACAGGTTGTCATCCTGGCCCGGCACGGCGGCGGTGTCGGGGCGGGTATCGCGGATTACCAGCACCTGGCGCCCAGCCTCATAGCCCTCCACCCGCCCGCGCTCGAACCCTTCACGCACGCCATCGGCATGGCCACTGCGTTGGCCGCTGGCATGGCCGAGGAACCAGGAGTCGCGGTGCTGGGCCTGCAGGCGGGTCAGGCCACGCCCCAGCAGGCGGGCCGCCAGGCGGCGCAACCAGGGCAGTTGGGCAGGAGGGGTAAGGTCGGCGGGGGCCTGGGGTTGCTCGTGGGCCACGGTCACTCCGTTGAAAAACAAAATCAGCGGGCATGTTCGCCGCATCGACAAAAAATCGCCAGCGAATGCTTGCAGATCAGTGGATTAGGCGATGAAGCGGATAAAACACCCCACCCAAACAAATCTAATTTACTGATAATTTTAAGCCGATATTTACGCTTATTTTCGATGTTTCTTTAGCGCATCATGGCGTCATTCCACTGATTCAAGGAGCACGACCATGCTGCAACTGCGACCTTTCGAAAGCCTCGGCCACGCCAACCATGGCTGGCTCGATGCCCACCACCATTTCTCGTTTGCCGAGTACTACGACCCGGCGCGCATGCACTGGGGTAACCTGCGGGTATGGAACGACGACCTGATCGCTGCCGGCAGCGGCTTCCCGCCGCACCCGCACCGCGACATGGAAATCATCACCTATGTGCGTGAAGGCGCGATCAGCCACCAGGACAGCCTGGGTAACAAAGGCCGCACCGAAGCCGGTGACGTGCAAGTGATGAGCGCCGGTACCGGCATCGTGCACAGCGAGTACAACCTGGAAGACGTCGACACGCGTATTTTCCAGATCTGGATCGTGCCGGAGCGCACCGGTGAAGCACCGCAGTGGGGTACCCGGCCGTTCCCCAAAGGTGAGCGTGGCGAAGGCTTCGTGACCCTGGCCAGCGGCCGCGCGGGCGATGAAGACAGCCTGCAGATCCGCACCGATGCGCGATTGGTGGCTGCCACCCTGCGTGCCGGTGAAACTGCCGAGTACCGCTTCGATGCCGCACGGCGGGGTTACCTGGTGCCGGCCAAGGGGCTGGTGGAGGTCAACGGGCTGCGGGCCAAGGCGCGCGATGGTGTGGCGATCGAGCAGGAGGAGGTGCTGCGGGTGACCGCCATCGAGGACAGCGAGATCGTACTGGTGGATGTGGCCTGATGGATCGGGCCAGTTCAGGCTGCCTTGTACTGCCTGCACTGGCCTCATCGCCGGCAAGCCAGCTAACACAGGAACCATGCAGGCCTGAAAATTGATGTAAGGCCTGTACGGTCCCTGTGGGAGCTGGCTTGTGGTGGCGACGAACCGCGGCGATGGGCTGTACAGCAGCCCCTTTTCAGAAGGGCAAGGTCAGCTTCAACCAGTAGGCATCACCCTGCGCGCGGTTGCGCACTCCGGTTTCCTTCGACCATTTCGCCGTCACGAACCAGCCATCCTTGCCGCTGTACTTGATCGACGGGCCAACGGCAAAGCTGCGCCCTTTGTTGTCGTCGATGCGCTCGCCATCCTGATTGTCGTCTGTCGTCTGCCGGTAGTAATACCCCCCTACCCCCAGCACCCAACCATTCCCAAGCCCCCAACCCACGGCATAGTCCACATGAAATTCCTGGCCCGAGCGGTAATCGGTGGCCGGGTTGCGGCGGTTGAAGTCGTACATCACCTTGGCATCCAGGTTGAGCCCGGCCGGGTCGACATAGCTCATCGCATACACCGGCTCGAACACCCAGTAGTTGCGCCCGGGGTTGGCCAGGTCATCCTTGTCGTAGCGGCCGGTGGGGGCAATCATGTCGAAAGCCAGGATGCTGTGGAACTTGTCGCTGTGGTGAAAGCCCAGCGCCGGGCCGAAGATCACGTCGCCCAGGCCGCTGTTGTGCTGCGACTGACCATTGAGCGACACCTTGACGTCCACCAGCGGCACGATCGCATGCAGCGCCAGGCTGGCGCCCAGCACCGTGTAGTCACTCACCCAGATCAGCCGCGGCACGATGGCGTTGGCGCGCACGCGAAAGTCCACCGGCAGCTTGCGCCCGTCGTTGCCACGCAGGTTGTCGGCTTCGTAATGGTTGACGAACAGCTGGCCATAGAAGCCCGGCGGCGGCATGGCGCCGGACATGTAGTTTTCGGCACCCAGCGGGTACGAGGTGCCGCCCCCTTCGGTGGCATGGGACAGGTTGGCAGCGCCAAACAACGAGGCGCACACGGCAAGGCGAAGCAGGTTCGCTAGGGTCGGGTTCATCGGGTCAACCTTTGTTGTTGTTATCGGTCGGGTGCACGCAGGCCCCCCGCAGGTCAGGGAGCCGGGCAGCAAAGGGTTCAGATGCGCTTGAACAGGGCCGAACGCTGGCCGTCGGCGGCACCGTCTGCGGCGCTGTAGAAGCGCTCCATGAAGATGTCGCGCTCGAACAGGCGCCCCTGCATCAGGCAAGTGATGGCCGCATCGATCATCGGTGGAGGGCCGCAAAGGTAGGCCTTGTGACCGTTGAAGCGGCCCTCGAAATGCTGCCTGGCCGCGTCGTGCACGTAGCCGCGCACACCTTGCCACTGCACGTCCTCGGCGGCCTGGCTGAGGGCCGGCACGTAGCTGAAATTGGCATGCCGGGCAGCCAGCGCCTCGAACAGCTCGCGGTTGTACAGCTCGGCACGGGTGCGGGCGCCCTGGAACAGGGTGATGCGCCGGGTGTCGCCACGCGCCAGCAGGTCGAGGATCATCGACTGCGGGCTGGACAGCCCCGAACCACCAGCGATGAAAATCAGGTCCCCCGGCTGCGAGCTGCGCACGAAGAACTGCCCGTAAGGGCCGGACAGCTCCAGTGCGTCGCCCACCTTGAGCTGCCGGTGGATGTGCCCGGTAGCCACGCCGCCTTCCACCAGGCGCACATGCAGCTCCAACTCGTCGGCCTGCTGCGGCGGGTTGGCCAGGGAGAACGCCCGGGTGCCTTCGATGCCCGGCAGTTGCAGGTTCACGTACTGCCCGGCCTGGAAGGCCATCGGCCGGTCGAGCTTGAGGTGAACACCGCGGATGGTCGGCGACAATTCCACCAGCCGGGTGACCACGGCGCGGTAGTCCTGCACTGGCAGGCCGGCGAAGTCTGGGTCGACATCGATGTCGGCTTCGATCACCAGGTCGCTCTGCGGGATGGCACAGCAGGCCAGTACCTTGCCCTCGTCGCGCTCCATGTCCATCAGCGCAAATGACGAGGCCGCCCCCAGGTCGACTTCGCCTTCGAGCACCTGGCACTTGCAGGTGGCACAGGTGCCGTGGCCGCAGGCAAACGGCAGCCACACGCCCTGGCGCAGGGCGGCCTCGAGGATGGTCTGGCCCTCCTCCACTTCAATCTGTTCGCCGGTGGGTTCGATGGTGACTTGGTAGCTCATGGCAGCATTCCTCAGTTATGGCTGCCGCCCAGGCCATCGAGGCCAGGGGTATGCAGGTGCAGCAGGCTCTTGTGGGCGATACCGTTGGCGGCCAGGCCACAGGCCAGGTCAGGGCTGAACGGCTGCTCGTCCAGGCGCCAGCGCGCCACGGTAAAGTCGACCCGGGCGGCATCCGGGTGCAGGGCAATGGCCGGCTTGACTACCTGCTCGATGAAGGCGGCGAAGGGTTGCGCCGGGTCCACCGGCAGGGTGAAGGGTGCGCAGAACAGCAAGTGGTTTTCCCAGCACAGGTACACCAGCTGGGCGCCGTGGAAGTTGGCCTGGCGGTCCAGGGGTTGGGCAGTGTAGGTGCCGATGGCGGTCACGGGCATGGCAATGTTCCTCTTGTTCTTGTCGGGGCCAGGGCGCAGCAACGGCGCCCTGGCGCTTCAGTGGCTCAGCCGGCCTGGCGCTCGGTGCCCTGCACGGCCTGCCAGCGCTGCTGTTCGGGTGAGCCTTGGTACTCGAAGTTGTCCTGCCCGGGGGCGATGTTGTAGTAGTCGCGCACCACTGCCTCGACATCGCCGCCACCGCAGTTGCCCTGCAGGATCTGGTGCACCGGCAGCCAGGCCTGCACGTACTTTTCCGGTTCGAAGGCGAAGATGTCGCAGCAGCCATCAGAGCAGAAGTGGTAACGCTCGCCTTCATGCACCAGGCTGCGGTGGCTCAGTTGCGTGGGCGCATCCGGCTCGGTGAAGGCCAGCGGAATCTGGCACACCTGGCACAGCATCGGCAGCGTCGGGTTGTAGAAGCGCTCGCCGCGCGCCTGCAGTTCGCGCCAGTGCTCGTAGCGTGGCCGGTAGTAGCGGTCGAAGGTGTCCGGGTACTTGGCCGACAGCCAGTCCAGTTCCTCGTCGGTGGGGATCCAGGTGTGAAAGTTGGTGGCCTGGCTGTACTGGTAGAAGATCGACCAGGCCTGGTGGCTGATGTGTTCCTTGCCGATGGTGGTCTGCTCGACATACTTCGGCGGGCGAATGCCGTAGCGTTCCAGGTCCTTGAACAGCGCGCCGCCGGCCTGCTCGAAGTACACCTCCCAGGCTTCGGCCCAGGACATCACCTTGTTCGGCAGCATGTAGTCCATCATCATCCCGACCAGGGTCAGCAACCGATAGCCACGCCAGAACCATTTGTCGATCCAGCGCTGCACGATGGGCACGTTGTCCTCGTGCTGTTCCAGCAGGAACTTGATCACCTCCAGGCCCAGGGTCATGTGCCTGGCCTCGTCGGACTGCGCCGAGAAGCCAAAGGTGACCGTGGCCATGTCGCCATTGAACGCCGCGCCCGACATGAACGGCACGAACAGCAGGTTGGTCAGCACGTACTCGAACGAGAACGAAATGGCAGTGAGGAACTCGAACGGGCCAGCCGTGCGCGCATCCTCGAAGAACGACTTGGGCACCGACAGGAACCACACCCGGTCGTGCATGTGGGCAAAGTCATGCAGGCCGTTGAAGTGCTTGTTGTAGTGGCTCATGGCGTGCACCTGGGTCTGCACGTGGCGCAGCTCGTCGATGGCCTGCATCTGGCAGGCCACCCGCGCACCGGCGCCGCCAAAGTGCCGGCCGACCCGGGCGAAGCCTTGGTAGGCCTGGTACTCCAGGGGCGTGACACCGCTCAGGAACAACTTCAGGGCATTGACGTAACGGGCGTCGGAGATGTTCTGGTGGCCGTTGTTCTGGGCAAAGGCATCGAAGATGGCGTACAGCTTCTTCTCTTTCTCGGCCTGGTATTTCCAGTAGGCGTCCATGGTCAGGCGGAACGGGTCTTCCCACTTGTCCCAGTCGGTGATCTTGATACCTTCGAACCGCTCGTAGGGGTAGATGGCGTCCTTGCTCTGGTAGCTCGGCTCCCAGCCCAGGTCTCGGGTCAGGCAGCGGTACTTGTCTTTCTGGTTGAGGCGCTTGGCGGCCATGGTGGTCTCCGGGTTCTTGTCGTTGTGCGGATCAGTTCCAGTGCAGGGCGAAGCAGTCTTCGTCTTCCTCGACGTTGCCACCCAGGGTGATCACGTCGATCAGCATTTCCTGCACGTCCCATTCACGGCCGATTTTTTCTTCCACCGTGGCCCGGTGGATTTCCAGGCGCCCTTCGGCCTGCACGCGGATCATCGCCGGCTGGTGCTGCACCTGGGCGTGGGGATTGTCCTGGGTGATGGCCTCGACGATGTAGCGGGCGCTGTCGTTGTCCTGGAAGGCGATGTAGACGAGGGAAGTCATGCGGCGTCTCCACTGAGGCCGAGTTTCTTCAGGCGTGCGCCAAAGGCGCTGTCGCAGGCATCCAGCGCGTCGCGGCCGGGGCCGGCCTCGGCCAGCGGCAGCAGCGCTTGCACGGCTCGCCCGCGCCATTGGCTGACCCAACCTTCGATCAGCTGGCGGTTGTGCGGGCTCTCGGCGACCGCGGTCTTGACCAGCGCATCGACCCAGCGCTGGCTCTCGGCGAACCACAGGCGCATGAACTCGGTGAGCATGCCCAGTTGCCCTGCCCCGGCGGCCACCAGCTGCGCATCGAAGTGTTCGAACAGCAACGGGTACACCAGGCCGTCGCTGACCAGGTTCTGCGCCAGGCTCAGCTCGAACCAGTCGCGTATCACCAGGCTGTCCTCGACATAGCGCCGCACCCCTTGCCAGGCCGGCTCGTCCAGCCAGCGCTGCTTGGCCTCGGCCAGCAGTGCCAGGCCGTCGTCCTCCAGCAGCAGGCCGATGCGCGACAGGTACTGGGCGATGGCCAGGCGGTCCATGGCCTGGAACATGTGCATCTGGGTGACGCTGGTGCCGAAGGCGTCGGCGGCGATGCCGCTGTTGTTCATGTTGGCGCCCAGTTCGGCGTGGCGCAGCGGCAGCAGCAGGCGTGCGACCAGGGCACGGGTTGCCGCCGGCAGGCTGGCCAGCAGCTCGCGCTTTTCACAGAAGGCAAAGCTGTGCTCGGCGTTTTCCTGCATGCGCGCCCGGGCCTGCACGTACGTGCCGTAGTAGTACTGGCGCGGGTCGCTGACGGCGTACCAGTCGGCCATCTGCAGCGCGGTGCGGCTGGGGTCGTTGAGCAGCTTGTCGGGCTGCCACAGCGGGCGGTAGTGGAAGTTGGTGGCCGCTTCGATATCGAAACTGGCTTCCTGGTAGCGGCTGGCCGGCTTGTCGCCGAAACGGCGGCGGGTATGGCTGAAGGTCTGGCGGATCGGCTCGACCGTGGCCGTCTTGATCTCGATACTCATGCAAGGCGTCCTGTACTTGTTGTTGTGGGGATGCAACGTGCCGACAAACGGCGCTTCATTCGTCCTCGTCGCGGCTTTCGCCATAGCGCCACTTCTGCATGTCGGCATCGACGGCGGCGGCCATCGCAGCGTCCATGTGGCGGACCCGGTTGCTGGCGCAGAAGCTGGCGAAGGCCGTACGCGGCAGGACCAGTTCGACGAACAGGTCCGGGTAACCGATGGCAAAGTCGAACTCGACAAAGGTGGAATCCGGCTCGCTGCGTACGCGGACGTAGCGCGGCATCTGCTCGAAGGGTGTGGTGGCTGGGGTCATGCGCGGGTGCTCCGGTTGGACGTGCCAAGGGCTAGAGCAACGGCTGTGCCAGGCGCTTGAAAAACCGCCAAACCAAGACATAACCAATTGTTTTTAAAAATTTTTTAATTCATGGATGGGTTGACCACCCCCTGTGCGGCCGACGCGCCACAGCCGGCCCGATTGATCATTTGCTCAATCGGGCCAGGGCGCTTCGAGCAAATGGCGAACAAGGCCGGCGATTGACTTTTGCGCCGCTTTCAGGCGGTTTAGTAAAAGAGCGACCCGAGCCTTGCCTGCAGCGCCGCGGTCGTCCCGGCGTGCCCAGTACCCGCCTTGCCTGAGCGGGCGCACGCCACCTCCCCATACAACTACAAGCAAGGGGCGCAAGCGAATGATTACCCAGTACAGGGCGCCGGAACCTGCACCGGCGCTGAAGGACCTTACCGAACGGGTGCGGTTCCTCGGCACCGAAGGCAAGATCTGGCTGGACGAGCAGCGCATGCTGCTGGTGCAGGCCGCGACCATGGCCAGCATGCGCCGCGAGCTGATCGAAATGCTCGGTGTGGAGCGGGCCAAGGGCTTCTTCCTGCGCCTGGGCTACCAGTCGGGGTTGAAGGACGCCGAACTGGCGCGCAAGCTGCGCCCCAACGGCAACCCGGTGGAGATGTTCTTCATCGGCCCGCAGCTGCACTCGCTCAAGGGCATGGTCAAGGTGCGCCCGCTACAGCTGGAAATCGACATGGACAGCGGCCACTTCTACGCCGACATCGAGTGGCAGGACTCCTTCGAGGTGGAAAACTGCCAGTCCGAAGGCCTGCATTCCGAACAGCCGGTGTGCTGGATGCTGCTGGGTTACGCGATCAGCTACAGCTCGTTCTTCCTCGGTCGCCAGGTGCTTTACAAGGAAGTCAGCTGCCGCGGCTGCGGTGGCAGCGAATGCCGCATCATCGGCAAGCCGGTGGAACAGTGGGAAGATGCCGAGACTTTCCTGCGCTACTTCCAGAGCGACCCGGTGATCGACGAGCTGCAATCGCTGCAGGTGCAGGTGGCCAACCTGCGCCAGCGTCTGCAGTACGAGTCGGGACAGTTCTACGGCATCGGCCAGTCGGCGGTGTACCGGCGCTGCTGTGCACTGACCGACAAGGTGGCCCCGGGCAAGGCCTCGGTGCTGCTGCTGGGCGAAACCGGGGTCGGCAAGGAGGTGATCGCCCGCAGCCTGCACCTGCGCAGCGAGCGCGCCGGCGCGGCGTTCGTGGCGCTGAACTGCGCGACCATCCCGCCCGACCTGATCGAGGCCGAGCTGTTCGGCGTCGAGAAAGGTGCCTACACCGGCGCCCAGCAGGCGCGCATGGGCCGCTTCGAGCGGGCCAACGGCGGCACCCTGTTCCTCGATGAAATCGTCGAGCTCACGCCGCGCGCGCAGGCCAGCCTGTTGCGCGTACTGCAGGAAGGCGAGCTGGAACGGGTGGGTGACAGCCGCACGCGGCCGGTGGATGTACGGGTGATCGCCGCCACCCACGAAAACCTCGAACAGGCTGTCAAGGACGGGCGTTTTCGCGCCGACCTGTTCTACCGCCTGAACGTGTTCCCGGTGCATATCCCGGCGCTGCGCGAGCGCCGCGAAGACATCCCGCTGCTGATCGAGCACTTCCTCGGCCGCCTGCACCAGAGCTACGGCAAGAAGACCCGTGGCCTCAGCGACCGGGCCTTGCAGGTGTGCCTGCAGTACGACTGGCCGGGCAACATCCGCGAGCTGGAAAACCTCATGGAGCGCGGTGTGATCATCACCGACGAGAACCAGAGCATCGGCCTGGATGCACTGTTCCCGCATGCGCCACCGGCCACCGACAGCATCGGCCTGGGCAGCGATGGTCGGCTGGTGGCGGCCAGTGACCAGGCCGCGCCCGGCTGGGTGGCACAGATTCTCGACAGCGGCACCGGCCTGGATGCCGTCGAGGAAGCGCTGATGCAGGAAGCCATGCAGCGCTGCCGGCAGAACGTCTCGGAAGCCGCGCGCCTGCTCGGCATGACCCGCCCGGCCCTGGCCTATCGGCTGAAGAAATCACCCGGCGAAAGCGTGACCGACAAGCCTTGAGCATTTGCGCAATTGCGCTGGCGCGGATTGATCATATGATCGAGCGCGCGCCGGCGATCGGTACCTAAAAAAACAAAAAAATATTTTATATCAAACAGTTATAAACATGGCATCGCATTTGCCTTGAGCCTTGCACCGCAATAACAACAACGACCGGTGAGGCAACCATGACTGTAGCGATTTCCCATTCCCCCGAAGTACAAGCCTTCTTCGCGAAAGCGGCAGGCGTCGGCAACGACCAGGGCAACCCACGCCTGAAGCAGATTGTGCTGCGCATACTGCAGGACAGCGCGAAGCTGATCGAAGACCTGGCGATCAGCGACGACGAATTCTGGACCGCTGTCGACTACCTCAACCGCTTGGGCAGCCGCAACGAAGCCGGACTGCTGATGGCCGGCCTTGGCCTGGAGCACTTCCTCGACCTGCTCAGCGATGCCCGCGACAGCCAGGCCGGGCATACCGGCGGCACCCCGCGCACCATCGAAGGTCCGCTGTACGTGGCCGGTGCGCCGCTGTGCGAAGGCGAGGCGCGGCTGGACGACGGCCGTGACCCTGGCCAGCCGATGCTGCTTGAAGGCCAGGTGCTGGACCTGGCCGGCCAGCCGCTGGCCGGGGCTATCGTCGATGTGTGGCACGCCAATACCCAAGGCCTGTATTCCTACTTCGATTCCGGCCAGTCGGCCTACAACCTGCGCCGCCGCATTGTCACCGACGCCCAAGGCCGCTACCGCGCCCACAGCATCGTCCCCAGCGGCTACGGCTGCCCGGCCGATGGCCCGACCCAGGCCTGCCTGGACCAGTTGGGCCGGCATGGCCAGCGCCCTGCGCATATCCACTTCTTCATCAGTGCACCGGGGTACCGGCACCTGACCACACAGATCAACCTGGCGGGTGACGCGTACCTGTGGGATGACTTTGCCCATGCTACCCGCGACGGGTTGGTGGGCGAGGTGGAACGGCTCGAAGGCGGTGTGGCGCGGGTGGTGTTCGACTTCTGCCTGCAGCCGGCAGCGCATGCGGATGATGAGCAACGCAGCCAGCGGCCGCGAGCCTTGCAAACGGCTTGAGATTGCCGGGGCTGCTTTGCAGCCCTTTCGCGACACAAGGCCGCTCCCACAGAACTGCACACGACTCATTGAATTAGCAGGAACCCTGTGGGAGCGGCTTTAGCCGCGAACACCGGCGCAGCCGGTGCCAGGCTCCGCGTTGGATTCTTCGCGGCTAAAGCCGCTCCCACAGACCGCTTGCGAATTCAGTTTTCTACGCGACAGCGCAGCCCAAAAGACTGGGCCATGTCCCACAGAACGGCACACGACTCATTGAATTAGCAGGGACCCTGTGGGAGCGGCTTTAGCCGCGAACACCGGCACAGCCGGTGCCATGCTCCGCGTTGGATTCTTCGCGGCTAAAGCCGCTCCCACAGACCGCTTGTGAATTCAGTTCTCTACGTGACAGCACAGCCCAGATGCATGCCCGCATGATGCCTGCATGCCTTAGCCTCGTAGGGCCAGTTCGGCGAGCACCTCGGCCGAGGTGGTGACCTGGCGGAAGTGATGCTGCCAAAGCTCGATCCCCAGCTTGCCCGACCTGTCCAGCGAAGACCCTACCGTCATGTCGGTGACCAAGGTGGGCATCAGCCCCGCATCGAACAGGGCAAAACCGGCGGCCAGCACGCAAGTTTCGGTCTGCAGCCCACATACCAGCACCCGCTCCACACCCAGTTGCCGGATGTACTCGATGGCCTCTGCGCTCTGCCCGTAGCCATGCTTGACGAACACCTGATCGGCTTCGACCAGGCTCTCGTCCTCCGCCGCCGGGTGCCAGCCGAGCTGGCGCTCGAACGGCGTGACCTGTTCATCGTGCAACTCGACCGAGGCAATGGTGGGGATGTTGGCCGACAACCGGCGCAGGCCATCGACCAACCACTCGGGCGGGCTGAAGGTGGACTGGACATCGACGATGAGCAAAACCTGGCGCATGGGCGGATTCCGGTGCTGGCAAAAGGCGCGGAGTATAGCGTGATGCAAGTGCCGTGGTCGCCCAGCGAGCCAGGACACGATACGCCAGGCCAGCCCCGCGCCTCACGCAGCAGCCATCTTCGCACCCACCTCCGTGCACGCCGGATGACCGGCAGTCACCAGGCTGACATGATTATTTTCATTGATATTGATTTGTGAAATTAAACATGTCATTTTTCTTCGTACCGAACCGAGCCCCACAACGGGCTCAGGCCGGTACTGCCCTATCCACCGGAGTCAATAATATGAACAAGACCGGACTTCTAGGCGCATTGGCACTCTGTGCCTGCAGCGCACTGGCCCAGGCTGACGAAGGCAGCCTGCGCATCGGGATCGAAGTGGCATATCCGCCCTTCTCCTACCGCACCCCCGCAGGCGAACTCGCCGGCTTTGACTACGACATCGGCAACGCCCTGTGCGCGCAGATGCAAGTCAAATGTCAGTGGGTGATCCAGGAGTTCGACGGGATGATCCCGTCGTTGAAGGTGCGCAAGATTGACGCCGTGCTGTCGTCAATGTCGATTACTGAAGATCGGCTCAAGTCCGTCGACTTCACCGACAAGTACTATCACACCCCGGGCAAGTTCGCGATGAAGTCCGGCAGCCAGATCAGCGACCCGATGCAGGACCTCAAAGGCAAGAAGCTCGGCGTGCAGCGTGCCTCCACCTATGACCGCTTCGCTACCGAGCAGCTGGAAAGTGCAGGTGTCGAGGTCGTGCGCTACGCCTCGCAGAACGAAGCTTTCCTCGACCTGGCCGCGGGGCGGCTGGATGCCACCCTCGCCGACATCGTCAATACCGAAGAGAGCTTCATCAAGACGCCCGCCGGCCAAGGTTTTGCGCTTGTCGGTCCGGATGTCAACGACCCCCGCTACTTCGGTCGGGGTGCGGGCATTGCCGTGCGCAAGGGGGACAGCGCCAACCTGGCGCGCCTGAACGCCGCCATTGCCGCCATTCGCGCCAACGGCACCTACCAGCAAGTGCAGAGCAAGTACTTCCCGTTCGATATCTACGGCCAATGACCCCGGCTGACGAGGACTTTCATCATGCTTCACGGCTACGGTTCGAGCATTCTCGATGGCGCGCGGTTAAGCATCAGCCTGGCCCTGATGGCGATGGCCCTGGCCATCAGCCTCGGCCTGGTCGGCGCCGCCTGCCGGCTGTCACCACTGCGCTGGTTGGCAGCCCTGGGCGAGATCTACACCACGGCAGTGCGCGGCATTCCTGACCTGGTCCTGATTCTGCTGGTGTTCTATGGCGGACAGGACCTGATCAACCGTCTTGCGCTGGCGCTGGGCTACGAGCAGTACATCGACATCAACCCGTTCATCGCCGGGGTCTGCACCATGGGTTTCATTTTCGGTGCCTATCTTTCGGAAACCTTTCGCGGGGCCTTTCTCGCCATTCCCGAGGGTCAGGCCGAAGCAGGGGCCGCTTATGGCATGGGCAGCCTGCAGGTGTTCTGGCGGATCAGCGTGCCGCAGCTGGTGCGCCTGGCGCTGCCGGGTTTCACCAACAACTGGCTGGTCTTGATCAAGTCGACCGCACTGATTTCCGTGATCGGCCTGCAGGACATGATGTTCAAGGCCAAGAACGCAGCCGATGCCACCCATGAACCGTTCACGTTCTTCCTCACCGTGGCAGGGCTCTACCTGCTGCTGACCAGCCTGTCGCTGGTGCTGCTGCGCAGCGTGGAAAAGCGTTATTCGTTCGGCTTCAAAGCCGCCGAACTATGAAGGGAAGGTTTGCATGATGCTTGACTACCCACTTATCTGGCAGAACCTGCCGCTGTACCTGAACGGCATTGCGCTGACCCTGAAGGTGCTGCTGATTTCCCTGGCCTGCGGCCTGGCACTGGCTATCCCACTGGCACTGATGCGCGTTTCGCATTCCTGCCTGCTGCGCTACCCGGCCTGGCTCTACACCTATGTCATTCGTGGCACACCGATGCTGGTGCAGTTGTTTCTGGTGTACTACGGCCTGGCACAGTTCGAACTTGTGCGTCAGAGCCCGCTCTGGCCGTACCTGTCCAGCGCAACCTTCTGCACCTGCCTGGCGTTCGCCCTCAACACCAGCGCCTACAGCGCCGAGTTGCTGGCCGGCAGCCTGCGGGCCACGCCGCGCGGCGAAGTTGAAGCCGCGCGTGCCATGGGCATGTCGCGCCTGGCCTTGTACCGGCGCATCCTGCTGCCGTCGGCCCTGCGTCGATCGCTGCCGCAGTACAGCAACGAAGTGCTGATGATGCTACAGACCACCAGCCTGGCTTCGATCGTCACCCTGGTCGATATCACAGGCGCGGCAAAAACCTTCAACGCTCGTTACTACCTTCCGTTCGAGGCATTCATTACTGCGGGGCTGATCTACCTGGCCCTGACGTTCCTGCTGGTTCGCCTCTTCAAGCTGGCCGAGCGCCGCTGGCTGAAGTACCTGGCCCCACGCAAGCACTGAGGAGCACCCATGCAGCAAATCGACCATATCCTGCCCTGGAGTGCCTGCGGTACCCAGCGCACTCTGCGCCTCTTCCGCTTCGGCAACGGCCCGCGCAAAGCTTATATCCAGGCCTCTCTGCACGCTGACGAACTGCCCGGCATGCGCGTGGCGGTGGCATTGAAGGCCCGTCTGGCCGAGCTGGAAGCCCAAGGCCGACTCACGGGCGTGATAGAACTGGTGCCACTGGCCAACCCGATCGGTATCGGCCAGATGTTCCAGGCCACCCATCAAGGCCGTTTCGAGTTCAGCAGCGGCAAGAACTTCAACCGCGATTTTCCGGCACTGACCGAAGCGCTCATCAGGCGCCTGGAGGGCCATCTAGGCGAGGATGGCGAGGCCAACGTGGCCATCATTCGCCGCACCATGCTCGACATCCTCGACGACTTGCCTGCTGCGCCATCGGAGCTCGAAGGCCTTCGTCGCCTGCTTCTGCAGCATGCGTGCGACGCCGATGTGGTGCTGGACCTGCACTGTGATTTCGAATCGGTGATGCTGCTGTATGCACTGCCGCAAAACTGGCCCCGCTTGCGCTCGCTGGCGGCACGCCTGGGTGCTGAAGCTGCATTGCTGGCCGAGGATGTTGGCGGCAATGCGTTCGACGAAGCCTGTGCGCTGCCATGGGTGAAGCTGGCCGAGCATTTTACGCAGGCAAACATCCCGTTGGCCTGTATCGCCACCACCATCGAGCTGCGCGGCATGGCCGATACCGAGCGAGAACGTTGCCAAGCCGACGCAGAGCACATTCTTGCCTACCTGGCCGACCAGGGCTTGGTCAGCGGCCCATGGCCGGAGGCACCGACTCATTGCTGCCAGGCCACACCGTTTGCCGGCGCCCAGTACGCCTATGCCGAACACCCAGGCGTCGTCAGCTATCTGCAACCTCTGGGTGCGCAGGTTCGAACCGGCGACCCACTGTTCGAAGTCATCGACCCGCTCAGTGACCGCCACAGCGTAGTCAGGGCCACCACCGACGGCATTCTCTATGCCCGCGAACGCCTTCGCTTCGCCCAACCGGGCCTCTGGCTGGCGAAAGTCGCTGGCAACCTGCCCATTCGCCATGGTCGCTTGCTCAGCGACTGATACCAACGAGTACCCATCGATGAACAAACTGGAAATTCAGGACCTGCACAAAAGCTACGGCAACCACCAGGTACTCAAGGGCGTTTCGCTGCAGGCCAAGGCGGGCGACGTGATCAGCATCATCGGCTCCAGCGGCTCGGGCAAAAGCACCTTCCTGCGCTGTATCAACCTGCTCGAGCAACCCAATGCCGGGCAGATCATGGTCAATGGCGAACGCCTGAAGTTGCGTACCTGCCCACGCGCCGGGCTGCGGGCCGCTGACCCGAAACAACTGCAGCGCCTGCGCTCACGGCTGAGCATGGTCTTTCAGCATTTCAATCTCTGGTCACACATGAGCGCCCTGGACAACGTCATGGAAGCCCCGGTGCATGTGCTGGGCATGAGCCGCAAGGATGCCCGTGAGAAAGCCGAGTACTACCTGCACAAGGTCGGCGTCAGCCATCGCCGAAACGCCTACCCGGCACACATGTCCGGTGGCGAACAGCAACGCGTGGCGATCGCCCGGGCCCTGGCCATGGAGCCGGAGGTGATGCTGTTCGATGAACCGACCTCGGCGCTCGACCCGGAACTGGTCGGCGAGGTGCTGAAGGTCATGCAGGAGCTGGCCCAGGAGGGCCGGACCATGGTGGTGGTCACCCATGAAATGGGCTTCGCTCGCGAAGTCTCCAACCAGGTCATGTTCCTGCATCAGGGGCTGGCCCTGGAGCGTGGCGATCCGCGCGAGGTACTCGCTCGTCCGCAGTCCGAACGCTTGCAGCAATTCCTTGCCGGCAGCCTCAAGTAAGCCTCCACAGGCGCCCCCGGCTGCTGCCGGGGAAGCCTTGGGATACACTACGGCACTCATTCAGGGAGTGTTGAGCCGCATGCCGAGCAATTCGAAAAACACCACCGTGTACGCCTCGCCAGTCATGCGCAAGTTGTCGGAGAGCCTGACCGACCTACCGCCTTCGCTGCGCAAGGTCGCCGATTACATCCTGCGTCACCCGCTGAAGGCAGCGACCCTGACCATCGAAGACATGGCCCAAGCCACCGGCACTTCGCCAGCGGCCGTCAATCGCCTGGCCAAGGCCCTGCAACTGGGCGGCTACAGCGGCATGAAAGCCGAGCTGGTGACGACCTTGCAGCAAATGGTCTCGCCCGTGGACAAACTGCGCAATGAGTTGGCCCAGCGGCCCGGTGGCGATTTTGGGCTGCATGAGCAGATCCAGAGCGCCAGCAGCAACCTGGCCACTGCCGCCAGCAACAACCAGGCCGATGCGTTCGAAGCCTTCGTCAGCAACCTGATTGCGGCACGCAAAGTCTACGTGCTGGGTTTCGGCAACAGTGTCTACATGGCCGGCCTCGCGGCCTCGACGCTGGTACCGTTCTGTAAGGACACCTGTGCCATCAGCATGGAGGGTGGCAACGAGAATGCCGCCTACCGTCTGGCTGCCATCACCGAGCAGGATGTGCTGCTGGCGATTACCCTGCCCCGCTACTCCCAGGACACCCTTCAGCTGTCGCGCTTTGCCCGCGAACGCAATGCCACGGTGCTGGCGATTACCGATTCGCCCGCTTCCCCCCTGACAGCCATCGCTCACCACGTGTTGTTCGCGCCCGCCGATCATCCGGTGCTTACCAGCTCCAACATTGCCGTGCTGGCACTTATAGAAGGGCTGGTAGCCGGCGCCATGGCGCGCAACAAGGAAGCGGTGAAGCTGGCGACAGAGTTGACAGAAAGCGTGATGTCCTACCTGCATGTGCCCAGCGGCAAGGCTTCAAAAAAGTAGTCACTGCCTGATTGGGGCGGATCGTTCCTGAGCGGCCTTACTGCCACACTGCCAGGCGCCGCCACGCAGGTCGACCGGCAGTTCGCGGCCCAGTTCGATGATAGCCTTGAGAACAAGGCAGTGCATGCAGTGTTTCCAGGCGGTTGCGCGGTGCTGGCAGCGACCCAGGTGGAAGAGATCGAACGCGCGGAATGGCAGGACCTGGGCATGCCGGAGACGCTGAGGGTGAACCGCGTGCGCGAGTTCGGCCCGTTGATCATCTCCATCGACACCAAGGGCAACAACCTGTTCGAGCAGAACAGGGCCCGCTTCAACGAGCGCAAGGGGGCGGTGATCGAGAAGATCGACAGCCAGGTGCGGTTCATCCAATAACCGCGTGCGACAGGGGCCACTTTGTGGCCCATTCGCGGGCAAGCCCGCTCCCACAGGGATATCACCAAGCCTGAGGGCAGTGATATCCCTGTGGGAGCGGGCTTGCCCGCGAATGGGCCGCAAAGCGGCCCTTGGCGCGTACCCCTCAGGCCCTCAACCTACCAGGTTGAAGTCCGCTGCAGTCACAGTGGTTGCATCCGCCACCCCCACAAGGCGGATGGAGTCGGTAGCACCGATGCTGACCAGCGTATCCGCGCCGTCATCGGCGATGGTAACGTTGGCGGCAAAGGTGGCCGCGGTGATGTTGAAGGCAGTGATATCCAGCAGGTCCTGCCCACCCGTCGCATCGCTATCGAAGTTGATGATCAGGTCATTGCCGAAGCCGGCGGCGAACTGGAAGACATCATTGCCATCAGTAGCCATCATGGTGTCATCACCCGCGCCGCCGTTTACCGTGTCGTTGCCAGCCGCACCGTTGATGAAGTCATTGCCACTGCCGCCCGACAGGATGTCGTTGCCTATATCGCCGAACAGCGTGTCGCTGCCTGCCCCACCGTTCAGGATGTCGTCACCGCGACCACCATCGAGGCTATCGTTGTCGTCACCGCCGTTCAAGGTATCGTTGCCGACACCACCGAGCAGCTGGTCGTTACCCGCACCACCGTTGAGCAGATCGTTGCCAGCGCCGCCGGTGATGATGTTGTCCAGCGTGTTACCGGTACCGCTGAAGTTACCCACCCCGGTATAGGTCAGGTTTTCGATGTTGCTGGTCATGCGGTAGCTGGCTAACGTGGTACGCACGGTATCCGTACCGCCCCCAGCGGTCTCGATCAGCCCATCCCCGGCATTATCCACCATGTAGATATCGTTGCCGAGCCCCCCCACCAGGCGGTCGGCACCCGCACCGCCATTGAGCAAGTCGTTCCCAGCGCCGCCGGTGATGATGTTGTCCAGCGTGTTACCGGTACCGCTGAAGTTGCCCCCTCCGGTATAGGTCAGGTTCTCGATGTTGCTGGTCATGCGGTAGCTGTCTAGCGTGGTACGCACGGTATCCGTACCGCCCACCACGGTCTCGATCAGCCCATCCCCGGCGTTATCCACCATGTAGATATCGTTGCCGAGCCCCCCCACCAGGCGGTCGGCACCCGCACCGCCATTGAGCAGGTCATTGCCAGCGCCACCGGTGATGATGTTGTCCAGCGTGTTACCGGTACCGCTGAAGTCAGCCACCCCGGTATAGGTCAGGTTTTCGATGTTGCTGGTCATGCGGTAGCTGGCCAACGTGGTACGCACAGTATCCGTACCGCCCCCAGCGGCCTCGATCAGCCCATCTCCGACGTTGTCAACCACGTAGATGTCGTTACCGAGGCCACCCACCAGGCGGTCGGCACCTGCCCCACCATTGAGCAGGTCGTTGCCAGCGCCGCCGGTAATGATGTTGTCCAGCGCATTACCGCCACCGATGAAGTTGCCCCCCCCGGTATAGGTCAGGTTTTCAACGTTGGCCCCCAGGGTGTAGCTGGCCAGGCTGGTCTGCACCAGGTCGACACCGCCGTTAAGCGCTTCGCTCACCGTGTCGCCGACGTTGTCGACCACGAAGGTGTCGTTGCCACCACCGCCGGTCATGGCATCCGCGCCAAGCCCGCCGTTGAGGATGTCGTTGCCAAGCCCGCCGAACAGCTGGTCGGCACCGTCCAGGCCCGAGATCACGTCATTACCCGCGCTGCCGATCAGGATATCGGCACCATTGGTGCCGACCAGCGCCAACCCTGGCACTGCAGCAGTCGCCGCCGAGGTGAGTGACTCCTGCGCGCCGAAGGCGTCGGTGTAGCGCACGATCACCTGCAATTGCTGGCCTCCCTGGTCGAGGCCCGGGGTGAAGGTGGCCGCAGTGGCACCAATGATGTCGCTGAAGACGCCGCCCGTACCTTGCTGCCACTGGAAGCTGAATGTACCCAGCCCGTCCAGGTCGGCAATAGTGCCGGTAAGTGCCGTCAGCGTCTGCCCCTGAACTGGCGTGGTGTCGCTGATCAGCACGGCACCGGTGGGCGCATCGTTGACGTTGGCCACCGGATCGAGGATGTCGGAGGCGATGCTTTCATGTACGCCGACGTCATCCACGTAGCTCACCAACACCCGCATGTTCTGCCCCACCTGTTCCTGGGTCAGGACAAAGGTGCTGCTGATGGCACCGGCAATATTGACCCAGCCCAGGCCCCGGTTGGACTGCCACTGGAAGGTGAACTGCGGGTTGCTCAGCCCGTCGGCATCGACGATGGTTGCGGTGTTGGCGGTAAGGGTCTGGTTCTGCACCAGCAGCCCGGTCACGGTCGGCCCGGCGGTCGGCGCGTTGTTCGGCGACGAATCGACGATTTCCAGCGTGCCCTTGGTGTCCTGGTACACTCCGCGTACGCGGATGTTCAGGCCTGCTACATCATCGGTCACCCGGTAGGTGCTGCCGATCGCCCGCGAGACCTCGCCGGCGGCGACGAAGGTGATGTCTTCGTACACCCCCGAGCCCGGCAGGCGCTCGACCTGCCAGTAGTAGGCCATCGGGCCGTTGACGGCACCGCTGGCATTGCCTGCGCCGACGTTGTCGGCATCGTGCACCGCCACGTTGCTCACCCGCAGCAGCTGGCCGCTGACCGATGTGTCGTTACGCAGACCAGTGGCAGCGTCGAGGATCGCCAGGTGGCCCGTTGGGCCGGCGTTGACGGCAGTGCCCACGCCGGAAGCCTGCGAGCTGTCGGAGAACTGCAGGCGCTCGATACCGGTCAGGTGGTCGACACCATCACGCCCGGCCACCAGGTCGGTGACGATCACCGAGTTGCCATCGACCACCACGCTGTAGTCGGTGGACACCCCCGAGAACACCGCCGTGTCGTAGCTGTCGGTGCCGTTGAGGATTTCGCGGATGATCACCAGCTGGCCCGGGTTGTAGGTGCCATTGAGCATCAGCGGCACCATCGGCTCCATGCTGTCGTAGCTGGCGATTTCCGGGCCGGTGCCGTCGCTGTTGGCGCGCACGCTGATGCGCACGTTCAGCCACTTGTCACCGTCGAGGATATCGTCACCGCCACGGCCTTCGATCAGGTCGCTGCCACTGCCGCCGAGGATGATGTTGCCACCATCGTAGAACGTCGCCCCGGCAGCCAGCAGGCCGGCCAGGCCGTCGATCAGGCTGATGTTGGTCAACACGCTGCCCGTGGCGCCATTGGTCGGCAGGCTGGCGGCGTTTTCGTTGTCACCGCGCAGGAAGTCGCCATGGGCCGAGCCCGACAGGCCTTCCATGATGTCGAAGCGCACCAGCGCAGACGCACCCGAGCCAGGTACCGGCGGCACATCGAAGAAGCGGTCACTGTAGTCGATGGTCACGCCCTGGGCCAGGTCCTTGAAGGTTGCCCAGTCGTAACCGGAGCCACCGATGTAGCGGTCACCGAAGCCCAGGCTGCCGACCATGATGTCGTCGCCGCCTTCACCATTGAACTTGTCGTTCTCGTTGCCACCGATGAACACGTCGTGGCCAATGACCGGGTCGTTGCCGAGCGGGTCGAAGTTGTCGCCAGGCGCACCGTCCGAGGTGCCCTTCTCGATCCAGTCGTCGCCTTCGTTACCCATGTCCTGCTCGTTGGCCTTGCTGCCCAGGATAAAGTCATTGCCCTGGCCGCCAATGGCCTCGGAAGCGTCCTCACCGGTGACGATGAAGTCGTTGCCGAAACCACCGATAATCAGGTTGATGCCATTACCGCCGTGCAGCACATCGTTGCCGTCGCCGCCCTGGATATTGTCGTCACCACCCATGTCGCTGATGATGTCGTCGCCGGTACCACCACGCAGTTGGTCGTTGCCGTCGCCACCCTCGATGCGGTCGTTGCCACCATCGCCCCAGACCGTGTCGTCACCCTCGCTGGACACCAGGATGTCATCACCATCAGTGCCGCCCAGCACGATGTGCTCGGCACCGGCATAGCGGATGTAGTTGGTGTCCGGGCCTGCCGTCAGCGGGCTGTCGCGGAACACCACCTGCTCGCCATTTTCGCCCAGTGGGTCGGCGCTGCCCAGGCCTTCGTTGAACTGCTTGCTCTGGTCTACTTCCAGGTAGAAGCCCGGGTCGGAGAACACCAGGCCCGGCAGGTGGGTGGCCGAGGTGTTGGCCATGATCAGCTTGGCGAACGAGTTGCTTTCCAGCTCGGCGTTCATCGACAGGCCAGCGGTGCGCTCCAGGTAGTAGAAGCGGTCGCCATCCTGCAGTTTCTCCATCTGATTCTCGAACACGAAGTTGAAGGTAGTGCCAAGCATGCCACCGAACGGGGTTTTCGCTTCAGCCAGGCCGCCGATCCACAGGTCGATGGCATCGACCCCGGTCACGGTAACCGCCCTCAGGTCATCGGCGGTGCCGAGCACGCCATCCTTGCCAGGCAGGGTGACGTTGGCGTAGGCCCCGGTGCTGTTGAGGAAGTCCAGGCGATCGGCTGGCGCACCGTCACCGCCGAACACCAAGGCCATGGCCGCCGCGCGTTTTTCCAGCAACGTGGTGGCGCCGGTGATGGTGCTGTGAGTGCCGTAGGCGGCGATGAAGTTGATCAGCGACTCCGGATGCTTCAGGTGCTGCACCAGGTCGACCCAGCTGGTGTACGGCTTGAGCTGGGTATCGCCGGTTTGCGCGTAGATGTCGCGGCGCACGGCGTTCAGCGAGGGGATACCGACGTCGCGGCCACGGGCGATGTTGATCGCCGGCAGGTCCAGCGGCAGGCCGAGCAGGTTGTTGCGCAGCGCCTCGGTGACGAACTCGTCGATTTCGTTACCGGCCTGGCGGGTGACCCCGCGCACGATGGCGCTGGTGGCATCCTCGGGGGTAACGCCACTGGCGGCATACGCCAGCGGGTTGAGGAACGCCGCGATCAGGCCCAGTTGCTGGTCGGGGTTGGCACTGTTCGGGTCGCCGATGACAGTGAAGTCGACGTTGAAGCGGTCGACAGTCTCGGTCAGCATCGAGTGGCCGAAGCGGTACACGGTGTGGGCGAACTCGGCCACGATCGACGCATCGAGGTCGACGTCATACACCTGGGTCGGAGCGAAGAACAGGTCGACCCGCGGTTGCACGGTGCGGGCGAACTCCTCGAACACCAAATGCTGATACTGCATCTCGGTACCGAACTTGGCCGCCTGGAACAGGCGCTCACCATTCCACACCAGCGCGTCGATCTCGGCCTGATTGGCCGGCAGCGCGGTCAGCGGGTTGAGCAGCCACTCGTTGATGAAGGCCAGATCGCCCGAGTCGAGCACGGTGTCCTTGGTCTGTGCCACCAGCCGGTTGTGCTCGGAGTGGAATATCGCATGCACGGCGGTCAGGCCGATGTTCTCGTTGACCCGGCCGTCGCCGGCGATGTAGTGAGCATCGAGCAGCTCGTTGTCGTAGGCCAGGTTGGCACCGGTCTGCGGGTTCACCGGCACGGCATTGCCCGCATCGGTATCGGCATCAGGTACCAGCACGCCATTACTGAACACCGGCACGGCATTGTGGGCAATGTCGGCAAGGAACTGGTGACCGGTGCGTACGGCGTTGGTCAGGTCGATCGGCGCCAGCGGGTTGCCCTCGATCTGCTCGTCATCGGCAGTGCCGGCAATGCCGTCAGCCCCTTTCATCACCACCATCGGGAAGCCGTTCGGCCCCTTGATGAAGTTGCCGTAGGCGTCGGTAGCCAGCAGCGGCACGTTGTCGACATCGGCATCGGTCAGGTTGATGCCAAGCAGGTCACGGGCCTGGGCCTTGACCACTTTCCAGGTCGCCATGCCACCGATTTCCGTATCGTCCGCGGTACCGTACTTGCCATCTGCACCCAGGTCACGGTTTGTGATCAACCGGCCAGTGGCAACCGGGCCAGCGTCGGTCATCAGATAAGAGCGCAGGAACACCTGGTGCGAAGGATGCGAGCTGTAGGTCTGGTTCTGGTCCACGAATGGCGTGGTGGTGTTGGTGTGCTCGTGAATATCGTCGGCGTTACCAAGGATGCCATCCGGCCCCGGCAGGTTGGTGGCACGGGTCACCACCATGAAGTTGGTGAAACCGCCCTCCACGTACAGCGGGTCATCCGGTTGCAGCGGGATGTAGATGGTGCCCGAGCCCCCTTTGGTGACCAGGTCCAGGCCATGGTCGAAGAACTGCCCGAAGAAGGTCATCCAGGCGTTGAACGGCGCGGACAGGCCAGCATCGGCAGCGGTGTTCTCGAACAGGTAGACGTCGTGGTCGTCAGCGGTACCGAACTGGCCGTCCAGGCCCGGGCTGGCGACGATGCGCACACCGTCCTTGAGCACGTCGTCGTTGCCAACGGCGCCGAAGTTGAGCACGCCGTCGGCACCCGGATCATACGCGGTGGCATAGGCCGCCGGGTTGTTGGAGGTCTGGTCGACGACCAGGTTGCTGATGGTGCGCGGCTGCGAGTCGAACACCGGGCCGCTGGTCTGCTGGTACGACGAGCCCGGAATGGCCGGCGAGCCAGGGCCGAAGAAGCCCGCAGGCGCACCTTCGGCCGGGTTGAACACCGGATCGGTCAAGCGCGGGAAGACATTGTCGCTGGCACCGAACTCGGTGTTGTTGATGCCATTGAGGTTCATCAGGTTGTTGTTCGAGCCATCCACCGCCCGCAGGCCCAGCGGCGCACGGATGTTCGGCAGCAACGAAAGGATGTCTGCCCCGTTGGCGTCAGCCTCGGCGATCTTGATCTGGTCGAGGATGAAGTTGAGGTCGGAGCGCACCATGTGCAGACCGGCACCGCCTGCAGTGGCATCCACCACCGGCGTGGCCGGTGTCACTACCACAGGCGCGCCCGGCTGCACCACGGCGGTGGGCTGGGAGAACAGCACTTCGGTAGTGCCGTGGGCGTCCTGGTAGATCGCCTTGACCCGCAGGGCTAGCCCGGCCAGGTCTGGCGACACCTTGAATGTGGTGCCGTCGGCGCTCTGGAACGCCAGGTCGCCGGCTGGCAGCAGGATGATGTCCTCGAACACACCACTGCCCGGGGTGGCCTCGAACTGCCAGTAGTACGACACCGAACGGTCGGCGAGCGTACCCTGGGGGTTACCGGCGCTGATGTTGTCGGCATCCAACACACCGGCGACGTTTACCGTAAGGACATCGCCCACGGTAATCGCACCGCCGTTGCCGTCAGTAATGGCCGGGCTGCCGGTAGGCTGCGCATTCAGCCCCTCAACCAGCACCCGCTGGCTGTCGGCGAACTGCAAGCGCTCGATATGCAGCAGGGTATCGACGCCGTCGCGGCCAGCCACGTTGTCGGTCACCGTCCAGACATCATCGGAAGTGTCGAGCGTACCTTTGGTGTTCTGCGTCACCGTGTATTCGCTCTGAATCCCCGAGAACACAGCCGTGTCGAACGCCGCGCCCCCCGTCGAGGTGCCGGGCAGGATTTCCCGCACGGCCTTGAGCTGGCCAGGGTTATAGGTACGGTCGAGCATGAACGGAATCATGTCGACCATGCTGTCGAAGCTGGCGATTTCAGGGCCGGTATGATTGACGTCATCGGCGGCATACACCGCGATGCGCACGTTGAGCCATTTGTCGCCGTCGATCAGGTCATCGCCGCCGCGACCTTCGATCAGGTCGCTGCCATTGCCGCCGAGCATGATGTTGCCGGTGGCAAAGCCAGTGGTCGGCAACCCGGCATCGGCCAGGAACTGTTGCAAGCCGCGGATCAACGCGACGTTGGTCAAGGCGCTGCCGGTGGCACCGCCATGGTTGACAATGGTCACGGCATCGACGTTGTCGCCCTTGAGCACGTCGGCGAAGTTCGAACCGGACACGCCCTCGACCTCGGCAAAGCGGTCGAGGATGGAAGCCGGCGAGGCGCCGACCGGGTTGAACACGCCAGCGTTCTGGTTCGGTGCGTTGCCATGGGGCTGAGCCAGGGCGGCCAGGGTCAGGTCGACGGTGACGCCAACCTGGTCATTCTTGTTGGTAACCCAGTCGAAACCGGACATGCCGTCCATCTTGTCCTGGGCGTCACTGCCGACGAAGATGTCGTCGCCGCCCTCCCCGATCATTTCGTCGAAGCCACCGCCACCGACGAAGATGTCGTTGCCGACCACTTCATCACCCAGCAGCGGCGCAAAGTTGTCGCCGGGCGCACCGTCCTGGGTGCCCTTCTCGATCCAGTCGTCACCCTCGTTGCCGGTAGGTGGCAGGTTGGTCTTGGCGCCGAGGATGAAGTCATCACCCTGGCCGCCAAAGGTGGTGGTGATGTCTTCGGTGGTGACGATGAAGTCCTGGCCGTTGCCACCCAGGATCAGGTTGCCGGCCGCCAGCATGCTGCCGGCGACGATCACGTCGTTGCCGTCGTTGCCTTCCAGACGGTTGTCACCGAACGAGTCGGTGATGATGTCGTCACCTGCGCCACCCAGTACCGCATCGTTACCGGCGCCACCTTCAAGCGTGTCGTTACCGGCGTCGCCGTAGACAGTATCGTCGCCTTCGCCGGAGATGATGATGTCGTTGCCGGAGGTGCCGCCCAGTACCACATGGTCTTCACCGGTGTAGTGCAGGTAGTTGGTGTCGCTGCCCACGGTATCGGGATTGTCGCGGATCACCAGCGGTACGATCTCCACGCCGTTGATCATGATCCCGCCGGTCGGGTCGGCCCGGCCATCGGCGCCCAGCCCGGTGAACTGGTTGGCCTGGTTCACCTCGAGCGTGAAGGTTGGGGTGAGGAACACAGTGTTGGACAGGTGAGTCACATCCGAGTTGGCCATGATCAGCTTGGCGAAGGAGTTGTTCTCCAGTTCGGTGCCGAAGTTCATGCCCGCGGTACGCGACAGGTAGTAGAACCGGTCGCCGTTCTGCAGGGCTTCCAGCTGGGTTTCGAAGACGAAGTTGAAGCTGGAACCGAGCATGCCGCCGAATGGCATTTTCTTCTCGGCCAGGCCACCGACCCAGAAGTCGATGTCATCGACGCCGGTAACGGTCACCCCACTGATATCGTCGGCGGTGCCGGCGATACCGTCCGCGCCGGCCAATGTCACGTTGGCATAGGCACCGGTGCCGTTGAGGAAGTCCAGGCGGTCCGCTGGCGCGCCGGCACCGCCAAGCACCAGCGCCACGGCCGCGGCGCGTTTATCGGCCAGGGTGGTTGCCCCGGTGATGCTGGCGTGGGTGCCGTAGGCGGCGATGAAGTTGATCAGCGACGCCGGGTGCTTGAGGTGGTCGCCGAAATCGACCCAGCTGATGTACGGCTTGAGCTGGCTGTCGCCGGTTGCAGCATAGAACTCGCGGCGTGCCTCATTCAGGGTGGGGATGCCGGTGTCGCGGCCACGGGCGATGTTCAGCGCCGGCAGGTCGAGCGGCAGGCCAAGCAGGTTGTTGCGCAGGGCTTCGGTGACGAACTCGTCGATTTCGTTGCCCAGCTGGCGGGTGACGCCGCGGATGATCGCGCCGGCCGCTTCATCAGCGGTTGCGCCACTGCCGGCGAATGCCAGCGGGTTGAGGAAGGCGGCGATCAGGCCAAGCTGCTGATCGGGGTTGTTCGGGTCGGCTGACACCGGGTTGAACGCCGGGTCGAAGCGGTCGACGGTTTCGGTCAGCATCGAGTGGCCGAACCGATACACCACGTGGGCGAACTCGGCGAGGATGGCCGGGTTGATCGAGGTGTCGTAGCCATTGGGGGCCAGGAACTCGTCGATCTGCGGCTGGATGGTGCGGGCGAACTCTTCGAACACCAGGTGCTGATACTGCATTTCGGTGCCGAACTTGGCGGCCTGGAACAGCCGCTCGCCGTCCCATACCAGCGCGGCGATTTCAGCGGGCGTGGTGGGGATGGCAGCGACATCATCGATCAGCCACTGGTTGAGGAACGCCAGGTCACCGGAGGCCAGCAGGGTGTCCTTGGTCTGCTGCACCAGGCGGTTGTGCTCGGAATGGAAAACGTGGTGCACGGCGGTCAGGCCGATGTTCTCGTTGACCCGGCCGTCGCCTGCAATGTAGTGGGCGTCGAGCAGTTCGTTGTCGTAGGTAAGGTTGTTGCCACCTGGCCCCACCGGCTGCGCGTTACCGACGGCAGTATCGGCGTCGGCCTGCAGCACACCATTCACGATCACCGGCGCGGCGTTGTGGGCGATGTCGTCAAGGAAGCCATGCCCGCTGCTCACGGCATTGGCCAAGCTGATGGGCGCGTCGCGGTTGCCTTCGACCAGCGTGGTGACGTCGTCGGCGGTACCGGCGATGCCGTCGGCACCATTGCTCACGCGCATCACCACCTGCGGCATGCCGTTGGGCCCGCGCACGAAGTTGCCGTAGGGGTCGGTGGCCAGCAGTGGCACGCTGTGCACGTCGGCGTCGGTCAGGTTGATGCCGAGCAGGTCGCGGGCCTGGGCCTTGACCACTGCCCAGGTGGCCATGCCACCGCTTTCGCCACTGCCATCGTCAGCGGTGCCAAAGCGGCCATCGGGGCCCAGGTCACGGTTGGTGATCAGCCGTCCGGTGGCTACCGGGTCGCCTGCGGCGTTGAGCGTGTATTCACGCAGGAACACCTGGTGCGAGGGGTGCGAGCTGTAGGTCTGGCTCTGGTCGACGAACGGCGAAGTGGTGTTGGTCTGACCATCGTCGGCGGTGCCCACCACGCCATCGGCGCCAGCGGTACGCACGGCGCGCGGCAGCACCATGAAGTTGGTCGGGCTGTTGGGGTCGAACAGCGGGTCGTCCGGCTGCAGCGGGATGAACACGAAGTCGGTGCTGCTCTTGGTGACCAGGTCCAGACCGTGGTCGAAGAACTGGCCGAAGAATGTCATCCAGGCGTTGAAGCCGGCGGTCAGGCCGGCGTCGGGCGACACGTTGGGGATGAAGAACACTTGCGTGTCGTCAGCGGTGCCGAACACCCCATCGATGCCGGGGCTGATCACCGGAGCAGCACCGCCATTGGCCTCCACCGCAGCCGGGTTGTTCGCCGTCTGATCGACTATCAGGTTGCTGATGGTGCGTGGTTGCGAATCGGTGACCGTGCCGGTGCCCGCATAATCGCCGCTGAAGGAGGGGCTGAGCAGGCGCAGGAACGAGTTGTCGGAGGCACCGAATTCACTCTGCCCGGTCACCAGGTTGTTGTAGCTGCCGTCCACGGTGCGCAAACCGAACGGTACCTGGCTGTTGGGCAGCAGGTCGATCAGGTTCGCGCCATCGGCGTGGGCTTCGGCGATGAAAATCTGTTGCAGGATGAATTCAAGGTCCGACTTGCTGAAATTGGCCATTTCAAATTGCCCTCGATCTGTCGGGAGATGACACAGGGCAACAGGGTCCTTCCCGCGCCCAGTCAGTATTGACGTGCGCAGATACTGGTTCTGTGTTCCAGGCGCAGGGCGCACAACACGCTTGTGCCGGCCCCACTGGCCTTCTCATTCGCAAGCCGGCACCCACTGTCCGGGGGCGTTGTTAAGCATGCGATACAGCTGTAACGCACATGCATCGACCCCAGCTCGCACAGGGTCCGAATACATCAGACTAAAGTCGCAGGCGAAAAGCTTGTCAATATTTCGTCGAAAAAAACACCACACGATGATAATGCGTTGCAAATAGCTGTTTTATTGGCACTTATGAAAACTTCAAAGACCCGATAGAGCGAAACGATATTACCGTCCATGTCGCTGCAACCTACGCTCCAGCATGTGGGAGCTACGCAGCGTTTTGGACCATTCGCCATAAGAGCGATCCGCCTGCGAGCCAGCCAGAAGCCACGACTACCGCTGTACGGGGCGCCGCAAGGGCTTCCCGATTTGCGATAAAAGGGAGGCCCCGATGCACAAGCCACCACGCACTCGTTCCGAGCTGGCCGACGTGCTGTTCCGCCTGCGCCGTAGCTTTTTTGCCTTGGCCGCCTTCAGCGGTGTCATAAACGTCATGATGTTGACGCCAGCAATTTATATGTTGCAGGTGTACGACCGCGCTCTTGTCAGCCGCAACGTCACCACCCTGAGCATGCTCACCCTGCTGGTGATCGGTTTGTTCATGCTGATGTCAGCCCTGGAGATGGTCCGCACCCGCGTGCTGATCCGGGTAGGCAACTTCCTCGACATGGACCTCAACCGACGCATCTTCAGCGCCGCCTTCGAGCGCAACCTGAGCCGCGCCGGCGGCAACCCGGCCCAGGCCCTGCAGGACCTCGCGCAGGTGCGGCAGTTTCTGACCGGCAACGGCCTGTTCGCCTTCTTCGATGCCCCCTGGACGCCGATCTACCTGCTGGTCAGCTACCTGATCCACCCACTGCTGGGGCTGGTCACGCTGATCGGCTCGCTGATTCTGGTGGGCCTGGCCTACCTCACCGAAAAGGCCACGCAAAAACCCTTGGCCGAAGCCAACCAGGCGGCCATGTCGTCGGCCAGCTACGCCAACAACAACCTGCGCAACGCCGAAGTGATCGAAGCCATGGGCATGCTGCCGGCGATCGGCAAGCGCTGGTACCAGGGCCACTTGCGCATCCTGCAGATGCAGACCCTGGCCTCCGACCGCGCCGCGCTGATCAGCAGCACCGGGCGCTTCGTGCGCATTACCTTGCAGTCGGTAATCCTTGGCGCCGGCGCACTGTTGGCAATCGAAGGCAAGATCACCCCCGGCATGATGATCGCCTGCTCGATCCTCACCGGCCGCGCCCTGGCCCCGGTAGAGCAGGTGATCGCCGCGTGGAAGCAACTGCTGGGCTGCCGTTCCGCCTGGGGCCGGCTCAACGACCTGCTGCACGACTACCCGCAGCGGCCACCGAGCATGTCGCTACAGCGGCCACTGGGCATGCTGGCCGTGGAAAACGTGATCGCCGGCGCCCCCGGCACCAGCAACAACATCGTGCGCGGCGTCAGCTTCAGCCTGGTCCCGGGTGAAAGCCTGGGCATCATCGGCCCTTCGGCCTCCGGCAAGTCCACCCTCGCCCGCCTGCTGGTAGGCGTGTGGCCGACCCAGGCCGGCAAGGTGCGCCTGGACGGTGCCGATATCTTCACCTGGAACAAAGCCGAACTGGGGCCGTGGATCGGCTACCTGCCGCAGGACGTGGAGTTGTTCGAGGGCACCATCGCCGAGAACATCGCACGCTTCGCAGAAGTGGACAGCGAGGCGGTGATCCGCGCTGCCCGCAGCAGCGGCGTGCACGACATGATCCTGCGCTTCCCGCAGGGCTACGACACTCGTCTGGCCGCCGACGGCAGCCCGCTGTCCGGTGGCCAGAAGCAACGCATTGCCCTGGCCCGTGCGCTGTATGGCGAGCCGAACCTGGTAGTGCTGGACGAGCCCAACGCCAACCTCGATGACGTTGGCGAAAAGGCCCTGGTCGATGCGCTGGCCGAACTCAAGGCGCGCGGTGCCACGGTAATCCTGATTTCCCACCGGCCCAATGTGCTGTGTGCGGTCGACAAGGTGCTGATGCTGCGTGACGGCGCTGTACACATGCTCGGCAGCCGCGACGAAGTGTTCGCGGCGCTGCGCAAGGCCAGCGTGATCCCGGCGGCAACCGCTGCGCCGCTGGCTTCGGTAAAAGCACGGGAGTGATCGATCATGCAGATGACCCAACACACCGAATTGATTCCCGCCGAGGCCCGCAACGGGATCGACCTGGACATGGGCCGGCCGGCACGCTGGGGCGTATGGATGGTCATCGCCGGCTTTGGCGGCTTCCTGCTGTGGTCGTGCCTGGCGCCACTGGATGCCGGGGTGGTCGCCACCGGCACGGTCAAGGTCACCAGCAACCGCAAGGCCGTACAGCACCTGACCGGCGGCACGGTCGAGGCAATCCTGGTGCGCGAAGGCGATATGGTGAAGAAAGGCCAGGAGGTGGTACGCCTCGACGCCCTGCGCGCAGTGGCCGAACAGGGCGCAGTCAGTGCCCAGTACATCGTCAGCAAGACCGTGGAAAACCGCCTGGAAGCCGAGCGCGATGGCCGCGACACGGTCACCTTCGACCCAGCCCTGCTCAAGCACTACGGCAACGACCCGCGCCTGCTGGCAGCCATGGACCTGCAACAACGCCTGCTGGACACCCGCCGCGCGGGCCTTGCCGGTGAACTGAGCATCCTCGAGGAAAACCTCGCCGCCACTGCGGTACAGCTCAAGGGCCTGCAGCAGGTGTACGGCGCCCGTGCCTCGCAGATTGGCTTCCTCAACCAGGAACTGCAAGGCACCCGCGTGCTGGCCGCCGAAGGCTACGTGCCACGCAACCGCCTGCTGGAGCTGGAGCGCAACAATGCCGACCTGTCCGCCGGCCAGGCGGAAAACCTCAACAACATTGCCCGCACGCGCAGCCAGGCCACCGAGATCAAGCTGCGCATGCTGCAACGCCAGCACGACTACCTGAAGGAAGTGGAGTCGCAACTGACCGATACCGCCAAGGAGAACACCACCCTGGCCGACCGCCTGCGCGCGCTGGACTACGAAGTGACCCACACGGTGATCCGCTCGCCGATCGACGGCATGGTCCAGGCCCTGAGCATTGCCACGGTCGGCGGCATCATCCAGCCTGGGGTCAAGATCATGGAGGTGGTGCCGCTCGACCAGCCGCTGCAGGTCGACGCGATGATCCCGGTACAGGCCATCGACAAGATGGTCCCGGGCCTGGACGTGGACCTCGCCTTCCCGGCCTTCAACCATGCGAAGACGCCGAACATCCCAGGGCGGGTCAAGACCATCTCCGCCGACCGCCTGATGGACGAAGAAAGCAAACAGCCGTACTACCTGGCCCAGGTTGAGGTGACGCAGGACGGCATGGGCCTGCTGGGCAGCAATCACATCCGCCCCGGCATGCCGGCCACCGTCACCATCAAGACCGGCGAGCGCAACCTGCTAAGCTACCTGCTAAAACCGATGCTCGAACGCGTGGACGCCTCGTTCAAGGAGCAGTGAATGAATCACCGGTGCCTGATGCTTTGCCTGTTGGGGTTGTCCGCACAGACCAGTGCCATGGACCTGAAACAAGCCTGGGACCTGCTGCAGTACCAGGGCCCGATCTACCGCGCCGCGGTGCACGAGAAAGAAGCCGGCAGCGAGAACCGCGCCATCGGCCAGGCCGGCCTGCTACCGCAGATCAACGCGGCTGGCTACTTCAACAAGGTCAATGGCAGCCAGCGGCAGAGTGGCCGGGACAGCGACCTGGACTATGACTCCAAGGGCGCCAACGTGCGTTTGCGCCAACCGCTGTTCAACAAGCAGAAGATGGCCGAATACCGTCAGGGCCAGCAACGTGCCGACTACAGCGTGGCAGTGTTCGACGCCAAGAGCCAGGACGCTGCGGTGCGCCTGGCCGACGCTTACTTCGACGTGCTGCTGGCCAGCGAAACCATCACCCTGGCCAAGGCCAAGCTGAATGCCTTCGAAGAGCAGCTGGCGTCGGCGAAGCGGCGCATGGAGCTGGGTGCCGGCACCATCACCGACATCGACGAGTCGGTGGCCCGCCGCGACCTGGCCGAGGCTGACCTGATCGAGGCCCAGGACAACCTGGTCAACGCCCGCCGCAAGCTGGAGGAATACATCGGTGAAACCCCGCAGTCGCTGACCACCTTGCAGCCAGGCTTCAACACACCGCCCCTGATACCGGGCAACCTGCAGGACTGGCTGGTCAAGGCCCAGGCCGACAGCCCGTTGATTCATGCGCGCCGGCACAGCTACGAGCTGGCCGAAGAAGAAGTGAAGCGCGCCCGCGCCGGGCACTGGCCGACCCTGGATTTCGTGGCGGGCTATACCGCTGGCAGCAGCCAGTCGATTTCCGAACTGAACCAGCGCAACCACTACAGCTCGATCGGGCTGGAGCTGAACATTCCGCTGTACAGCGGTGGCGGTACCAGTGCCCTCACCCGCCAGGCCAGTGCCAACAGTTCCAAGGCCCTGGATGAACTGGACGCCACGCGCCAGGAAGTGATTTCCGGCACCACTCGCGAGTACCGCGGCGTGCAGAGTGGCGCCTTGCGCATTCAGGCGCTGGAAAAGGCTGTGGCGTCCAACGAACGCTCGCTGCTTTCGGCCCGCAAGGGCTTCAAGGAAGGCGGCACCAGCACCAACTCCGATGTGCTCAATGCCGAAGAGTTGCTGTATGACGCCCGCCACGACCTGTTCGAGGCGAAGTTGAACTACCTGATGTCGCGGCTGCGCCTGGCGTCGTCGGTGGGTAGCCTGGGGGATGACGATATCCAGCAGATCAACGATTACCTTGGACCGGAACTGGTGGTGAGCAACTGACTATCGGCCCGCTCCCACAGCGGCGCCTACCGCATTTTGTTCCATTTCAGGCTATGATCGGTGACCCCGCCGCGGACGCCCTGACCTATGCCCGTCGACCTGCAAGCGTTATACCCCAGGCTGATCCACCTGATGCTGGACACGGTGTTCGTGGTCGACAGGGACAACCAGATCGTTTTCGTCAGCGATGCCTGCGAGGCGCTGCTGGGTTACCAGGCCTGCGAACTGATCGGCACCCCGATCACCGACTATATGCACCCTGACGACCTGGCGATCACGCGTGCATCGATCGTCCGGGTGATGAGCGGCCATCCCCATTACGACTTCCGCAACCGCTACATCCGCAAGGATGGCGGTATCGTGCATATCCTGTGGGCGGCCTGCTGGTCCGACGAGGCCGATGCCCGCATCGGTGTGGCGCGGGATATCACCGCCCAACGCCAGGCCGAGGACGAACTGCGCTTCCTGGCCCACCATGACCCCCTCACCCGCCTGGCCAACCGGGCCATGTTCAACGAGCGGCTTGACACCGCCCTTGCCGCGGCCCGGCGCCACAACCACCCGCTGGCGTTGCTGTTCATCGATATCAATGACTTCAAGGACATCAACGATAACCATGGGCACAGCGTGGGTGACCGGGTGCTGTGCACCTTGGCACGGCGCCTGGAAGGCTGTGTGAGTGCGACCGATACAGTAGCCCGAATGGGCGGTGACGAGTTCACCGTGCTACTGACCGACTACGCATCGCCAGAGACCATTGCCGAGCAGGTGGCACGTATCCTGGCAGCCATGGCCGAGCCACTCGGCGCCGAGTTTGCGGGCATCGACGCGCCTTCCTGCAGCATTGGCGTGGCCTGTTTCCCCGAGGACGGCAGCGACGCCGACATGCTGCTGCGCCATGCTGATGGCGATATGTACCGGGTCAAGCGACAGCGCGCTGCGGCCAGCTGATCGCTCTGGCGGCCGCTGGTGGAATCGACCACAACGGAGATGACCATGCGCAACCCTGAAGATACCTTGCTCGATAGCTGGCAGCACAACGCCCAGGCCTGGATCGATGCGGTGCGCAGTGGCGCCATCGAGAGCCGCCGCCAGGTCACCGACCAGGCCATCCTGCTGGCCATTCTTGGTCGCCAACCCGAACGCGTGCTCGACCTGGGCTGTGGTGAAGGCTGGCTGTTGCGGGCGCTGGGCGACCGTGGTGTCGAAGCAGTAGGTGTGGATGGTGACCGGGCGCTGGTGGATGCCGCGCGCGCTGCGGGTTCCGCCGAGGTGCACCTGGCCAGCTATGCACAGCTGGTCGATGCGCAGGCCTATGTTGGCCAGGACTATGACCTGGTCTGTGCCAACTTCGCCCTGTTGCAGCAGGACATCATCCCGCTGCTGGCGGCGATGAATGCGTTGCTGGTGCCAGGCGGTGCGCTGGTGATCCAGACCCTGCACCCATGGAGTGTGGCGGATGGGAATTACCAGGATGGCTGGCGGGAGGAGTCGTTTGCCGGGCTCGCCGGGGATTGGCACGTGATGCCTTGGTACTTCCGCACCCTGGCCAGCTGGCTGAACGCGCTGGACATGGCGGGGTTGCGGCTGGTCGGTTTGCAGGAGCCACAGCACCCGCAGAGTGCGCTGCCGCAGTCGCTGCTGTTGGTGGCCGAGCGCCCTTGAAGCATACGCGGTCGTAGGAGCGGCCTTGCGGCCCATCGCGACACAAGGCCGCTCCTACAGGGACCGCGCCAGGGTCAGAGGACCGGCTTGCGCACCGCCCCGCTGCGGGCCTTGGCCATGGCCGCCAGGCGCACCGCGACGTTGGCTGCACCGTAACCGGCATAACCACCCTTGCGCTGGATGATTTCGAAGAAGAAACGCTCTTCGAACGGCTCGGTGTACACGTGGAACAGCTCGCCACCCTGGGCATCGCGGTCGTACAGCACGTTGTAGTAGGCCAGTTCGCTGAGGAACTCGTCGTCGAAATCGAAACGCGCCGCCAGGTCGTCGTAGTAGTTCAGCGGGATCTCCAGCAGCGGTACGCCAGCCAGTTTGGCCCGCGCCACTTCGCGGAAGATGTCGTCGCAATCGAAGGCAATGTGGTGCACCCCCGAACCACGGTAACTGGACAGCGCATGGGCGATGGCGGTATTGCGGTTTTCCGAAATGTTCAACGGCAGGCGCAAGGTGCCGCACTGGCTGCGCAGGGCGCGGCTCTTGACCAGCCCGTAAGGGTCCGGCAGCACCACTTCGTCATCGGCAGCGAAATCGAACAGGCTCTTGTAGAACAGCACCCAGCTGTCCAGCGACTCGGCTGGCAGGGCCAGGGCCATGTGGTCGATGCGGCGCAGGCCGCCGGTGGCCGTGGCGCTCTTGTCCAGGCTGAAGTCGGTGTCGTACAGGGTCTGGCCAGCCGTGCCCTGCTCCACCAGATACAGCAGGCTGCCATCCGGCGCTCGTACCGCCGGCACTTCACACTCGTTAGGCCCGACCAGGCCGCGGAACGGCTGGCCACGGTAGGCGGTGGCACGCTTCAGGGCAGCTTGCTGGTCCTTGACCCGCAGCGCGGTGGCGCACAGCGACGGCCCGTGGGCCTCGAAGAAGTTGTGGCCGAAGGAATAGGGTTCGGCGTTCAGCACAATGTTGATATCGCCCTGGCGCAGCAGTTGCACCGCTTTGCTGCGGTGCTTGCCGGCTTCGGCAAAGCCCAGGCGCTTCAGCCAGCTACCCAGGCGCGCGCCAACGGCCTCGTCGACCGCGAATTCGAGGAACTCCACACCGTCATAGGCACTGGCCGCCGGTGGGGTGAACAGCACACCGGGTTCGATCGGCGTGCCTTCCTGCTCCAGGCGCAGGCGAGTCTGCTCCTCGAGGTACAGCAGCGAACGCAGGCCGTCGGCGGCATTCTGCCGGGGCGGTGCAGCGCGGAAGCCGTCGTTGAAGATTTCCAGCGACAGCGGCCCGCGGTAGCCGGTGGCGAGGATTGGCGCCAGGAAACCGGCCATGTCCATCTCGCCCTGCCCCGGGAAGCAACGGAAGTGGCGGCTCCACTCCAGCACATCCATGGCCAGGATCGGCGCATCGGCCATTTGCACGAAGAAGATCTTGTCGCCGGGGATATCGCGGATCGCGCTCGGGTCGCCCTTGAGCGACAGGGTGTGGAAGCTGTCGAGGATCACCCCGAGGGCCGGGTGGTCAGCCTGGCGCACCAGGTTCCAGACTTGCTGGTAGGTATTGACGTGGCGGCCCCAGGCCAGGGCTTCGTAGCCAATGCGCAGGCCGCGTTTGCCGGCGTGCTCGGCCAGCAGGCGCAAGTCGTCGACCAACAACTGTTCTTCGCTCAGGGCATCGGCCTGGACGTTGCTGCAAACCAGCACCAGGTCGGTACCCAGTTCCTGCATCAGGTCGAACTTGCGCTCGGCGCGGTCGAGGTTTTTCTGCAGGCGGTCGCGGCGGCAGCCTTCAAAGTCGCGGAACGGCTGGAACAGGGTGATGGCAATACCCAGGTCGGCGCACATCTGCCGCACCTGGCGCGGGCTGCCAGCGTAATAGAGCAGGTCGTTTTCGAAGATCTCGACGCCGTCAAAACCGGCGGCGGCGATGGCTTCGAGCTTTTCCGGCAGGGTGCCGCTCAAGGACACGGTAGCGATCGAACGCTGCATGGCGGGAGTTCCTTGTTGTTAGAGGGAGACGGTGCCAGACAGGTAAAAAACACTGTCACAGTTTATGGCACGATCGATTATTCGCAGGTAGAGTCGTCGCTTCAATCTCTTTGTACGGAATGGTTAGTTTTGCGTTCGATTATCGCACAATACCCGTTTTAGCGAATTGCCAGTCCGCTGGCCCGTGGTCAACATGAACCACAGACGCAGGCACACCGACCACTGCCTCCTGCCTTGGCTAACCTCCGGCGGAACCTGCGCTAACAACAATAACAACGGAGACAACGATGGCTCACTCCAGCTCTCAAGCCAAGAAAGCGACCGCCAGTGGATGGATAGGCTCGGCACTCGAGTACTACGACTTCTTCATCTACGCCCAGGCCGCTGCGCTGATTTTCCCGCAGATCTTCTTCCCTAACACCGACCCGAAAATGGCCATCATTGCCTCGCTGGCCACCTACGGCGTGGGTTACCTGGCGCGCCCGTTCGGCGCCTTCGTGCTGGGCCACTGGGGTGACACCCGCGGCCGCAAGAACGTACTGTTGCTGTGCATGTTCCTGATGGGCCTGTCGACCATGGCCGTGGGCCTGCTGCCCACCTACCACGACATCGGCCTGCTCGCCCCGGCCCTGCTGGTGGTGCTGCGCCTGATCCAGGGCTTTGCCGTGGCCGGTGAAATTTCCGGTGCCAGTTCGATGATCATGGAACATGCGCCATTCGGTCGACGGGGCTACTACGCCAGCTTCACCCTGCAAGGCGTACAGGCTGGCCAGGTGCTGGCGGCAGCCGTGTTCCTGCCACTGGCCTACTTCATGCCCAGCGAAGCCTTCAACGACTGGGGCTGGCGCATTCCATTCCTGATGAGCGCCATCGTGCTGATTGCCGGCTTCATCATCCGTAAGGAAGTGCACGAAACCCCGGCGTTCGTGAAGGAAGAGAAGCAGGACAAAGTCGCCAAGTCGCCGATCAGCGAAGCCTTCCGCCACAGCTGGAGGCACATGGTGCTGGTGATGTTCATGGCGCTGATGAACGTGATCCCGGTGGTGGCCACCATCTTCGGTGCGGCCTACGCGGTACAGCCGGCCTATGGCATCGGCTTCGACAAGAGCGTGTACCTGTGGATTCCGGTAGTCGGCAACATCGTTGCGGTGCTGGTGATTCCGTTTGTCGGCAACCTGTCCGACAAGATCGGCCGTCGCCCGACCATGATCGCCGGTTGCCTGGGCTCGGGCCTGCTGGCGTTCCTCTACCTGTATGCGATCAGCATCCAGAACGTACCGCTGGCGTTCGCCTCGTCGATCGTCATGTGGGGCATGGTGTACCAGGGCTACAACGCGGTGTTCCCCAGCTTCTACCCAGAACTGTTCCACACCCGCTACCGCGTTTCGGCCATGGCCATCGCGCAGAACATCGGCACCATGCTGACCGCCATGCTGCCGGCGCTGTTCGCCCTGGTTGCCCCGCCCGGCTCGGACAACATCCCGCTGGTGGTTGGTGGGCTGGCGTTCTTCATCACCTGCGTGTGCGCCCTGGCAGCGTACATTGCCCCGGAAACCCATCGCCTGGCGATGGAAGACCTGGGTAACCCCGATGCCAAGCCGATGGACAAGACCACCTATGAAGCTAGCCGTAAAGGTAGCTTTCAGGCAGTGAGCCACTGATCGATTGCAGGGGGCTGCTCTGCAGCCCATTCGCGGGCAAGCCCGCTCCCACAGGGTCGCATCAAGCCTGAGGCCGATGCAGTCCCTGTAGGAGCGGGCTTGCCCGCGAATGGGCCGCAACGCGGCCCCGGCAATTTCAGCCCTTGACCACTTCCTGCAGGCGCGCCCAGAGCTGTTCGACATGCTCCCGCTCGGTCGGCAATGCGCCAATCGACACCCGCACCATCCACCGCCCATCCAGCGTCGCCGGCGTCACATAGGCATCCCCGGACGCATTCAGCCGCTCGGCCCACCCCTTGGTATGCGCATCCAGCGCCTCCCCTTCCAGCCCCGCCGGCCGATGGCGAATGCACAACGTCTGCAACTGCACCGGCGCCAGTACCTCCCACTCCCCAGCCGCCGCAACCTGCCCGGCCAGCCATTGGGCATTGTCCAGGTCACGCCGCAGCCGTGCCTGCAACGCCTCAACGCCCTCGCTGCGCAGCATGAACCACAGCTTCAACGCCCGGAACCGGCGGCCCAGCGGGATACCCCAGTCACGCAGGTTCTTCACCTCGCCATCCACCGCCGACTGCAGGTAGCTGGGGTTGGTGCTCATGACCCGGATCAGGTGCTGCGGGTCGCGCACGTAGTAGATCGAGCAATCGAAGGCTACGCCCAGCCACTTGTGCGCGTTGACCACCAGCGAATCGGCCAGCTCGATGCCGTCCCACATCCAGCGGCATTCCGGCAGGATCATCGCCGAGCCGGCCATGGCCGAGTCCACGTGCAGCCACAGGCCATGGGCCTGGGCGATCTCGCCGATCGGGCGCAGCGGGTCGAGCGCCGTGGTGGCGGTGGTACCGGTGGTCGCGACCACGGCGCAGGGCTGGTTGCCGGCGGCCAGGTCCTGCTCGATCGCCGCCTGCAGTGCTTGCGGGCGCATGGCGTAGCGTTCGTCGGTCGGGATCAGGCGGATGTTGTCGCGGCCAAAACCGGCCAGCAGTGCTGCCTTGTCCACCGAGCTGTGGGCGTGGGCACTGACATAGACGATCAGCGGCCTGGCCTGGGCTTGCAGGCCGCCGCGCACCAGTGCGTAGTCGCTGGCGCGTTCGCGCGCACAGATCAGCGCCACCAGGGTGCTGGTGGATGCGGTGTCCTGGATCACCCCGCTCCATTGGCCAGACAGGCCGAGCAACTGACGCAGCCAGTCGAGGGTGGTTTCCTCCAGCTCGCTCAGGGCCGGGCTGGACTGCCACGACAGGCCCAATACGCCAAGGCCGGTGCTGAGGAAGTCACCGAGGACCGACGACAGGGTGCCGTTGGAGGGGAAATAACCGTAGAAGTCCGGGTGCTGCCAATGGGACAGGCCAGGCATGACCAACTGGTTGACGTCGTCGAGGATCGCTGCGAAAGGTTCGCCTTGCTGAGGGGCCTGTGTGGGCAAGGCGGCCTTGAGGTAGCCGGGCTCGACCTGGGCCATGACCGGGCGCTCGCCAACGGTCTGGCGGTAATCGGCGATAAGGTCGATCAGTTGGTGGCCGTACTGGCGGAATTGTTCGGGGGTCACCTGGGGTCTCCTGTGGGTTGTTCGCTGCCTGTACTGGCCTCTTCGCGGGTAAACCCGCTCCCACAGGCATGGCATCGCTTGTGGGAGCGGGTTTACCCGCGAAGAGGCCGGTACAGACAACACATTGCACCCAGTCTAGGCACCTATCCCGAAGTGAATAACCCCGCTTCGCGCATACCTGTTATGGCAAACCCGCATGCCCGCCCTGCACACCAAACTGCGACTGGCGCCACAACTCGAACACCCGGTTGCGCAACCAGCGGTGCTCGGCCGAGGCCTGCAGGCGCTGGTGCCATACCACCCAGTAGCGCTGGCTGTGGTCGATGAAACCCAGCGGCCGCCAGGCCAGGTCATGCAGGCGACACAGCTGCCGGGCGATATGCTCGGGGACGGTGGCCAGCGCCTGGCTGTTGGCGATCACCTGCACGGTGGCTGAGAAGAACGGCACTTCCAGGCTGACCCGACGTTGCAGGCCCTGGACGCGCAGATGGCGGTCAATGAAGCTGTCCTTGTCACCACCGCCGGAAATACGCACATGCTTGTGCGCCAGGTAGTCGGCCTGGCTGAGCGCACCGTGGGCGACCAGCGGGTGGTCGTGGCGCATCAGGCACACCGCGCGGTCTTCGCCCAACAGGCGCCCGTGCAGGTTGGGTGGCGACTCGTCGAACAAGGTGGTGGCCAGGTCGATCTCACCGCTGGCCAGCAAGGCGTACTGGCCGGCCTGCCAGGTGCGGTACTCCAGCGATACGCCCGGCGCTTCGCGCTCCAGCGCCGCCACCAGCAGCGGCAGCATGTGCTCGGCCACATAGTCGGACGCTGCCAGGCAGAAGCGCCGCTCGCAACGCGCCGGGTCGAATACTGCGGGCTGGCGCAGGGCGTGCAGTTCTTCGAGAACCTGGCGCAGGGGTTCGACCAGGGCTTCGGCGTGTTCGCTTAGCACGTAACCGCGGCCCTGGCGAACCAGCAACGGGTCGTCAAAGGCTTCGCGCAGGTGGGCCAGCTGGCGGCTAAGGGCGGACTGGCTGACGCCCAGACGCTCGGCGGCGTGGCTGAGGTTCTTCAGCTGCAGCAGGTGGTCGAGGGTGCGCAGGTGGGCGAGGCTGAGGGAGGCGAAGGTGGGGTTCATCGGGGTTCGGCTCCAGACCGCTGGCGAGGGCTTTGCCCTCGTTTCGCGACACAATGCCGCTCCCACATGGAGTATGCGTTCCACTGTGGGAGCGGCCTTGCGTCGCGAAAGGGCCGCAAAGCGGCCCCGGATACGCAGATCAGTCAGTCAGGCCGACATACACGTTCTGCACATCATCGTTCTCGTCGATCGCCTCGAGGAACGCTTCCACCTCGGCCAATGCTTCAGCACTCAGGCTGGCCGCGCTCACCGGGTTTTTCGGGGTGTAGCCGATCTTCGCCGAAGTCACGGTAAAGCCATGCTCCGGCAGGGCTTTCTGCACCGCGTCCAGGTCGGTGGTGTCGGTGATGAACAGGGTCGAACCCTCTTCGTCGCCTTCCTCGAAGTCCTGGGCACCGGCTTCGATGGCCGCCATTTCCGGGTCGGCGTCGCCGTTCGGGGTGGCTTCGATCAGGCCGACATGGTTGAAGTCCCAGGCCACCGAACCACTGGCACCCAGCTGGCCCTTGCGGAACAGCACGCGGATTTGCGCGACGGTACGGTTGACGTTGTCGGTCAGGCACTCGACGATCAGCGGTACCTGGTGCGGGGCGAAGCCTTCGTAGCTAACCGCCGAGTACTGCACGGCATCGCCGTCCAGGCCCGCGCCCTTGCGGATTGCGCGCTCCAGGGTCTCGCGGGTCATCGAGGCCTTCTTGGCCTGCTCGATGGCCAGGCGCAGGCGCGGGTTCATGTCCGGGTCGGCACCGGACTTGGCAGCGATCTGGATCTCTTTGGACAGCTTGCCCATGATCTTGCCTTTGGCGTTGGCCGCGGCTTCTTTATGTTTGGCTTTCCACTGTGCGCCCATGTCGACTCTCTTGTTTCAGCGGCCGGTTCAGGAAGCGACCGGCCAAAAGTGGGTGCAGTTTATACGCCCTCTGGCCTGTGTTCGACAAGAAATCTCATCAGCCTTTGTCCGCCTTGCCTGCCGCCGCGGCCAACCGCGCCAACCGCACATCCAGCCGGCGCGGACGCAAACCATGGTCCTCGGCCCGCTCCTTGCGGCGGATGGCATTGCGCACCATCAGCGAGCCCAGGTAGCGGATCGGCTCTGGCGGGAACAGCCCCAGCGGCCCTTTCACCAACGGCGAACGGGTCCACGGGTTGTCCAGCCCCAGCGCCAGCGACGAGAGAATCTGCCCACCCATGTGGCACGGCCCGACGCCACTGCCGGAGTAACCAAAGCCGTAGAATACGTTGCCCTGCCCGTCCAGCCGGCCAAAAAACGGCAAACCGGTCACCGAGCGATCGGACGGCCCGTTCCAGCTGGCCGCCAGCGGCACCTCGGCCAGCGCCGGGAAAAACCCACCCAGGCTTTCGCGCAGCAGCGGCCGGTACGGCGACGGCTGGTCGAATACCGGCAACATGCGCCCGCCATAGGCGAAGGTATTGCCACCCTTGCCGAGCATCAGCCGACCATCGGAGGTGTTGTGGTAGTAGTGCACGAAAATCCGCGAATCGAGCACGCTGATGCCGCTGTCCAGGCCAATCTGGTGCAGCAGCTCGGGACACGGCTCGGTGATCACCATGTCGCTGGAAACGATCGCCACGCTGCGCTCGAACTGCGGGAAAGCCCGCGCCATCCAGGCATTCAGGCCCAGGGCCACGCGGTCGGCGCGCACCGTGCCATGGGCCGTGCGCACCTGCACCGGGGTGCCGTGCTCCAGGCCAGTCATGGCGCTGCCCTCATGGATACGCACGCCGCGCTGCAAGGCCACCCGGCGCAAGCCGCGCACCAGCTTGCCCGGCTGCACCGTGGCCGCGGCCGGCGAAAACCAGCCTTCCAGGTGCCGCGCCGAACCCGCCAGGCGCTGCACCTGCTGCAGCGGCAGGCGGCGAAACGAATTGATCCCTCTGTGCTCCAGCGCAGCAATCACCGCGTCGGTGGCGCCGACCTGGGCGGCATTGGTGGCGGTGTACAGCGTGCCGTCAAGGCGGTAATCGCAGTCGATGCCATTGGCCGCGCAGAACGCGCCGATTTCACCGATGCTGCGCTCCGACTCGCGCACCAGGCGCACCGCCTCGGCCACCCCGAACAGGCGCTCGAGGGTGAAGTACTTGGCCGACCAGGACAACGCGCAGCCACCATTGCGGCCACTGGCACCGGCGCCGCAGATATCGGCCTCGATCAGCACGATATCCAGGGCCGGCACCGCCTCCTTGAGCATCAGTGCGGTCCACAGGCCGGTGTAGCCGCCACCGACGATGCATACATCGCAACGGGCATCGCCTTGCAGCGGTGGGCACACCGCCTCCTGCGCCGAATCCAGGGCCTGTTGCAGCCAGAAGGGTCTCATTCGCTCGCTTTCCTTTCAGGTACGCAGTGGCTTGATTGCCATGCTGGTATTTGGTGCCACATCGGTGCTTTGCACAGCGCTGGCCGGTCGGCTGTTCCAGTGCGGCAGCAGCACCAGCGCCGAGAACAGGGCACAGCCGGCAAACACGATGAACACCGTGACACCATCGAAGTAACCCGGCAGCAGCCCGCCCAGTATCGCCCCCACCGAGCCGCAGCCATTGACGAAGCCCGCTGCGGTGGCACCGGCCTTGGCGGTGCCGAAGTCGATGGCCGCAGCGCCGCTGATCATCGAGTCCGGCCCGTACAGGGTCAGGCCCATGACGAACAGCAGGGCCACCACCAGGATCACGCTGCCGGTGTGCATGGCCGCCATGAATGCCGCCAGGGCCACGGTCAGCAGCAGCAGGCTGATGACACAGGCCGGCATGCGCCGGGCGCCGAACAGCTTGTCGGAGGCCAGGCCAATGATGATAGGGCCGAGCAGCCCGGCCAGTTCGAAGGCTGTCGGGATGATCGCTGCACCTACCTTGCCCACCGAAGGCATCTGCTCGAAGACGATCACCGGCCCCCACAGCAGGATGGCGTAGCGCGCCGGCTTCAACAGGAAGTACGCCAGCCCCAGGGTCAGCACCGTGCGGTTGCGCAGGATCTCCTTCAGCGGCGCCCACACGCTGCACAGGTTGCCGGCCGGGGCCATGCTCTGCGGCTCGGGCTCCACCGCCGGCAGGCCAACGTCTTCAGGTTTGTTGCGCTGCAGGAAGAAGAACAGCACGGCCACCAGCGCCACCACCGCGGCACTGGAGAAGAACGCCGCGTGCCAGGTACCGACCAGGGTATAGGCCCACCAGCCGGCGAACGGCGAGGCCACCAGGCCGCCAAAGGCATAGCAGGAACTCCACAGGCCCAGCACCCGCCCACGCTGCGACGCGGGGAAGAAGCTGCCGATGTTCTTGCACAACCCGGCCCAGCCGGTGGATTGCGCCAGGCCCTGTACCAGCATGCAGGTGGCGAAGATCGGGAAGGTCGCGTAACTGCCCATCACCACCGCCGCGGCAGCAGAAATCAGCAGGCCGCCGAGCACCACCACGCGCGGGCCAAAGCGGTCGGCAAGCATGCCCCAGGTGAACTGGCCCACGGCGTAGGCGGCCAGGTAGATGGCGTCGAGGTTGGCCATGGCGGCCTTGTCGAGCATGAAGCCGGGGTCTTCAGCGATGCCCAGCTTGGCCACCGAGAAGGCCTTGCGGGTGAAGTAGAAGGCGGCGTAGGCCAGCCAGGTAATGGCGAAAATCTGGATGCGCCAGCGTTTGAACGCGGCTAGGGATTGGTTCATGTAAGTCTGACCTCTTGCTCAAGTGTGCCGGCAGAATGTGAAGAAACGCCTGTCTTGTTCTTGTGTTACGCACAGCGATGACGAGGCTGTCATCGGGTCAGATGGCACCGTGTGGGCGCCATGGCCCTGGCGGCGCTTGTGGTGCCAGCGTCGGGCTGACATGCATGGAAACAGTTGCAGTAAGATAAATAAAATCGATTTATCGTATTTCACACATAAGCCCAGCTTGTTACTGAGGTCGTCATGTCGGTTTCCCACGCACAACTCAAGGCCTTCCATGCCGTGGCAGTTCACGGCAGCTTTACCCGCGCCGCCGAGAAGCTGTTTCTTACCCAGCCCGCGGTGTCGGACCAGGTGCGCAAACTGGAGGAGCGCTTCGGCGTGTTGCTGTTCCACCGCAACAAGCGCTCGGTGCAGCTCACCGACCTCGGCGAGCGCCTGCTGGGTATCAGCCAGCGCCTGTTCGCCTGCGAGGCCGAAGCCCATGAACTGCTGCAGGATTCGCGTGCGCTGCACACCGGCAGCCTGGTACTGGCAGTGGATGCGCCAGTGCACGTGCTGCCGCAGATCGCCCGCTTCTGCCAGCGCTACCCGGGCATCCAGGTGAAGATCGAGACCGGCAACACCGACGAGTCGCTGGCCCGGCTGTTCAGCTACCAGGCCGACCTGGCCCTGCTGGGGCGGGACGTCGACGATGAGCGGCTGCACTGCCTGCCGCTGCGTCGCGACCCGATGGTGGCGTTCGTCTCCCACCAGCACCCATGGGCCAGCCGTGGCGCGATCAGCCTGGCGGATCTGGACGATATGCCGCTGGTGCTGCGCGAGCCCGGGTCGGTGACGCGGCAGACGCTGGAAGAAGAGATGCAACGGGCCGGGCTGCGGATTCGCCCGGCGATCCAGGTGGAAGGCCGGGAAGCGGCGCGGGAAGCGGTGGTGGTGGGGATTGGTGTGGGGGTGGTGTCGGCGGCGGAGTTTGGTGCGGATGCACGGGTGTGTGCGTTGCCGATCGTCGATTGCCAGCGGCACCTGACCGAGACACTGGTGTGCCTGAGTGAACAGCGCACGCGGCGGGTGGTGGCGACCTTCCTGCAGATGGTGGAGGAAGGGTTGTAAGCCTGTGCCGGCCTCTTCGCGGGTAAACCCGCTCCCACAGATCCCCCACAGTTCTCAGGTTCCGTGGAGTACCTGTGGGAGCGGGTTTACCCGCGAAGAGGCCAGTACAGGCAACCCATCTATGCTGGGAAGAACTCAATTCACAAAACAACTCCTCATGCTCTACCGCCTTGCCGCCGACACCCTGGTCCTGCTGCACCTGGCCTTCATCCTGCTGGTGCTGTTCGGCGGCCTGCTGGTGCTGCGCTGGCGCCCTGCCCTGCTGCTGCACCTGCCGGCCCTGACCTGGGGCCTGGCGGTAGAATGCCTGCACCTGGGCTGCCCGCTGACCACCTGGGAAAACCGCATGCGCAGCGCTGCCGGTGACGCGGGCTATCAGGGCGGCTTCGTCGAGCACTACATCTGGCCATTGATCTACCCCGCCGGGCTGACCCCGCACATCCAGCTGCTGCTGGGCACTTTCGTACTGCTGCTCAACCTCGGCATCTACAGCTACGTGGCCTGGCGCTGGCGCCGCCCTAGCGGGTAGCGATCACGAACAGCCGCGGGAACGGCAACAGCACCTTGCCATCGGTGGCCGGCGGGTAGTCGCGCTGCATCGCCTGCAGGTACATCTGCAGGAAATCCACCTGCTCCTGCGCCTCCAACCGCCCCAGATACGGACGCAAGGCAGAACCCTTGAACCATTCCACCACGGCTTCGGCGCCGCCGGCCAACGGGTGATGGTAGGTGGTACGCCACACATCCACCCGCGCACACAGCGGGCTGAGCAGGTCGTAGTAGAACGCCGCGTTGTGCCGTGGCGGCAGCTGGAAATCGGCGAACTTCGCCGCCCAGGGACCCTGGCTGGCAATTTCGCGCAGTTGCCGATGGGCCGGCTCGTCGAGGTTGTCCGGGGTCTGCACGGCCAGGCTGGCACCTTCGCTCAGCTGGCGCACCAGGTGCGGATACAGCGAGGCATGGTCAGGTACCCATTGCAGCGAGGCATTGGCCAGGATCAGGTCCTGCGGCTCGGGGGCGGACCAGCCTGCAATGTCACCAATGACCGTGCGCACGCGGGGGATGCACAGCCGTTTGCGCTCGCGGGCCTTGTCGATCATGTCCGGGTCGCTGTCCAGGGCCGTCACCTGAGCATCCGGGTAACGTTGCAGCAGCACCTCGGTGGAATTGCCGGGGCCACAGCCCAGATCGGTGGCGTGGCGGACCGGGCGTGGCGGCACGGCGGCGAGCAGGTCGCGCACGGCGCGCGTGCGTTCGTCTTCGAACTGGGAATACTGGGTGGCGGACCAGGCCATGTGAAGCTCCTTTGGGCGGGCAATGTGTTCAGCATATGCCATCTGCCCTGTTCTGATAGGTCTGACGCGGTCCCACAAGCAAAACGCCAGAAGTCCGAGGGAAAACCCTGGCCCAACAACACAAAACGGCCGGCCCCCCCCCAGGGAGCCGGCCGTTTTGAGAAGCGCGTGACGTTTAGTGCTGCTTGCCAGTGCGGATCTGGTGCACCACACCCATCGCCACCACGACTGCTGCGGCGATACCGGTGGAGATCACCAGGATCTGGTAGTCAGGCATGAAGGCCATGGTCACCAGGGCGGCCACGATGAACGCGATCACCAGGTAGGTGAGCCACGGGAACAGCCACATCTTCAGACGCACTTCCTTGCCTTCGGCGATCAGCTTGCGGCGCATGCGCAGCTGCGAGAAGGCGATCACCAGGTACACCAGCAGGGCGATCATGCCGGTGGTGTTCATCAGGGTTTCCAGCACGTCTTTCGGGCGCAGGGTCTCGCTGAAGTTGATCAGTGCACACACCACGGCCACGGCGCACGAACCCATGATCGCGTACACCGGTACACCGGTGCCGGCGCGGGTGATCTTGAAGAACGACGGCGCGTCGCCACGCTGGGCCAGGGAGAACAGCATGCGCGAAGCGGTGTAGTGGCCCGAGATCAGGCAGCTGCTCACCGAGGTCAGCACCACAAAGTTCATCAGCAGCTCGGCATAGGGCACGCCCAGCAGTTCCAGGGTGCGGCGGTAGGCGCCATAGCCGGAAACGCCCAGGTACGGGTCGTTCCACGGTACCAGGCAGACGATCAGGAAGATCGAACCCACGTAGAACAGGCACACACGCCAGACCACCGAGTTGGTCGCCTTGACGATCTGCGCGGCCGGGTCCTTGGCTTCGGAAGCGGCGATGGTGACGATTTCCGCGCCGAGGAAGGCGAACATCACCCCGAGCAAGGCACCGATCACGGTGGTGATGCCGTTGGGCATGAAGCCTTCGGCGGTGAGGTGGCTGATGCCACGCACTTCACCGAACTGCCAGATGTTCAGCACGGCAGCGGTACACACGATCAGGAAGCAGACGATCGCGATCACCTTGATCAAGGCGAACCAGAACTCGAACTCACCGTAGTGCTTGACGTTGAAGAAGTTGACGGTGATCAGCAACAGGGTCGTGGCCAGCACGAACACGTTGACGCTGACGTCGGGGAAGAAACCATGCAGGATCTTGCCCGCCACATAAGCTTCCCAGGCCATGAGGATGACCCAGTACCACCAGTACAGCCAGCCGATGGTGAAACCGGCCCAACGGCCGATGGCGCGATCGGCGTAGGTGGAGAACGAACCGGTGTCTGGCGAGGAAGTCGCCATTTCACCCAGCATGCGCATGATCAGTACCACCAGGATGCCGCCTGCCAGGTAGGCCAGGACAGCGGCTGGGCCGGCGCTGTGAATCACGCTGCCGGAACCGACGAACAAGGCGCCGCCGATAACCCCGGCGATCGACATCATCGTCAGGTGGCGCGACTTCAGCGAGGCACTGAGCTTGCTCTCGTGCCCGCTTTTCGCGGTGGTGGTTGTGGATGTTGCGTCCATCAGTTGTGTACCCCGTGCTTCTTTTTATCCAAGGAAAACTGTGAAACCCCGATGGCTGGCGGTTTCACGTACATCAGTGCTAATGCGCGCAGGATGGTGTGAGCGAACACACGCAGGCCTTCCATGGCGGCCTGCTGACGCGCCCCAGGGCAGGCGCCTGGGGCGAACTGAACATGCTTTAGGTGGCGATATCTGACACCTAATGTAAAAATGTCCGACGCAGAGAGCCATGCACAGTGGCATGAAACTCGCACTGCACTGTACAGGTCGCCCATGCAATACACCTTGCAAACGCCGGGCGATACGCACCCTGAAGGCCCCGAATGTTCGAATTACATCCAGACTCCTCGACCCCGCTGGTGAACCAGATCATCGACGGGCTGCGCGAGCTGATCGACAACCAGACCCTCAAGCCAGGCGCCAAGGTCCCCTCGATCCGCGCCTTTGCCGCGAGCTATTCGGTGAGCACCTTCACCGTGGTCGAGGCCTACGACCGCCTGGTCGCCCAGGGCCTGCTGGTGAGCCGGGGCAATGCGGGGTTCTTCGTCAACCGCGCGGCGGGCGAATTGCTGGACCAGCACAATGCCGAGGCCGACACCAGTCGACCAACGTTCAACTCCGAGTGGTACCTGCAGCAGATCTTCGAAATCCGCCAGTTGCCGTTCAAGCCGGGGTGCGGCTGGCTGCCCAACGACTGGATGTACGAAGACGGCCTGCGCCGCGGCCTGCGCCAGGTGGCCGGCAGCCCGCTGGAGCTGTCGGGCTACGGCGACCCCATGGGCCTGCCGGAACTGCGCGCGCTGACCGCGCAGAACCTGCAGCAGGAACTGTCGATCGTCGCCAACCCGGCGCAACTGATGCTCACCCACGGCGCCAGCCAGGCCCTGGACCTGGCCGCGCGTACGCTGGTGCGCCCGGGCGATGTGGTGCTGGTGGACGACCCCGGCTACCCCAACCTGATGAGCATCCTGCGCACCCAGGGTGCGACCCTGGTCGGCGTGCCGCGCACACCGGCCGGCTACGACCTGAACCAGCTGGAACAGTTGCTCAGCCATCACCGCCCCACTGCGTTCTTCACCCAGCCGCACCTGCACAGCCCGACCTGCTCGCGCACGCCGCTGCCGCAGCTGCACCGCCTGCTGCAACTGGCCAGCCAGCACGGTTTCCGCCTGGTGGAGAACAACCTGTACGCCGACATGGTCGCCGAGCCGCAGCCGTGCCTGGCCAGCCTCGACCACCTGCAGCAGGTGGTGTACGTGGGCAGCTACTCCAAGAGCATTTCGCCCAATGTGCGCGTTGGCTACATGCTGGCCAACCCCGAACTGATGCAGAAGCTGCTGCACCTGAAGATGCGCTCGGGCCTGACCACCTCGCAGGTGATGGAGCGCGTGGTGTATGCCGCGATCATCGACGGGCGCTGGCGCAAGCACCTCAAGCGCCTGCGCCAACGGCTGGCCGAAGCGCACCAGGAAGTTGGCCGGCATCTGCATCGCTTGGGCTTCGAGTTGTTCATCGAGTCGGATGAAGGGATGTATATCTGGACCCGCCACCCGGCGATTCCGGACAGCGCGGCGTTGCTGGATGATGCGCTGGAGAAAGGCATCATGCTCGGGCCCGGGCAGTTGTTCATGGTCGATGCCAAGGCGACCGGGTGGATGCGGTTCAACGTGGCGTTCAGCACCGAGCCGGCGATGTGGGAGTTGCTGGAGAAGGTATTGGTGAAGCATGTGCGGCGGGGTGGGGTGTAACGGTTTGCGGGGTGTTCGCCACAACACTTTAAGCGCCTGAGAGATCGAGCGCCGCCCGCGCGGCGCTCGATCTCTCAGGCGCTGAAACTGTCATGGCAAGCACCTGTCAGCCCCGCCCCTCCTTATCGCCAGTCCGCCTTGTCAGCAAAAAACGCCTGCGCATTCGCCTCCAGGCTCTCCAGGTGATACCCCCCTTCCTGCACGATCAGGCACGGCAAGCGCATCGCCCGAATCCGTTCGCCCAATACCGCAAACCCTTCCGTCGTCACCGCCACCTTGCTCTGCGGATCCAGCTCGTAGATATCGAACCCCAGTGACAACACCAGCACCTCGGCGCCAAAGTCCTTCACCGCAGCGAGTGCAACCTCCAACTGGCCCATGAAGTCCGCTTCGCTAGCCCCATGCGCCATCGGCAAGTTCAGGTTGTACCCCTCCCCCGCACCACTGCCACGCTCATCCTCGAACCCGGCCACACCCGGGTAGAAGTTGGTCGGGTCACCATGCACCGACACATACAGCACATCACTGCGATCGTAGAAGATCTCCTGAATCCCCTGCCCGTGGTGCATGTCGGTATCGAGAATGGCCACGCGGCTGTAGCGGCTGCGCAAGGCCTGGGCAGCAACGGCAGCGTTGTTGATGTAGCAGAAACCACCCGCAGCATCGAACCGCGCATGGTGCCCAGGAGGTCGGCACAGCGCATAGGCCGCCGGTTCCCCATCGAGAATGGCCTTTGCCCCGGCCACCGCGCTTTGCGCAGACCAATAGGCCGAGCGCCAGGTGTTTTCACCTACAGGGCAGCTACCATCCGCAAGGTAGCGCCCTGCCTGGGCGAGGATGCCGCGCAGGGCGTTGGGCTCACGCACGAAGATGTTGGACATGACCTCGTCGCCCCAGTCCTCGGGCACTTCCTTCCAGCGCGCATGGGCCTCTTCGAGGAAGGCCAGGTAGGCCTCGCCATGCACAGCCTTGAGCGACTCGAGGCCGGCATCCTCAGGCTGACGGATGTCGAAGCCTAGGTCCCTGGCCGCCTGCAGCAGACGCCGGGCGCGCTCGGGGACTTCCTGCGGGGTGCGCATGGCGCCGCGCGAGTAATAGCTACGGGGGTGGTGCAGCAGTTGTTCGGGATGGAAGTAGCAACGCATCAGGCTTCTCCTTGTTCGATACGGCCCGCGCGGGCCAGCACGGCGTTGAGCAGTACATCGGCACCCTGGCGGGCGTCGTCGGGCAGTACGTCTTCGGCTTCGTTGTGGCTCAGGCCGCCGACACAGGGGATGAACACCATGGCGGTCGGGCAGTAGCGGGCCAGCAGGATGGCGTCGTGGCCGGCGCCGCTGACGATCGACTGCTGGGCATAACCGAGGCCGTCCACCGCCTGCTGCACAGCGGCTACGCAGTCAGCGTCGAACGGCGTGGCCGGGCTGACCCAGTGGCGCTCGATACGCACCTGCAGGCCGCGCTGGTTGGCGATGGCTTGCAGCTTCAGGGTCAGGTCACGCTCCATGGCCTCGATGGCTTCATCGCGGTGGTGACGCAGGTCCACCGTGAAGCGCAGCACGCCGGGGATGGTGTTGCGCGAGGACTTGGCGATAGAGAGTTCGCCCACGGTGGTCAGGCCTTGCGGCGCGAAGTCGGCGGCCAGTTGCTCGACGGCCTGGATCATCTGTGCAGCGCCGTACAGGGCATCCTTGCGCAATGACATCGGCGTGGTACCGGCATGCGCCGCCTGGCCCTCGACGGTAACGTCCAGCCAGCGGATGGCCTGCCCGCCGCTGACCACACCGATGGCCTTGGCGTTATCTTCAAGGATCGGGCCTTGCTCGATATGCGCCTCGAAATAGGCAGCGACCTGACCGCCCAGCGGGCGCTGGCCGGCGTAACCGGTGCGTTGCAGTTCGTCGGCGACGCTGATGCCATCAGCGTCGCGAATGGCCAGCGCTTCGTCCAGCGCGAGGGCGCCGGTGAACACCGCCGAACCGAACATGGCCGGGGTGAAGCGGGCCCCCTCCTCGTTGGTCCATACAGCGATTTCCAGCGGTTTGCGCGTCTGGATGTTCAAGTCATTGAGCCGGCGTACCACTTCGAGCCCCGCCAACACACCGTAGACGCCATCGAAACGACCGCCCTCTGGTTGGGTGTCGAGATGGCTGCCCATCATCACCGGCGCTGCAGCCGGGTCGCTGCCAGCGCGGCGGGCGAACAGGTTGCCAATGGCATCCACAGTCAGCGTCAGGCCGGCTTCGCGGCACCAGTGGCTGAACAGTTCACGGCCAGCCTTGTCGTCGTCGCTCAGAGCCAGGCGACAGCTGCCGCCACGGGCGGTGGCGCCAATTTCGGCCATGGCCATCAGGCTCGCCCACAGGCGTTCGCCATTGCTTTTCAACATGTGCGGGTACTCCAGAATAAACGGTTCGATCAAGCCAGCTCCAGGCGCTGGCTACGGGCATACTGGCGCGCAAGGGCGAGCACGCAAACCAACGAGATAGTGGCGATCAGGGTGTAGAACAGCGCCATCGGCCACCACTGACCGCTGAAGGTGTGGGCCAACCAGGTGCCGATCAGCGGGGTCAGGCCGCCAGCGATGGCGCCGCAGATCTGGTAGGCCAGGGAAATGGCGGTGTAGCGCACGCGGGTGTCGAACATGCCGCTGACGTAGCCGGCGATTACCGCGTAGAACGACGCCATGCACGCGGCTGCCAGGGCGATGCCGAGCACGATCAGCGGGCCTTCGCCAGAGCTGACCAGCACGAACATCGGGTATGGCGAGGCCATGGCCAGCAACGCAACCAGGGCCAGGAAGCGGGTAGCGCCGATCTTTTCCGACAACCACGCGGCCAGCGGCTGCACGCAGAACTGGATGATTGCCACGAAGAACAGGCACTCCAGGATCAACGAACGCTCCAGGTGCAATTGCTGGGTGGTGTAACTGATCATGAAGGTGTTGGTGAAGTAGACCCCGGCAATGCCCAGGGTATTGGCGCCGATGCACAGCAACAGCGGGCGCCAGGCCGTGCGCAGCACTTCGAATGCCGGAGCCTGCTCCTTGCGCCGGGCCTTTTCCGCCTGCTCGCGACTGGCGATGAACTCGGGCGATTCATTCACCCCAAGGCGGATTGCCAGGCCCACCAGCAGCAACAGCGCGCTGGCCAGGAACGGCACACGCCAGCCCCAGCTCATCAGGTCTGCTTCCGGCAGGCGGGTGACCGCGCCGAAGGCCAGCAGCGACAGGATCAGGCCCGCCGGGCTGCCCAACTGGGCGAACGAGGCAAAGAAGTTGCGCCGGCCCTTGGGCGCATGCTCGCCGGCCATCAGCACCGCCCCGCCCCATTCGCCGCCCACGGCAATGCCCTGGACGATGCGCAGCAGGATCAGCAGTACCGGCGCGGTGGCGCCGATTTGCGCGTAGGTCGGCAGCAGGCCGATGCCCACGGTGACAACGCCCATCATCAGCAAGGTGATGACCAGCGACTTCTTGCGGCCGATACGGTCGCCCACATGGCCAAAGACGATGCCACCCAGCGGCCGGGCGAAGAAGCCGACGGCGAAGGTGCCGAACGCGGCCATGGTGCTGAACAGGCTGTTGTCGGAGGGGAAGAACAGCGCGCCGAACACCAGGGCGGCGGCGGTGGCGTAGATGTAGAAGTCGTACCACTCGATCATGGTGCCGATGAATGCGGCGGCGGCGGCACGGCGTGGTTGGGGGGAAGCGGTGGGCTTCATGGGGGCTCCTTTGCTTGTTGTTCTGGCAGGAGTTGTCGGGGGCACGGTGGCGCTCTTGTGGCGCTTGGCCTGCTGGTCTGGTGTTGGCTTCTTCGCGGGTAAACCCGCTCCCACAGGGATTGCACAAGGTCTGCAAGCGCTGCAGTACCTGTGGGAGCGGGTTTACCCGCGAAGAAGCCAACACCGATGCAACAGGCCTCAATACCTGCGATTTATCGGCCCGGGGCTATGATTAGTCAATTTTCTATTTATTATTCGCACTATTAGCCTTGCTTATTATCGAGCCCCGCCATGCCCGACCGCCTGCTCAACGACCGCCTCGACTGGAACCTGCTGCGCACCTTCCGGGTCATCGGCCAGGAGCTGTCCATCAGCCGCGCCGCCGCCCGCCTGCACCTCACCCAGCCAGCAGTGAGCCAGGCACTCAAGCGCCTGGAAGAGCAGCTCGGCCGCCAACTCATCGCCCGTCGCGGGCCGCGTTTCGTTCTGACCGAAATGGGCGAGCAGCTGTTCCAGCTTGCCGGCGAGGTCTATGGGCAGATGTCGCAGATCGGCGGCTTGCTGGAGCAGCCGGCGGACGAACTGGTGGGCAAGGTACGCCTGTTGATGATCAGCCGTATCGTCAACGAACGCTTCGACGACTTCCTCGCCGATTTCCACCGCCAGCACCCGCGGGTGGAGCTGGAGATCGACGTGATGCGCAGCTCCGACATCGTCGCCGCCTTGCAGGAAAAAACCGCCACGGCGGGCCTCAGCCTGAACCGGCGTGCGCAGCCACGGCTGGAGCAACGGTTGTTCCTGCGCCAGCGCTATGCGTTCTTCTGTGGCAAGCACCATGCCCTGTTCGGCCAGGACGAAGGCGACCTGCAGCGGGAGAACTTCGTCAGTTTCACCAGTGACCAGATTGGCGGCATGCTGTCGCCACTGACCATTTTCCGCGACCAGCAAGGGTTTGCCGGGCGGATCGTGGCGTCGTCACCGAGCCTTGAAGAAGTGCGCCGGCTGGTGATTGCCGGGTTTGGCATAGGTTGCCTGCCCGAGCATGTGGTGGCACCGGATGTAGACGCCGGGTTGCTGTGGAAGCTGCCGCCGCAGGAAGGGATTGCCGATGTGGATATCCACCTGTTGTGGAACAGGGAGCAGCGCTTCAGCCGCGCGGAAGAGGTGTTTATCGAGGCGTTGCAGCAAAGCCTTGACTGAACACAGAGGTGAGGCGGGCCAGCACTGGACACAATGATGGCCAATTAGTAGCATCCAGGCCAACTGAACATTACGGACAATCTCAGTCATGGATCGAACTACCGGGATCATCAAGCGCCCTATTCATCACCCCATCCGCCCCTTGATCACCTGGGAAGAAGCATGGAAAGGACCCGACGAGGGCTTGATCCGCTGCTGGGAGATTGGCCGTGAGCGGGCTTTGGCCCAACCAGAACTTGCCCGGCACTGCGCCGATGGCGCACTCCCGGTGCTAGGTTGGAAAGGTGGCCATGATCGCGCATTGAAGAAACCGATGAAGTACGGTTCGTTCAAGTACCTGGCGCAATGGCAGGGCCTTCGCGGCGAGGATCTGTTCATCGATACGCGAACAGAGCTCACCCTGACCTGTAATCACACCGGCATGCTGACAACGTTCACACCGGACCAGGAAAAATACGCCAACGCTGTGATGCTGATGGAATAGCAACGAGGAACGGTAAGCGAAGCGCATTCGTAGCGCGCGGCGTTTGCAGGATGGCTACACCACTGATGATGTTTACCGCTTCTGAGCGGATCGATACACCTCGCTACGCTCGCGCTTGCCAACCGATACCACCACTACAACGATACGCTCGTCCTCGACTCGATAGACGAGGCGATATCCAGAGGCCTTGAGCTTGATTTTGTAGTGGTTCGGCAGGTCACACAGCGCGTCGGCCTGTACCTTGGGTGACTGCAGGCGCTCGGCGAGTTTTTTCTTGATCTGTTCGCGCACGGTGTGGCCTAGCTTGCCCCACTCTTTCATTGCCGAAGGCAGGAATTCGAGTTTATAGGTCATCCAGGGATACCGGTACGCCTTGTTCACCCAACCTCGACTTTGCCAGTTCGCTCAATTCGAGATCTTCCAAGCGTTCCATCATGGCCTCGTACAGTTCGGCCGGCACCATGTAACCCATCACGCGGTTGTGATTGAGCACGGCGACGGGCATACCCGCAGCGCCGGTCATCACCGCGGATGGGTTCTTTTTCAGTTCCGACACGCTTACAGCCACGTCAGCGAATATGTTTTGCATGTTTGCACCCTCAATAGAGAGCCATATTTTGGTTCATATATAGGACACAAACAAGCACCTCGATTGCAGCTTCGCACTGACATCGCCGGGGCCGCGTTGCGGGCCTATCGCGGCACAAGGCCGCCCCTGCAAAAGTCCGCGCGAAGGCTTGTATCAGGCTGTTGCCAGTGCCGGGTAGTCGGTCAGGCCATGGGCATCCCCGCCAAACAACGTAGCCCGTTCGTGTTCCGCCAAGGGCGCATTCAGCTTCAGCCGTGCCGGCAGATCCGGGTTGGCCACGAATGGCCGGCCAAAACCGATCAGGTCAGCCCAGCCCTCCTCCAGCGCACGCCGTGCACGTTCGCCGGTGTACTTGCCGGCATACACCATCACCCCGGGGAACACCGTCCGCAGTTGTTGCTTGAAGTCCACCGGCATGTCCGGCGCGTCATCCCAGTCGGCTTCGGCAATGTGCAGGTAGCCGATGCCGATTTCGCCCAGGCGCTGGGCCGCTGCGGTATAGGTGGTGACCGGGTCGTCATCGACACAGCCATTGAGCGTGGTCAGTGGGGCCAGGCGTACGCCTACACGCTGAGCGTTGCCCGTGCCTTCGACCAGCGCGCGGGTGACCTGGTCGAGGAAACGCAGGCGGTTTTCCAGCGAGCCGCCGTAGCGGTCGGTGCGGTCGTTGGCACCAGAATCGAGGAACTGGTTGACCAGGTAACCGTTGGCCGCGTGCAACTCGACACCGTCAAAACCGGCTGCCATGGCATTGCGCGCGGCCTGGCGGTACTGCTCGATGATCTCGGCAATTTCCGCTTCGCTCAACGCGCGCGGTTTGGAGGCCTGGACAAAGCCTGGGGTGCCGTCGGCATTGTCGATGAACACATTCACGCCGTCGGCCTGCATCGCCGAGGACGACACCGGTGCCTGGCCGCCGAGCAGGCTGCTGTGGCTGAGGCGGCCGACGTGCCATAGCTGGGCGAAGATACGCCCGCCCGCGGCATGCACCGCTTCGGTGACCAGGCGCCAGCCGTCAATTTGCGCCTGGGTGTGGATACCCGGGGTACGGGCGTAACCCTTGCCCAGCGGCGAGATCCAGGTGCCTTCACTGACGATCAGCCCGGCACTGGCGCGTTGTGCGTAGTACTCGGCCATCAGCGCGGTCGGTACATCGCCAGGCTGGGCGGCGCGGGAGCGGGTCATCGGCGGCATCAGTACGCGGTTGGGCAGGTTCAGGGCGCCGAGTTGCAGGGGTTGGAACAGCGGATCTTGAGTCATGGCGAGCATCTCCGTAAGTCGAATCAGGGGTCAGGCGCGGCTGACGACAGGTTGTGGCTGGGCAGGCACGCGGCGGTCGAGACGGCCGCTGTACAGGGTCAGGGCCAGGGCACCGAGGGTGACCAGTGCGGCGATCCAGGGGGTGTGGCCGAGGCCGAGTTGCTGCACCACCTGGGCACCGCCCCAGGAACCACCGGCCACACCCAGGTTGAAGGCGGCGATGTTGAAACCGGCGGCCACGTCGACGGCATCGGGGGCGACCTTTTCCGCCTGCTGCACTACGTACACCTGCAGGCCCGGCACATTGCCGAAGGCCACCGCGCCCCAGGCCAGCACGGTCACTACCACCAGCACCGGATGCGGCGCGGTGAAGGTCAGCGCGAGCAGCACCATGGCCAGCAGCAGGAAGATGATCGACAGTGCCTTGACCGGGCCTTTGCGGTCGGCCAGGCGGCCGCCCCAGATGTTGCCCAGGGCAACCGATACGCCGTAGGCGAGCAGCACCAGGGCAACGCTGTTGGCGCCGAAGCCGGCGATGTCCTGCAGGATCGGGGCAAGGAAGGTGAAGGCGACCAGCGAGCCGCCGTAACCCACGGCGGTCATGGCATACACCAGCAGCAGGCGCGGTTGCAGCATCACCCGCAATTGGCGCAGCAGCGGTGCCGGCTGGCTGTGCTGGATGCGCTTGGGCACGAACAGCAGCGCGCCGAGCAGCGCCACCAGGCCGAACGCGGCCACCACCAGGAAGGTCACGCGCCAGCCGAAGTGCTGGCCGATGAAGGTACCCAGCGGAATGCCGGTGACGAAGGCCACGGTCATGCCACTGAACATGGTGGCGATGGCGCTGGCGGCTTTTTCTTTCGGCACCAGGCTGGTGGCGATGATCGAGCCGACCGAGAAGAACACCCCGTGGGCCAGGCCGGTGAGGATGCGCGCCATGATCAGCGATTCGTAGCTGGGCGCCTGCCAGGCCACCAGGTTACCGGCGGTGAACAGCGCCATCAGACCGACCAGCAACAGCTTGCGCGGTACGCGGCCGGTCATGGCGGTGAGCAGGGGTGCGCCGATGGCGACGCTGAGGGCGTAAAGGCTGACCAGCAGGCCGGCCGAAGGCAGGGTGACCGCCAGGTCATTGGCGATGGTCGGGATGAGGCCGACGATCACGAACTCCGTGGTGCCGATGGCGAAGGCCGCCAAGGTCAGGGCTAACAAGGCGAGAGGCATTTGAGAATCACCTGTGGAAGGTTGGGATGGGTGAATTCTCGGGGGGACGCGGGGATGGGAAAAAGACGGGGGCGGGACAATGAGTTTTGCCTCTGAAGCAAAGGTGGTGGTCGGGCTGTTGCGAAAGGATCAAGCTTTTGTGGGGCCTGGACAGATGCATTCGCGGGCACGCCCGCTCCCACAGGTACTGCGCTGCATTGGAAACAGCGCGGTACCTGTGGGAGCGGGCGTGCCCGCGAATGGAGGGCAAAGCCCTCCCCTTGCGTTGAACACCGCCAAGTCCTGGTCGGCATGCTCAACCGACGAAGCGAGCGCATCCATGGCTGGCCAGATCGAGACCGCCAAAGTCATAATCATCAACAGTTAAGTCCCCGGAGGTCTCATGCAAGATCTACGTCAGTTGCGCTACTTCGTGGCCGTCGCCGAATGCGAGAACGTCGGCCGGGCCGCCGAGCAGCTGCATATTTCCCAATCTCCCCTCAGCCGGCAGATCGCCCAGCTGGAGGACAACCTGGGCCTGGCCCTGTTCGAACGGCGCAACCAGCGCCTGTACCTGACCAGGGACGGGCGCACCTTCCTGGCCGAGGCACGTGGCCTGCTCAAGCATGCCGAGCGCCTGGAATCGCTGGGCAAGCGCCTGGGCCGCGGCGAGGAAGGCGGGCTGTGCATCGGTTACATCAACCACGCCATCCATGCCGGCGTGCTGCCTGGCGCGGTGCGGGCCATTCGTGGCGAGCGCCCGAACATTCACATTGCGCTGTACAACATGACCCCCAACGAGCAGTTCGAAGGCCTGCGTCAGCGCAGCCTGGACATTGCCCTGGTCTGCGAGCCGCCGCCAAAGAACGACCCCGACCTGCGCGGCCAGCCGGTACTGGACGACCCGTTGTTGCTGGCCATCCCGGCCGCGCACCCGCTGGCCAGCAAGGCCCGGCTGACCCCCGCCGACCTGCATGAGCAGGAATGGATCATCACCGGTGGCCAGCCCGACCAGGTCAACAAGCGCGACGATTTCATTGCCCGTTGTGGTGATGCCGGTTTCACCCCGCGCCTGTCGCTGGAGGCTACCGACCCGCTGAGCGTACTCGGCCTGGTGTCCGCCGGCCTGGGCCTGGCCATGGTGCAAAGCAGCCTGTCGGCCAGCGCCGGGCCAACCGTGGTGCTGCGCAAGCTGGACTGGTTCCAGCCCAGCGAGCAGTTGTGGGCGGTCTGGCACCAGGTCGACTTGCGGCCAATCGTGGGCATTTTCCGCGAGCGGGTGCTGGCATTGGCCGAGGAAGGACTTGATAAGTCCATGTAGGTCTTAACTCAGTCGAATTACGTCTTTTACAGTCTGACTGCGCTTCACTAGGATGGCTCCTATCGATGCAACCCAACCACAGGAGCCATTCCATGAACATCGACCTCGGCGGACGCACCGCCATCATCAGCGGCTCGACCGGCGGTATTGGCCTGGCTATCGCCCGCGGCCTGGCCCGCGCAAACGCCGACGTAGTCATTGCCGGCCGCAGCCAGAAGTCGCTGGATGCCGCCCTGGCCGAACTGCGCGAGCAAGGTGGGAGTGGGCAGATCCACGGCGTGGTCGCCGACCTGGGCACCGCCGCCGGTGCCGACACCCTGTTCGCCGCCCACCCACGGGCCGACATTCTGGTCAACAACCTGGGCATCTACGACGACGTCGACTTCTTCGACGTGGCCGACAGCGAGTGGACGCGCTTCTACGACACCAACGTGCTGAGCGGCGTGCGTCTGGCCCGTCACTATGCCCCGGGCATGGTCGAGAAAGGTTGGGGGCGGATCCTGTTCATCTCCTCGGAATCGGGCATCGCCATCCCTGCCGACATGATCAACTACGGCGTCACCAAGGCTGCCAACCTGGCGGTATCGCATGGCCTGGCCAAGCGCCTGGCCGGCACCGGGGTAACCGTGAACGCAGTGCTGCCCGGCCCAACCCTGACCGACGGCGTGGCTGCGCTGGTAGCCGATGCAGCCCAGGCGTCCGGGCGCAGCATTCGTGAAGAAGCCGACAACTTCGTGCGTACCGCACGGCCGAGCTCGATCATCCAGCGCGCCGCCGATGTCGACGAAGTCGCCCACCTGGCGGTGTACCTCGCCTCCCCTTACTCCTCCGCCACCACCGGCGCAGCGCTGCGGGTCGACGGCGGCGTGGTCGACAGCCTGGCTATCTGAATTCAACCCCGGCTACCCGTCCACCGAAGCGCTGTTCAAGGCCCTCGGCGTAAGCGGCGTGTTCGACTACCACGACGCCGACTGGCAGAACCAACTGCAGGCCGCCCTGGGCGAGCGCCCGCTGCATACCCTGTTCGACACCGTCAGCGGCGCCCATGCCGGCAGCCTTGCCTACCTGCTCGGCTACAACGGCCACCTCGTGTGCATCCAGGACCGCCAGGAAACCGCACCAACGCCCGCCTTCAGCACGGCAATCTCGCTGCATGAAGTGGCGCTCAACAGCATTCATGCCCACGGCCGGCTGGCGATCGCCAGGCCCTGCGCGTGGCCGGTGAACGACTGCTGCAGGCCGTCGCCGATGGCCGCCTGATCGCGCCACAGCGCCGAGAGTTCGCCTTCTCGGCATTGCCACAGGCTCTGCAGCAGCTGAAAGAAGGCCAAGGCGCAGGCAAATGGGTGACACGCCTCGACTAACAGCCGTGAGCGAGAACTTGGATCCCATTCCGTGACAAGGTATGCTGACCGATAGCTAAACGCCACTACTCAGGCAGGCTTCGTGCCTGCCTTCAAGGACGAGCCCTTTGCCCAGCCACCCTACCCGTCACACCATCGCCCGCCAGTGGCAGTTGCTCAAGCTGCTGCCCGGCCGTCACCCAGGGATGAGTTCCACCCAGCTGCAGGCGGCCCTGACAACCGTTGGCCATATCACCAGCAAACGCACCGTCGAACGCGATCTGGTCGAACTCGCGGCGCTGTTCCCGCTGCAGTGCAACAGCAAAGGCATGCCCTACGGCTGGTACTGGCAACCGGGCCTGAGCCTGGGTGAAGCGCAGCAGCTGCAGCCCGATGCGCTCACACCCCCGGAACAGGTTGAGTTGCACGCCTGGGTCGATGCTGCGCTGGCCAGGCGCCTGGAAGCGTCGCCACTGTCGGCAGATATGCAACTGACGCCGCAAGCGGACGGCGGCGCCACGCTGGTCGCCACCGTCGACGACAACCGCGCGCTGATGGGCTGGCTGCTGTCCCAGGCCGGCTCGATCCGCGTGCAGGCGCCGCAGGCACTGCGCCAGGCCATGCTCGAACAGTTGCGCCAGAGCCTGGCGCTGCACGAGAGTGGTTGTTGATCGGCAAGCAAAAGTCATTGTCCCCCGGGCCGCTTTTTCCCATAGCGGGCCCTGCGCAGAATCTGCTCCTGACAACGCCTCACCATCAGGAGTACCCGATGAAATGCTTCAAGCCCCTGCTGCTCGCCGTCGCCCTGGCGAGCACTGCCCAGGCCACCCTGGCCGCCGACTGGCAGACCTCGCCCTACGGCAAACAGGATGAAATCGGCGCCGCCAACCTGCTCACCCCCGAAGTGGTCAGGCAAGCGGTCGGCCTGGTCAAGACCGGCAAGACCTACCCGCTGGCCGTGCCGGTGAGCAAAGACCTGCCAGCCTTCCGCCACCGCAGCTTCCACCTGTACAACATCCAGCCCGGCGAGCAGGCTGGCCAGACCCTGGGCCGCAACAAGTTCACGTTCAACGATGAACTGGTCAACGGCTGGACCGGCGTCGGCACCCAGCTCAACGGCATCGGCCACATCGGTATCGACAACGTCTACTACAACGGCAACAAGGCTGCCGACTTCGTCACCGTCGAAGGCGTGACCAAGCTGGGTGTGGAGAAAGTACCGCCCATGGTCACCCGCGGCGTGGTGCTGGACATGACCGCTCACTACGGCAAAGCCATCGTGCCGGGCGGCACCTCGATCACCGTCGATGACATCAAGGCCGTGCTGAAGAAAGAAGGCATTACCCTGCGCAAGGGTGACGTGGTGCTGTTCAACACCGGTTGGCTGGAACTGATCGGCAAGGACAACCAGCAGTTCCTCGCCACCGAACCGGGCATCGACCTGCCGGCGGCCGAGTGGCTGGCGGACCAGGGCATCGTTGCCTTTGGTGGCGACACCTGGGCGTCGGAGGTGTACCCGAACCCGACCGGTGAAGAATTCCCGGTCAACCAGTTCATGCTGGCCAAGCGTGGCATCTACAACCTTGAGCTGATCGACACCCGCGCGCTGGTGAAGGACAAGGCGTTCGAGTTCCTGTTCGTGCTTGGGCAGCCGCTGTACAAGGGCTCGACCCAGGTGAACATCAACCCCGTAGCGATTCACTGATCGCCGCACCTCAAGGCTGACGCGGTACCCGTGGGAGCGGGTTTACCCGCGAACACCGGCGAAGCCGGTGCCATACACCGTGTCGCCTTGTTCGCGGGTAAACCCGCTCCCACAGGGGCCTGCATTTTGTTTCGAATGACAGTTCAGTCAGGCGATTCAGAAGGTGCCGGGATACGCCCCGCCATCGATCAGCAGGTTCTGCCCGGTGATGTACCCGGCATGCGCACTGCACAGGAACGCGCAGTAGGCGCCGAACTCATCGGCACTACCAAAGCGCGCCGCCGGGATAGCCTTGCGCCGGGACTGTGCGGTGGCTTCTACATCGCCACCTGCCGCCTTCAAGGTCTTCTGCAGGCGCGCTGTGTCGAACGCCCCCGGCAGCAGATTATTCAGCGTCACGTTACTGCCCGCCAGGCGCTGCTGACGGGCCAGGCCGGCGATGAAGCCGGTCAGGCCACTGCGTGCGCCATTGGACAAGCCAAGAATATCGATCGGCGCCTTCACCGCACCGGAGGTGATGTTCACCACCCGGCCGAACCCGCGCTCGGCCATGCCATCGACCACCGCCTTGATCAGCTCGATGGGGGTAAGCATGTTGGCGTCCAGTGCCTTCAGCCAGTCCTCACGCCCCCAGTCACGGAAGTCACCCGGTGGCGGGCCTCCGGCGTTGTTGACCAGGATATCCACCTGCGGGCAGGCTGCCAGCAGCGCCTGGCGCACCTCGGCGTCGGCGACATCCCCGGCCACGGTGCGCACCTCGATGCCCGGGCAGGCCGCGCGCAACTCGGCAGCGGTCTGCTCCAGGGTGGCCTGGGTGCGGGCATTGATGACCAGGTTGACGCCTTCTTTGCCCAGCGCTTCGGCGCAGCCTTTGCCCAGGCCCTGGCTGGCCGCGCAGACGATGGCCCAGCGGCCGGTAATGCCTAGATCCATTGGGTTGCTCCTTGATGCAATGCAGTTACAGGTTCACTGGATCGGCGAAAACGCGGCAGGCATCAACAACTTCGATTCCATCCGCACCAGCATCGGGAAGGCCACCGGGATGAAGCGCTCCAGCCAGTCCGCATCGCGGTACAGGGCGGCGCGGCGCTCGATGCGCTCGTCAAGGCTCTCGTAGGCCCAGATGTGCACCACCTGGTTCAGTTCGCCAATCTCGGTATACCACCAGCCCACCAGCTTGGCGTAGCGTGAGATCACCGGCAAGCCTTCCTTTTCGAAGTGCTCCAGGTATTGCTTCATCTTGCCGATGTGCAGGGTGTAGGTACGCATTTCATAGAACATGGTCGTGGTTCCGCTAAAGGTTCAGAGGTTGCCGTGGTAGGCGTCGGTGATCAGGCGCTCGACATCGCGCGCCGTGGTCAGGCGTGGGTTGACCAGCACGTTGCCGCTGCGCATCGAGTCGCTGACCATCTGCGGCAGGAACTCCAGGTCCACGCCCAGTTCGCGGATGGTCGCCGGGATGCCGATGGCCTGGTTCAGGGCCACCACCGCCTCTACCGCGCGCGCCGCGGCCTGCTCCACGCTGAGCCCGGTCACATCGGCGCCCAGGGCAATGGCGATGTCGCGGAAGCGCTCCGGGCAGGCCGGCAGGTTGAACTTGATCACGTAAGGCAGCAGCGCGGCGTTGGCGATGCCATGGGGAATGTTGAACACCCCACCGAAGGTATGGGAAATGGCATGCACGTTGCCCAGCCTGGATTGTGAGAACGCCACCCCGGCCAGGAACGAGCCGAGCAGCATCTGCTCGCGGGCGTCCATGTCGGTGCCCACGAAGTAGGTTTTTTCCAGGCTGCCGGCAATCATGCGAATGGCTTGCAGGGCCATGGCCTGGCTGATCGGGTTGGCCTGGCGCGACACATACGACTCGATGGCGTGGGTCAGCGCATCCATGCCGGTGGCCGCGGTGATGGCCGCGGGCAGTTTCAGGGTCAGTGCCGGGTCGAGAATGGCCAGGCGCGGGAACAGCCGCGGGCTGACGATCACCGTCTTGAACAGCGTGCGCTTGTTGGTGAACACGGTCGACGCCGTGCATTCGCTGCCGGTACCGGAGGTGGTCGGGATGGCGAAGATCGGCAGCGGTGGCTGGGTCAGTTTGTCGTAACCCTCGTAGTCGAGGATGTTGCCAGGGTTGGTGGCCATCGCCGCCACGCCCTTGGCGGTGTCGATGCTACTACCGCCGCCCACGCCGATCACAGAGGTGCAATTGCGCGCTTTCAGCAGTGCGACGGCAGCGTCCAGCACGTCGGTGCTGGGGTTGGCTTCAACGTCTGAGAACAGCTGGTAGTCGATACCCGCCTGCTCCAGCGAGGCGAAGAAACCGGCCAGGATGCCAGCGTCGATCAGGCCCTGGTCGGTGACCACCAGCAGGGGGCCGTCCAGGTACGGTTTGAGCAGCGCACCGGCCTGGTCGGCCAGGCCCGCGCCACATTTGGCAAGGGTGGGGAAATGGAACTGGAATTGGCTCATGAGGGGTCCTCAGGCAACTGCGTTGTTCTTGTTGTGCCCACCGTGACGCTGGCGGGCCGTGCCGGGGCAATCTAGAGCGCGGGCCAGGGCCGCCGATAATGAAAAGAGCTGATCCGCCAATAACCACTGCTTATCCCCTGCCCGGGTAATAAGCAGGCGTTATTGGCGGATCAGCTCTTTTCATTACCCGCCCCGCCGGCAGCGCTCCAACAATCGGCCTGCGTAGCTGCTACGCCTCCCGATAATCACAACAACGAGCTCCCGCGATGAAGACCATCCCCTCCCCGGCCGACCTGGCGCTGCCCGCCGCGGCCCCGATGACCACGGTGCGCTGGCGCATCTTCCTGATCCTGTTGCTGCTGACCGCAATCAACTACATCGACCGCGCCTCGCTGTCGGTGGCGCTGCCGCTGATCGCCCCCGAATTCAACCTGACACCGGCCATGGAAGGGCTGATGCTCAGTGCGTTCTTCTGGTCGTATGCCTTGATGCAGATCCCTGGCGGCCTGCTGCTGGACCGCTTCCACACCCGCGGCATCATTGGCGCGGCAACCGTGGCCTGGGGCCTGTTCCAGGCGCTGGGCGCGGCCTCGCACAACTGGCTGGTACTGCTACTGACGCGCATCGGCCTGGGTGTGGCCGAGTCGCCGATCATGCCCGCCGGGGCCAAGCTCAATGGCGCCTGGCTGACGCCTAACGAACGTGGCCGTGGCGCAGTGCTGGTGGACGGCGGCGCGCCGCTGGGCAGCGCCCTGGGGGCGATCCTGATTTCCGGGTTGATTGCCTGGCTGGGCTCTTGGCGATTGGCCTTCGTGGTGGCGGGGGTCGGTACCGTACTGGCCGGCATCCTGGCGTGGAAGTACATCCGCAACCACCCCAGCGAGCACCCAGGGGTGAACGAGGCCGAGCTGCGCCACATCACCGAAGGCAACGCCAGCGCCCATGCCGCGGCAGCCAAGGCCAGCCTGCCGCTGCGGGAGCTGCTCAAGGACCGTTCGATCTTTGCCATGTTCGCCGGCTACAGCTGTATCCTCGCGGTGTTCTATGGCCTGCTGACCTGGATGCCAAGCTACCTGCACAAGGCCCACGGCCTGAACATCTCGGCCATGGGTGGGGCGACCTTCCTGATCTTCATGTGCGGGTTTGTCGGCGAGCTGATCGGCGGCTGGATCGGTGACCGCTGGCGGGCCAGCGGTGCCTCGCCGAACCTGGTGATGCGCACCCTGTTCAGCGGTTCGGCGCTGGTGGCAGCGGTGTGCATCCTGGCAGCAGCCTATGTGGGCGAAACCGTCGCGGTGATCAGCCTGCTGTGCGTGGCGATGTTCTTCATCCGTTGGTGCGGGATGTACTGGTGCCTGCCGGCGATCATCGGCGGGCCGTCGCGCACCGGCGTGCTGGGTGGCACCATGAACTTCTGCGGCAACATGGCCGGGGTGCTGGTACCGATCGTGATCGGGCTGATCGTGCAGTTCACCGGGGATTACTTCTTTGCGCTGATCTTCTTCGTGGTGGCGGCGGTGTTGATTGCGGTGTTTTCCAGCTTGATCGATTACCGCGAGCGGCAGTTCTGAGGTTTGGGATTACAAGCCCCTGTGGGAGCGGTCGTACACCGCGAAGCAGGCAACGCGGTGGATGGCACCGGCTGCGCCGGTGTTCGCGGGCTCGCCCGCTCCCACAGGGGCCGCTACAGGTTTCAACCGGCAGTCAACTCCTCTACCAGCAAGCGCGCCGCCGGTGACAGCGGCGCTGCCACCCGGTGCACGATGCCGAACGGCTCGCTCAGTGCCCGCAGCTGCACTGCCAGCGACACCAGCAAGCCGCGCTGCTCGGCAAAGGCCGCCACCGCGCTGGGGATCACCGCCACCAGCGTCGGGTCATCCTCCAGCAGCATGAAGGTGGCGAAGGTGGAGAAGGTTTCCAGCGGGTAGCGTGGCACCTCCACCCCCGCTTCGCTCAACTCACGCTCCAGCGCCTGGCGCATGGGCATGTTGGCCGGGTAGACAATCCAGCGGTACTGGCTCAGGTCGCCGACTTCCAGCGCCGCTACCCCGGCCAGCGGGTGCCGTGGGTGCGCGACCACCGCCAGCGGCTCCTGGGCCAGTTCGACAAAGGCATAGTCTGCCGCGTTGCGGCCCAGCCCTGGCCGGCAGATGGCCAGGTCCAGGCGCCCTTCATCGAGCTGGGCCAGCAGGTTGGCACTGGTGTTTTCGGCGATCTCCACCGCCAGTTGCGGCTGCCTGCTGCGCAGCCGCCCGAGGGCGCCGACCAGGGTCGGCATGGCCCCCATGATGCTGCCTACCGCCAGCCGCCCGCCCTGGCCCTGGACAATGCCCAGCACCTCTTCGCGCAAGTGCCCCAGGTCGCTGTGGATCAACCGCGCATAACGCACCACGCAACGACCTACGTCATTGGCCACCAGCCCGCTGGGCAGGCGCTGGAACAACGGCACACCCAGCACCTCCTCTACCTCGCGCAAGGCCTTGGTGGCCCCGGGCTGGGAAATCGCCATGGCCTCGGCCGCCTTGTGCAGGGAGCCGCAGCGGTCCAGTTCGATGAGCAGGCGTAACTGACGCAGGCGCAGGCGGGAGAAAATGGAGTCCAGGGAAGGGATCATCGGGCAGGCTCGGCATAGGTCTTGTAATGCCGAGCACTATAGAGGGTTGTCAACGGGCGATTGTTGAGTTTGCGGCAAATGACCCTTGACCTGAAGGCACGCCCGCCGGGGTTATACCACGCGGCGCCGCGACAGGCAGGCATACCCCAGGCCCAGCACGCTGACCGCCAATACGCCCAGCAGTACCATCAGCTCACGGCTGTAGCGGGCCACCCAGGCCGGGAAGCCGATGACCTCGCGGTACACCTGCACATCGGCCTTACCATTGGCGTGACTGATGCTGACCCCGCTCTGGCGGATCTGCGAGTAGTCCGCATCGAAGTACACCCATACCTTGCACGCGCCACCCGGCTCGATGGCGGGGATATCCACTTGCATGGTGGCGGTTTCCAGGATGGTGTCGTTGCCCGCAGCGTCGCGCACCTGCACCAGGCCCTTGGCTGGCAGGCGGATTTTCACCTGACGCACCTGTGCATCACCACTGTTGCGCAATTCGATGAGCAAACCGGTGCGGTGGTCGACCAGCCCGGCCTCGAAGGGCTTGGCGAACAGTTGGGCATAGGGTGCCTGGGCCATTTCGATCAGGCGCTCGACCTGATCGTGGCTCAGCCCGCCCTCGCTGATGGTGTTGATACGCCCCTGCAACTGCTCGTACTTGAGCTGCTCGCTGGCCTTGCTGATGCGTTCGCTGAACTGGCTGGGATAGGTGAGGTAGGCATAGGTCAGCGATGCCTCCAGGCGCGGGTTGCCTCTGAGCAGCCCATAGACGGCCAGCAGAACCATCAGGCCAAGCAGCACGGCTACCAGAAGTTTCCCCACCTTGTCCCAGCTCAATGCGAACTTCCTTCTGTCGTGATTCAGACGATTCAAACTGACCAAGGGTGCCAAGTTCACGGCCCCCAGGCAAGCCTGACTAAGGCTGCTCCTCGCTTGCCCGTGCCTGGCGCAACTGATGCAACTGGCCGTCGATCAACGCCTTGGCCATACCTGCCAGATAGTACGTGGCCTGCATCATCACCTTGCGGTCGCCAGGCCGGTCGATGGCCTTGCGGGTGAGTTCGGTAATGCAGCCCATGATGCTTGAGGCTTCCATCAGCGCCGTCCGCATTGGCAGCTGCGGTTTCATCTGCACCAGTTCGGCACCGCCGTTGCCAAAACGGCCCGCTGCGCGCACGACATTAAGGTTGCTGCCTTCTTTCGGAGTGTCTTTGTCCATGTCCATTCCTCGGGGTTACGAGCGTGCCGAGACTAGGGCGCTGCCTGCCACGCCACAATCACCTTGGGGGTGGAAAGGCTTACTTTCGGAAATGGACTACAAGAATCCTACAAAGGGGACGCTCTGCCACCGGCCAGGCTCTTGACCGGCACCCGGCAGTGACGGACGATCAAGTTCCCCCACACAAGGACGAACACCATGCTACGGATACTGGGCAGAGCCTCTTCCATCAATGTACGAAAAGTCCTGTGGGCGTGCGCCGAGTTCGAGGTTCCGTTCGAGCGCGAAGACTGGGGGGCGGGCTTCAAGCCCACGGACAGCGCCGAGTTCCTTGCGTTGAACCCCAACGCCATGATCCCGGTGATCCAGGATGGCGACTTCACCCTGTGGGAATCCAACAGCATCATCCGCTACCTGGCCACGCGCTACGGCGCCACCGCGTTCTACCCGGGCGAAGCGCAGGCGCGGGCCAGGATCGACCAGTGGATCGACTGGCAGGCCTCGGACCTCAACCGCTCCTGGAGCTACGCGTTCATGTCACTGGTCAGGCACTCGCCCGCCCACCAGGACCCTCAGGCCCTCGCCGCCGGCTGTGCGGACTGGGCGCGCTACATGCACATTCTCGACCGCCAGCTGGCGGCCACCGGTGCCTATGTGGCCGGCAGCCAGTTCACCCTGGCCGACATTCCCATCGGCCTGTCGGTCAACCGCTGGTTCGAAACACCGTTCGAGCACCCGCACCTGCCGGCCGTGCGCGACTATTACGAGCGGTTGAGCGAGCGCCCGGCCTATCACCTGCACGGCCGCAACGGTACGCCGTGATGGCAACATTGTGGGAGCGGCCTTGCGTCGCGAAAGGGGCGCAAAGCGCCCCCAGGATCTCAGCCCCTTAAACTGCTACCCGATCCCTCAACGCCACCGCCCGCCCACGCCAGGCAAACATCAAGACCATTACCAATCCAACCGCCGCCATCGCCGCCCCCGCCAGGGAAACCGCCGAATACCCCAGCCCGGCATTGATCACCGCCCCACCCAGCGCCGCACCAATCGCGTTACCCAGGTTGAACGCCCCAATGTTCACCGCCGACGCCAGGTTGGGCGCATCCTTGGCCGCCTCCATCACGCGCATCTGCAGCGGCGGCACCAGGGCAAAGCTGGCCGCACCCCACACCAGGATCGCCAGCGCAGTCGGCAGCGGCCAGCCCATCACCAGCGGGAACATCAGCAACACCGCAATCAGCACGGCCAGTGACAGCATCAGGGTGCGGTCGATCGAGCGGTCCGCGGCCTTGCCACCCCACACGTTGCCCAAGGTCAGGCCGACACCGAACAACACCAGCATGGCCGTGACGAAGGTGGTGGACGCGGCCGCCTCGCTCTGCAAGATCGGCGCGATATAGGTGAATACCGTGAACATCGCGCTGGAGCCCACCACGGTCAGCAGCAATGCCGCCAGCACCGGCCCGCGGCCCAGCACGCGGATTTCGGCCATGGCCCCGTCACCCTTGGGCGACGGCACATGGGGCAGTGCATACCAGAGGCTTGTCATTGCCACCAGGCCGAGCCCGGCGATGCCCCAGAATGCCGTGCGCCAGCCCAGCATTTCACCGAACCAGGTCGCCAGCGGCACACCGCCGATGGTGGCCAGGGTCAACCCCATGAACATGGCGGCCACGGCCCCGGCGCGCTTCTCGGGCGGCACCACGCTGGCCGCGACGATCGAGCCGATGCCAAAGAACGCACCGTGGTTGAGCGAGGTGACCACGCGGGCGACCAGCAGGCTGGCGTAGTCGCTGGCCAGGGCCGACATCAGGTTGCCCAGGGTGAAGATGGCCATCAGGCCGATCAACAGGTAACGCCGCGGGACCTTCACCGTGGCCAGGGTCATCAGCGGTGCCCCGATCAGCACACCGATCGCATAGGCACTGACCAACAGCCCGGCAGCCGGGATTGAGACGCCAAGGTCGGTGGCGATGCTGGGCAACATGCCCATGGGGGCGAACTCGGTGACACCGATGCCAAAGGCACCGATGGCGAGTGCGACAAGCGGTGGATTGATACGCATGGCAAACTCCTTATCTGTGCTGCAAATGCTACGATCCGAAGCTGAGCCGCACTAGACTGCGTTTTTGCGAACCACCTTTGCTCAAGAGGCACAAATGGACTTCAGTGGAAGATCCGGAGAGATGGAAATATTTGCCAAGGTGGCACAAGAGGGCAGCCTGTCTGCCGCCGCCCGGGCGCTGGGGCTGACGCCTTCGGCGGTCAGCCGCATCCTCGCGCGCACCGAACAGCGGCTGGGCACCCGCCTGCTGCTACGCACCACCCGGGCGATCACTCTCACGCCCGAGGGCGAAGCGTACCTGCGCGGTGCGCGGCGAGTGCTGGCCGACATGCTCGAAGTGGAAGAGGCCATCACCGACCAGGGCGTGCCACGCGGGCGCTTGCGCGTCAGCGCAGCGCTGGGCCATGGCCGGCTGACCGTGGTGCCGTTGCTGGCAGCGTTCAGCGCGCGCTACCCGCAGGTGCTGGTCGACCTTACCCTCAGTGACGAAGTGGCCGACATTCTCGGCGGCCAGGCCGACGTGGCGCTGCGCTTCGGCCACCTGCCGGACAGCTCGTTGAGCGCCCGCGCCATTGGCGAAACCGGCCAGGTGATCGTCGCCTCGCCCGCATACCTGGCGCGCTGTGGGACGCCGCTTGTGCCGGAGGACCTGGCCCGGCACAACTGCCTGCGCTTCAACTTCCGCCGCGCCGCCCCCGACTGGCCATTCCGCCGCGACGGGCAGGCGTTCTCATTGAAGGTGACGGGCAATATCGAATGCAGCAGTGGCGAAGCCCTGGCGCAGCTGGCCAGGCTCGGCGCCGGCGTAGCGCGCATCGGTACCTTTACCGTGGCCGATGACCTGGCCAGCGGTCAGCTGGTGCCGTTGCTGGAGGCGTACAACCCCGGTGATCGGGAGCCGATTCATGCAGTGTTCGTGGGCGGCCCGGCGATGCCGGCGCGGGTGCGGGTGTTCGTGGATTTTCTGGTGGAGCAACTGTCAGGCCGGAGCTGTCGCGTAGAGAACTGAATTCGCAAGCGGTGCGCATACCCTGTGGGAGCAACTGTCTTGCTCAATTTCTAAAAGCTGGCGCGCCCCCTGTGGGAGCGGGCTTGCCCGCGAACACGGGCGAAGCCCGTGCCATCCACCGCGGTGTCGTCTCGCGGGTAACCCGCT